>DAOTUA010000279.1:0-22430 GCA_034437355.1 Anaerolineae bacterium | reverse complement strand
CAAGCAAGGCACTCAACAAGTTTCTGTTCACAATAGAACTCCTCAGTTGGAATCAACTTAATAAAAGACGCATCCTATTTGGGTGTGCCCTATCATAACGCATTCAGCGGTTTTGTCAGCATTTTGACGTAGCTGCTCAGCTTGCCCCCCCACCCCGGCGCTAAAGCGCCACCCCTCCCCCACTATCGCCGCTTTAGCGGCGGAAGGGAGGGGTTTTACCACAGTTGTCACAACGATTTTTGTGAAAGTTTTGGTCAAGCTTTTGCAAAAGCTTGTGGGGGTTCGGGGGTGAAACCCCTGAGCAGTGACAGATTGAGATCGTTATGCTTCGGAGGGAGATTGCTCTACGGGTAAACCCTCCATTTCCATGATGCGCAACGCATTTGTTGTTGGGCTGGGGCCGGGGTGTAACTTATAGTCGAACACCATTTCGCCATCGATCACATCCTCACGGAAGTGCATATTGCGGACACGCGGGTCTTCATCTTCCAGCTTTGCCAGCTCTAAATCGTGAGTGGCGACTAACCCGACGCCGTTTTCTTGTGCCAAAGCGCGGATGTAAGACCGACTACCGATCAAACGCTCGCGGTTGTTCGTCCCCCGGAAGATTTCATCGATCAAGAAAAATAGCGGCGGCGCATCTTCTACCCGTAGCGCGTCTAGTAACGCCCGCAGGCGGCGCACTTCCGCATAAAAATACGAAATGCCGTCGTCTAGCGAATCAGTGACACGGATCGACGTAAACAACCGAAAGATCATCGCATCTAACCCCGTGGCACACACCCGCCCCCCCGCGTAAGCCAAACACAAATTTACGCCGAGCGTCCGTAAAAACGAACTTTTCCCACTCATATTAGACCCCGTGATAATCACAATATCCCCGGTATCGCGCAGTGTAAAGCTGTTGACTTCTCGCGCCTCATCCGGGATCAGTGGGTGCCCGATCTCAACCGCATCGAAAACAGCCGGCAACTCCCCCCCGATACGCGGCACTGTATAAGATGGGTTCAGATAAGCGAAGGTCGCCAGCGAAGATAACGCCTCCAGTTCGTGCCACACATCTAACCACAGCGGCAGGTCTTGGCGCAGATGGTCTTTCAACCCTTCCATACGCCACCCGAAATAAAAATCCCAGGGAATAAGCGCGTTCAGCATTAACCAGAAAATCGGGTTACCGCGTAAACTCGCCCCAGACAAAATCCGCGTGACATCCCGTAGCCGCCCAGACGGTTTCTGATCAAGCAACGGGGCCACCAGCGACCCCACCGCCGGCATACGGTCGTATCGCCACCCCTCTACATGATCTAACACCGCCCGCAACCGACGTAAGGCCGCCTCAATCGTCAGAGCATCATCAAAAATGGCAACCACCCGCCGATACTGCCATGCAAACCCTAACGCATAGACCAAAAACCCAAACGATAGCCACCCACTGACATCTACCCCGAAAACGAAATACAGGACCAATAGCGAAATGTTTATAGCAGAAAGCATCGCCAACACGAAAAACCAGTTCCGCGTACCGCCGGGGGCGTCATCATCCGCTAGCCACGTTAAAAGAGTCTGCCCCTCGGCCCCTTGTTGGATGTCATCCGCTGCGAGCATCGCCCGGAGCGTGAGCTTATCACGAAAAAGCGAACGCCCGACCAATTCGTTAACGCGGGCCTGGCGGTTAGTGATCGTCATCAGGTCCGGGTTGGTGGGGGTTAGCCACTCGCGTAAGCGGGCGCTACCGCCACGAGAAACCGCCGTGTTTACCAGTTGATGCAAATTTTTCAAATCCAGGTCAACATCTAACATATGGCGGGTGGTGGGCTGGTCCGGTGGTAGGGGGATGTCGTCCCACTCTAGCCGCATCCGGGCAAGATGAACAGATTTGATAATGCGCCAGTATTCGTGGGCGCGTTGGCTAGCTCGTAATCGGCGGTGGGCCAAGACCAGGGCAACGAAGATACCCGTTGTGACGAGCAGCGCCACCCAGCCGTAAAGCACCTGCAACGTGAACAAAACGGCTGTGGCCCCACCCAAAAACACCACAATAACCAACCGCAGATTAGACAATCGATCTCCCTGCTGCTGGTATACCAGGATACGCTCAGTCAGGCGATCAACCTGACGTTGCAGGGCCGCCATACGCTGTATTTTGTTTGCCAAGAGTTTATTTCCTGTGTGTCTCTGTTATTAGAGACAATAATGGCGGCCTATGCCGTCGTAAGCAAGGGCAAGCCACCCGCCGCGTGATAACTCCCCCAGCTACAGGTTTACAGAACAATTCGTAGCGGCGGTTTTAACCCAAAGCGAACGGCACGAGCGATCAAAATAAGGGAAACAACACCAGTACAACTGACAGACCCCCTAAAACCACAATCCCATAAGGAATAAACACACCAACAGCACGCCCGGTTGTCAGGTCGTGGGTATAGCCGATTCGGTTCACCTGCTGAATAACAAATATCAGCGCGGGGAACAACAGCGCAAACCGGAACAGCCCCAATAACACTTCGGGAACGCCGCCAATGGCACCGAATCGCTCTGGGTAGAGGCCCATAACCACCACCAGCGATGTAATGTAGATGATACTCGTCACCCAAGCTGGCACCCACATTAAGTTGACATGGGTTTCTGGGGCGGTGGCGGTCCCCTCCAACCAACGTGCGACAAAATGCGCAATGTAATTCCCCACCAGCAGCAAGGCAGTCAACGATAACGCCACTACCAAGCTATAAATGAGAACTAGCCAGATGTTCTGAACTGCCAGTCGTTCCGCAAATGCGATGTACGCTTGCGCCATTGCCGCCCGATCAGATTGTGGATTGAGCCGAAGGTCATTAGACGTTTGCAACTGTTCCAGCAAAACCTGTGCCCGATAAGATAGAATCAACAGTAAAGAGACCATCCCCACAAATTGGACAACCGCAAAAATGGACATGCTCAAGCCCACTTGCGCCCATGTCGAATACACCCGAATACCATAACGGGCTTGTTTAAGCCGCCGAGCAAGGTATTGGGAGCGTTTCGTATCATCCACCAGAATTTGTATAGCCTGCAACTCTGGTAATTTTGTAATCCCTATCGCCATTTCTTTCACGCTGTCGAGGTCTTTCACATGCGGGTCATGTCGCAAAGCCGCTACGATCGTTTCGATAACTTCATCATAGGGTTCTTTGTGGATGTACTGATTGTGTGCCTGCGCTATCAGTTCTTGGGCTTTTTCATAATTTTCTCGGCTGACATAATCCGGCGCGTCCGGATCGCTATAATCATAAATCGCGTAGTTCTCAATAACCGTTGCTAGTTCTTCATCTTTAGAGCGAAAGTAATTTCCTTTTAATTGGGGCTTAGGCGAAGTCGGCTTGGTCTGTGAGGCGGGGTTTTCTTCGGACATCTGCGCCACACGCGCCAACAAGGTTTTACGAGAGGCGTCTGTATCGGGTTTGGTTGCATCGGTAGTCCGTCTTGGTTCGGTTGGTGGGCGTAGCACCTGTGTCTGGCCGGGCTGTGACGAGGAAGGGCGGCGCGGCGCGGTTGGTGGGCGGCGGTTAGCCGGTTTTGGATCGCGCTTCGGTTCGGTTGGCGGGCGTAGTAGCCCTGTGCCACGCCGTAAGTCTTTCATAGAACTGGGCGTAGTTTCGCCGGTTGCGGGTTGGTCTGGGCGAACTACCGGCGTCTGTACCGTCTGCCTGGCCTGGTTAGAACTAGCCACCTGTGCCTTATCACTGTTGATCATATCAATAGCAAGCTGGGCACTATGCCGCACGGTCGGGTCTGGGTCGCTCTGTGCGGTCCACTCCAACGGACGCAAGGCTTCGTTTCGTCCAGATTTTGCTAGCCAATTGATCGCCCGCTTACGCAGTTGCGCATCTTCGCTTTGTAGGTGAGTTAGCACCCGGTTGAAGCGATCATCCTGTGAAGAATTGGTGGTCATGATGTTACCCCGCAACACTGAAAGTTAATGGCTATGATAGCTTAATTGTTACACGATGTTAAGCCAAGCAATCGGCTATGGGGGTTAGAATCTACAAACGTGACGACTCAGGTAGAGATTAGAATATCGTGGGGTTCCCCCCCACACGCCACCACTTTTTCCAGAAAAAGTGGACAAAAAGCGTCTGCTTTGTCATCCAAGATGAAGGTTTAGAAGATTTTCACAGCTAAAGTTTGGGTCAAACTTTTGCAAAAGCTAGTGAGGGTTCAGGTGTAAAGCCCCTGAGCAGTTACCTACAAACGAGAAAAAATCGCTAGATCAATTCTTCTCGTAAAACCCGCCAGACAAACAGCGTATTATACTTCAGATACCGGCGTGCCAACCGACGCGGTTCTTGTAACAACCGGAACGACCATTCCAGGCCCACATCCCCAAGCCATTTGGGGGCTTGGCGCTTACGCCCACTGAGAAAATCGAAAGCAGCCCCCACCCCGATCAATACCGGGGCGTTCAGATGCTCGCGGTACATGTGCATCCATATATCTTGCTTAGGCGACCCCAACCCGACCCAGACAATATCCGGTTTGGCAGCGTTGATACGCTCGATGTATTCTTGTCTGGGTGGCGTGCCCACCTCTTCAAACGGTGGTGAGAACCACCCCACCACGTTCACATCCCCATATTCACGACGCAGCGAGGCTTGCAATTGTTCTGGCACACCACTTTGCCCACCCCATAAGTAATGGCGTAAGCCAGTCCCCGCGCTAAGTTCGGCAACAGCCCGCATCAAACCCGGCCCAAAACACCGTTCCGCCTCCAACGCGCCATGATACCGCTGCATCCATACCACCGGCATCCCATCGGCGCTCACCATATCAGCAGCATCTAAGGCGGCGCGAACAGCGGGCATTTCCTGGGCGATCATCAGCGTGTACACCGGGCAAGTACACACATAACGCGGGGTATCCGCCTGTGACCATTCTATGATGCGGTTTGCCGCCGCCTCGAACGGTTGGGCGTGGACGCCAACGTCCAATATGTAGACCTTTCGCATGTACCCTCTTTAAATACGTCTGTTGTGCAATCCCCAGAAAACGCGATGATTGTATATGACCCCCCCTACAATTGAAACCGCAAAAGCCCCCAGCCTCAACGACTCAGGTACTCGCCTGAATACCCCCATCCCCTAGCCCCTTATCCCCATAAAGGGGGAAGGGGAACAATTATGTACCACCTAAACCCCTCCCTCCCGGATAGTGGGGGAGGGGTGGCGCTTTAGCGCCGGGGTGGGGGACAAGCTGAGCAGTTACACTTTTTCTGGAAAAAGTGGTGGCGTGTGGGGGAAACCCCACAATATGCTAATCTCTACCTGAGTCTTTACCTATCACGCTTAAACCAAACGGCTGCAAGCCTTGGCTTTTTCAGCAAATACTGTGCCCAGACCTCATCGTTAGCTCAGGCGGATCAAATATAGTTCCGATAATTATATACATACTGGAGCTTAACATGCAGCAGCAAAAAGATTGCGTGATCATCGGTGCAGGGATGGCCGGGCTAACAGCCGCAAGCCACCTCAACCAAAACAACCAGCGTGTCATCGTGTTAGACAAGGGGCGCAGTGTCGGTGGGCGGACGGCAACCCGCCGCTTCGATGGCGGGCGCTTCGACCACGGCGCACAGTATTTCACCGTTAGAGATGCACGCTTCCAAACGATGGTAGATGGCTGGCTAGCGGATTCGGTCATTCGGGTGTGGGGGCACGGCTTCCCCAAAGCAGACGGCACGCCCCCCGGTGGTGAACATCCCAGGTATCGTGGGGCCGATGGCATGACCGCTATGGCGAAAGCGTTATCTGCCCCGCTTGACGTTCATACCAACACCCGCGTTACCGCTTTAGAGGCCGGGCCAGATGACTGGCGCGTCTATGCGACGGACACCCGCACCGACGAAACACGCATCGTTCGCGGGCGCTCACTGCTACTCACCCCACCCGCCGAACAGAGCTTAGCCTTGTTAGCCGGCGTAGCACTCCCAGCAGATGTCGTCAGCGCCCTACAACACATCGAGTACAACCCATGTTTCGCCGTGCTTGCCACACTAGAAAGCGCATCCGCTGTGCCAGCGCCGGGGGGGGTCTTCATGCCCGGCGAGCCGATCTCATGGATTGCGGACAACCAACAAAAAGGCATCTCCGATACCCCTACCGTTACCATCCACGCCGGGCCAACTTTCACCCGCGACCACTACAACGACGATCCCGACCAGATCGCAGCCACACTCATCGACGCCGCACGCGATGTCATCGGCCCAGCCAACGTGATCGACTATCAGATACAACGCTGGCGCTACAGCCAACCGATCACGCTTCACCCAGAAAAAACCCTGTTCACAGCACAACCCGCCCTCCTCGCTTTCGCCGGGGACGCCTTCAATGGCGCACGGATAGAAGGGGCCGTACTGAGTGGCCTTGCCGCCGCCGATACGTTACTAGAACATCTTGCCTGACAGTATTCGTCAGTTAAAATGAAACGGTTGGATAACAATGACTACACACCGCAAAACAGGAACAAACCCCAATATGGCCCTCGTACTGATTAGCCACCTAGCAGCCACCTTGATCATGATCGGGATCATCTGGTTTGTTCAGGTTGTCCATTATCCGCTGTACACACGCATCAACCCAGACGCCTTCCCAAACTATGAAGTGGCCCATGTGAACCTGGTCACGCTGGTCGTTGGGCCGATGATGTTCTTAGAGGCGATCACTGCGATACTACTGATGGTCAGCCCACCGGATAACGTCCCATTATGGTTGCTGGGCGTAGGGCTGGGGTTGGTGGTGGTCATCTGGGGCGTGACGGTGTTCATCAATGTGCCGCAACATAACGCGCTATCGTATAGCTTCGATGTGGACGTTCACCGCCAGCTCGTGCTATGGAATTGGGTCCGTACTATCGCCTGGTCGCTACGTGGGCTGATCTTACTGTGGGTGCTTAGTCAGGTTTTAGACGTATAGTTTACACACAAGTTACAATTTCCAGGTCAGGGCATACACTTTCAAAATAATTTGTTGGCAAGGTAAAGGTATCTGCAAATAAGATACATATGGAGTGTATGTAACCCATGAAAAAGTATGCCCTTACTCTGATCGCAGCGGTTATATTGTCTGCTATGCCTGTTATGGCCCAGCAAGATGTCAGCCGGACCTACACCGAAGCCGAAGTGAATAGCGCCTACCGTGTGGATAACCCATTCCGGGGAAGTGTAAGCAATGTGTTCGTAGACCTACAAAATGGGCAAGTGCAAATTTCCTACACCTACACCCGCCGATCAAGTAGCGTTGATGTCATATCGACGCTGGCCCCGTATGTTGAGGGCGGGCGTGTTTACTGGCAAGTCAACGACATCGCGACCGTCAATGGTAGCAACGCGCCCGACGAGTTAATCGAACAAATCAATAACCGCATCCTGTCATCATGGCGCAACTACCTGCGGGGCCGCGTGGATGGCGTCATCAATAGCGTGGTCGTCACGGATACCGACATCACCATCACTGGCACATTAGACGGCAGCCGCCTCGATGAAGTGGAGGACACCCTGAGCAATGCGGTAGAAGAAGGAAATATCACCGAAGACGACACACCGCGCCTGTGGCAGCTATTCACCCGCGTGGGCAGCCGCTAATCGGCTATCACCTGCGCGGTGTGAATCTCAATGTCAGACGGTTCGGTATCGCCCGTGCTGGTATAAACGGGGGTGCCGAACTTTTCTAGTTTGACATCCATCAAGTATTGCTCGCCCATCGCATCAAAACGAATATGCCACTGGTTTTCTTGCGGCTGCTCCGTGTGAGACCAGCGAAACACATCCCACTGATCGGCCTGTGTGTGTTGGTGTAAGGCAATCGCGGCGGCTTGCTCCGGTTTGCGATAACACACTCGCCCACGCAAGCGGGGCAAGAATAGCCGCCCGTTTTCCTCCGCTTGCGCCAAGGCTGGCACATCGTCCGGGTCTAAGTGACCATAGAGTGCCCCACTCGGCAAAGCGAGCAGCGTCCCGGCGAAGCGATGTCCGCCTAAATGGGTAGATTGCCACACCCGGCCCGCAGCGTGATCGTGTAGTGCCTGATAAACCGACCAACCGTATTTGCCACAGGCCCGGTCACGCTCTTTATGCGTACATACCGCGTAGATCGGTTCTGTTTGAAGGTGCCCAGCGGTGCGCTCTGCGCGTAACATTTCTTTTAAGGGGACCGTCAGCAGATCATCGTAAGATGCCAGGTCTAAGCGATAAACCACAGGGTCCTGCTCCGTCACCAAGGCGACAAACGCTGTCAACGCGCCCGAAGTGCGGCCCTGCTGACGGATGAACAACGGCTTGACCGACCGCCCACTCGCCCGAATCTCTGCATAAAGATGCTCAGAAACCGCATTCGTTAGGGTGTTATTCCCAGGTTTTGCTGCTTTGGGCTGCCATTGCTCGCGGTATTCCAACAACAGATAAGCATCCTGTTGGGGCGCGGTCGCGGCGATAGGCTCGCCAGCTTGCCGCGAAGATTCTGCACAAATTTCAACCATCAGCGGTTTTCCTCATGTGTGTAGCTTGCTATCCATAGGCGTATCATATCTTCACCTGAGCAGTTACGCTACGTTTTATGTGACATTCAAAATGCTTCACATCGAACCGCTACTCCGACGGGGTTTCTTGCTCTACATCCACCGGTTTGCATGGACCACCGCTGTTTATGACACCATGATGAACATTCCTAGAACAGTGATAGCCTAGAACGCTCATAAACTTGCATATAGGTAGCACTATAAGGAACAATGTTAACAAACGTTCACACCGAATAGATTCCGATCATGATCCGGCAACAAACGATACAACAGCATGCGATAACTGACGACAGCTACCAACAACTCTACCAACACGGGCTAGAGATGCTCTCGGAAGCCTTTAACCTGCCCCACCCGGTATTACGTGCCGGCCTAAACGTGTTACTACAAACCCCCGCGCACCACGTCACACGCACGGCGCTCAGGTTCGATGCGCTCACCGCGCAACACGACACGCTCCGGGAAGCGTCGCGTTGGTTAGTACGCGAGTATACCCGGTCGCTTACGGTAACGGGTATCGCTCACGTCCCGGCGGATGGCCCGGTGATCATCGCCAGTAATCATCCCGGCATTGTCGATATGATGGCGGTATACGACCAACTCCCCCGCGTCGATGTGCGCCCAATTGCCAAAACTCGTAAGCTGCTCCAGCTTTTACCGCATGTCCGGCAACAACTTATATTTGTAGGGGACGATACCGCGTTATCCACCTTACGCCATGCGATCCAACACTTGCAAGCAGGCGGGGCGTTGCTGACGTTCCCACGCGGTGAAATCGAGCCGGACCCGGCGCTATACCCAACCAAGGCGCTGCACAGTTTGGGCGGGTGGTCCGCCAGCCTGGATGTGTTGGCGCGATACGTCCCGGATGTCGTGATTATTCCGGCGGTGGTACGCGGCGTCATCTCGGAATCGGCCCAACGTCATCTGCTGGCACGGTTGTATCAAGATCGGGCGGCGCGGGATTACGTGGCAGCAACCTTACAGATCATCCAACCGCGTTACAGTGATACGCATGTGCGCGTACAGTTTGGCAAATCACTACACGGCAACCACGCGACCACCGCCAACACGCGCCAAACGATAGCCGATCTGATGTGTCAGCCGCTTTGATCTCCCACCGACCCAATTCAGAACCTTTTTGTTTCGATAAATAGCTACTATATAAAGGAATGAATACGATGCCATTCTCCAACTACCGCGTTTACATTGTGATGATCGTCGCGTTAATGCTGTCGGTTGCCCCGGTGATGAGCCAGGACGAGCAACCAACCACCGTCACACTCGCCTATCTCAGCTTCTTAGAACAATCATTTGGTGATGGACCGCCCCCTCTAGAGGTAATCCGGCAGGCCGTCGCGGAGCGTGACCCTTCGATTGAAATCGAATTTTTCGTCGCGCCCGATTCGATTGAGGGCTTCCGAGATGCGATTGTCGTCTGGATGACCTCACAGGACGGTGAGATCGACATCTACGGCATGGACTCCCCCTGGGTGCTGGAGTTTGGGCGGGCAGGTTGGGCGGTTCCGTTAGGGGATGACATCCCAGCACTAGACGAAAATTTTGTTGAGGCGGGGTTAGACGTATTCAGCTACGAGGGAGATCGACTGGGTGTGCCATTCTGGGGGAGCGTCGGCGGCTTGTTTTATCGAGCGGACCTGTTGGAAGCATACGGGTTCGAGCCGCCGGCTAGCTACGACGAACTACTAGAACAAGTCGAGACGATCACAGCCGATAACCCGGACTTGACCGGGTTCCTATTCCCGGCTGCTAAAGAAGAAGCCCTGGTGCAAGTATGGACCGAGTTCTTCCGTGGGTTCGGGGGGGCGTTCTTCGATGCGGAAGGCCAATGCACCATGAACAGCGACGCCGGCATAAACGCACTCACCTATATGACGGACCTGATCGACACCGGCATCACCCCGGAGCAAGTTACCGCCTGGAACGCAACCGAGGCACGAGTGCGCTTTGTCGAGGGCAACGCGATCTTTTTGCGCCACAACCAGGATATTGTCACCTGGCTAGACGACCCGGAACGCTCAGCTATCAGTGGGATGTGGGGCTTCACGGCAAACCCGGCCCAACCTACCGGGACATCATCCGGGGCCACCGGCGGCTTTGCCTTCGCCATGAACCCATTCACGGACACACCAGAAGCAACGCGAACCGTCATGGAGGTGATCGCTAGCCTGGAAGTACAAAAGGGCTTCGCGATGGCGTGGGGACCGGTTCAATATTATGACGGTTTATACGATGACCCAGAAGTTGCCGAGGCCAACCCCAACAGCGACCTGATCGCGGCGGTGTTACCATCGGCAGCACCGCGCCCACAAAGTACCAGCTACAGCCAGCTTTCCGCCATCATCCAGGACGAAATTCACGCCGCGCTGACCGGCGGCAAGGCCCCACAGACCGCGCTTGATGACGCCTGTAGCCGGGTCGAGCGCATCCGATAGCGCGATGCCGGATGTCATCGTAATCGGCGGCGGGGTCGCTGGCCTGACTGCCGCCGCCCATCTTGCCGAAAGTGGCCTGCACCCGCTATTGCTGGAAGCGAATCAAAGCTGGCTTGGCGGTCGGCTAGCGGGTGGCGAGCCAGAGTCGTTTACCCACAACGGGCAAGCGTGGGCGTTCCCATCCGAACATGGGATTCATGCGCTATGGGGCGGCTACGCCAATATGCGGGCGACCATCGCACGGTTTATCGCAGATGAGGCGCTGCACCCGGTCGCAAGTGAGGGGGAAGTGTGGATCAATCGGTGGGGGGAGCGCGTATGGGCGGTCGAAGCTGGTTCGGCGGTGCGATCTAAGCTGCTACCGGCCCCGTTCCACTACATGAACTTGCTGCTGCGTCCGCGCTTCTGGGGAGGGATCACCCCGCTAGACTTCCTGAGTACGGGCGGGTTGCTGTTTAGCATCTTGTGGACAGTGGGATACGACCCACTTGAGGAAAAATCCGCGTTGCCCGGCTTTACGCTGGATGATTACTTCCGGCTGTGGACGCCCAACCTCCGCGCCACGATTGAGGGCGTCGCCCGGAACATGCTAGCCGCCCCAGACGAGCAGATCACCCTAACCGGGCTGATCGCGGCGCTGCGCTTCTACACCATGTTACGACGCAATAGCTGGCACCCGCACTTCTTCCCGGCCAACAGCGCCACCGCCTATATCGGGCCGATGGCAGCGTCGATCCGGGCGCGAGGTGGGGACATCTGCACCGGGCAGACTGTCTACCGACTCAGCCGGACTGCGGACGGATGGCGCGTCCTTATGCGTAGCGCCGACGGCACACCAGCCTATGCCGACGCGCCACGGGTAATCCTGGCGGTGCAGCCATCGGCGGCCCGTACGATCCTAACAACATCAGACCCCACCCGATCACAAGCGCAGAACATCCCCTTCCCGCCAGTAATCAGAAACCTGACCGTTCGGCTATGGTTCGACGCCCAACCGCAACACACCGCCCCATCAGGCATGTTCACTGGGGATTTTGTGCCAGATAACTATTTCTGGCTGCATCGCATCCACCGCGAATTCGCAACCTGGGCCGACCAAGGCGGCAGCGCCATCGAACTACATTTTTACAAAAACGATGACGATCTCAACCAGCCCGACCGCTACTTTATGGCGACGGCGCTTAACGAGGTTCACCGAGCCTTCCCAGAACTAAAAGGTCACTGGGTTTACGGGGCTATCCGGCGCAATAGTAAGGTGCATACCGCTTTCCGGGTGATGACTGAGGCGATGCTGCACGTTCAAACGCCCTGGGACGGGTTGTATGCCTGTGGCGATTGGGTTGGGTACAATACTCCGTCATTATGGATGGAACGCGCCAGCACCACCGGGATCGCGGCAGCCAACGCCGTTCTAGTGGAGGCTGGGTTAGCGGCTTATCCCATCCAGCAGCCGCCTCTGCCAGAGGCCCCAGTGCGCGTCTTGGGTGCAGGTGTGCGTGGGGTGCGGGCCGCGTCCAAACCATTGATTACACAACTAAGGCGCTATCGTACCCGTCAGCCGTTGTAAAAACAGGTTAGGGCTATTGCAAAGTCGTGTTTTCACAGCTCAAGGACGCTGTACCCGCCACCCCTTGCGATACCATTACGCCGCCTGGAGCCGCAATTCTTGGAGTTCTTCGGACATCACGTCAAGCATCAGGTAAGCGCCCATCGCGAAGGCTGCCGCGCCGCCAACCGTCAGCGATTGTTCGATCCAGTGCATGGTGATGCTCATATCATCCATTGCCGCCAGGGGTTGCAACGCGAACACCATCCCAATATTCACAAATAGTAGCCCCGCCGCGAGCCACTGCTTACGCCGCGCCGCCCCTGTGATCAACATCCCCGCTAAAAACAGATTAGAGACAGTCGCTAACATCAAAAACGGTAGGAACCAGCCGCGTTCAATCTCCATAACCAACACCCGTACATCCGCCACAACCAACGTCAAAACGGCGAAAACCACGGGCACACCTGGCAACCACAACGGAACGGGCTTGCCACTCGTGGCGTGCATCGCACCCCACACAGCCGCCGTCACAAACAAGAACCCAGGGGCCATCAACAAGAAAAGTGATTGGCTCAGCCAGACAACATCAGTCCCGTTGACCGCCATGAGCAGCTTCCAAGTGGCCTTCATCAGCCCACCGGCAACGATCATGCTGCCGCCAACCGTAACCAACCATGCGTTACGCGGGTCGGCCTCGCGGACCATCTGCGCGATGAAAAATAAACCGATACCTGTAAAAATTGTGGGCAAAAAGTCATAAAGTGCCAGCCCGATTGTAAATTCATTCATGGGTGTATCCCTTTCACTTTTACACTAACGTTTTTAGTCTAAAGTGAAAAGTTAACCTGTTTACAGTTATCAAATAAAGTATTTTGGGTGAGGATTGTCACAAAATATCGTTATGATGCGCTAAAGATAACCATAATGTTTCAACAGAGGCAGCGTAACCCACTTGACCAGTTCCGTTTGCCAGTTGGGATGGGTCTCCCAGGCATGGTCCAGGCGAATGCGAAGCGGTTGCTCTTGAAAGCGCATCGGGTTTCCGCGGATCATATGATTTTCGGCGGTCACTGTTAGCAGGTCTTCGGCGGGGATGATGGGCAAATTCAGGTCCGCCAAGATACATCTCAATGCCTGTGTCGGGTCGGTAGCGAGAACTTCATAACGAAAACGTGTGTCCGGTTGGAGTGCCTCTAGCAGAAAATTCACAGCAACCCAAGCCAACGCGCTAACGATACTCGACTGGCGTGGCATGTAGGCTTGGGTCCAGGGCATTTCTGGCCGACGTTTCCAGCGTCGCATCGAGTAGGCATAAGCGCGGCTATCTCGGATGAAATGTAGCAGAGTCATATCAATAGACGGTGTAGATCGCAGCAGGTGAGCGTGCAACGGTCCTTTGCTAGAATCCACAATAATCTTGTTGTCGCTGGCTTGGTAGATGGCGCGGTACAAATGCGCGAGTTGCTGCTGATAGCGGCGAGTCGCATCCTTCAAAATCACCGACTTGGGCCAATGTCGGTAGCGTGCAATCTGTTGGTGAGCGTGTTGCAGTGCCTTGAAGGAAACACCAGCCTTTACCTCGAAGCGACCCAATGCCGCTGTCCAGAAAGGGCAATCCCGAAAAGGCTGACCACAAGTACATAATTCATCCCGGTTAAAGTCTGCTTTTAACATATTCACGACTTCCCCAACGGCAACGGTAGCTGGATGTTCGTTCAGTAATAGGCTAAGTAACGTGGAGCCGCTTCTCCCAGTGGAGCCAATGTAGATCACGGGGACTGATGACATATCGCATCCTATGACAAATGATGGTTCGAGTTTAGCAAATTGACAGAGATAATGTAACTGCTCAGGGGCTTCACCCCCGAACCCCCACAATCTTTTGCAAAAGATTGACCAAAACTTTAGCTGTGAAAATTTTCTAAACCTTCATCTTGGATGACAAAATGGACGCTTTTTGTCCACCTTGTCTGGAAAAAGGGGTGGGCTGTGGGGTGAAACCCGACGATATCCTAATACATACCTGAGTAGTTACGAGATAACAATAGTTTTTTCTTCCACGCTATTAAACGCTTGCCTGTATCGCTCCAGTTTTCTGTTATCGCGGCGGGTTTGAACCTAGCGCGAACTATCGCCTCCCAATCCAATTGCACCCCGCAATGACAGGAAATTGCGCAAAACCCGGCCCTGTGTCACAATCCGATCAAGCGCAACTATGGAGGCGATACGATGGACAACGAGCAACGGATTGAGACTTTCCGCGAAACCTGGAATACAGCCGAAACCTTTTTCGCAATGAATATCATCATCCTGGGGGCCGACTGGCTCAAACCGATCTATGAGTTCATCTTCTATGCCAAATATAATGCAGATTCCGATTACCCAATCACGCTACGGGCCGGGCAATCGCTCCAGGGGTTTATGCTCTCGCGGGCATTAGAATATGGGCTAGCCCCAGATCAACCCTTTGTCGAATTTAAGGTTGATGCGGACGGACCGATCACGGTCTGCTATTACGACGGCGAAACAATCCACGAAGATACGGTCGATCAACTGGTACTACGCGGCGACACACCAGACGATTTTCGCGGGTTCGCGCCACTGGTCCGGGCCCGGCTAGATGCGCTGACGACTCACCCGCTATCTTAACCGAGCCATGAGCAATTATTCCCTGATCGCATTACACGGTAACGGGGGCGGCGGCTTCAGGTTCGAGCGCAGCCGCCCGTACTACCCGGCCCGCATTCGCTTCTCCGCCCCGACCTTGCCAGGGTTCGCCGGGGAACCGCCAGACCCAACCTTGCAAACCGTCACCGATTACGCCCATCGCCTGCACGATCATATCCAAGCGCAACCGGGGCCGCGTGTCCTGCTCGGTACCGGCATCGGTGGGGCAATCGTGCTAGAGTACCTGCAACATCACACCGACGCGCTACAGGGTGTCATCCTACACGCCCCCGTCGGCACACGGCTAAATACCCGGTTATTCCCACAATTGATGGCGCTCCCTGGCATGACAGCACTCGGACAAGCGGTATTCGCCTCACCAATCACGCGGCCCGTGTTGCGACGATTGCTGTTCTCGCACCCCATCCCGGATGCGTACATCAACCGTTTCTTTGACGAGTACGGGCGCTGCGATGTGTTCGGGCAGATGTTCAACATTATCACAGCGGACTGGTTCGCCGGGTTAAAGCCAGCATCCGTCCCGGCAGTGCTGTTATGGGGGGAGCGTGAGAAGGTGCTATCTGTTAACCAGCTAGACGACTACCGCGTCTTAGTCCCAACACATACAATCCGCATTATCCCAGATTGGGATCACTTCCCGATGATCGAAACACCGCAAACCTTCGCCCAGGTCACAACCGAGCTAGCCGACCACCTCGTGAAAACCGGCACCCCGCCCCCCTCAAAAGCATAGGGTCCCCCCACCCCGAAAGCACAGGCCGCCCCCACCGTAACGGCAGATGCGCCCCCCCAAAACCTATGCAATGATAAATGCAAACAGGCAAATAACCTAACAGGAGATCATCAAGATGGCTGCACTCAAAACTTTATCCGATGAAATGGCAACCCTGGTCGAAACCACAGGCGCAAGCGTCGTTCGGGTGGATGCACGGCGGCGGCTCGGTGCAACTGGGATCGTCATGAGCGCGGACGGCGTGATCGTCACCTCACATCATGGCGTCACGCGGGACGAGAACATACACGTTACCCTACCGGATCATAATCAACTCAGCGCGACGCTGGTTGGGCGCGACCCATCAACCGATTTAGCCGTTCTCAAAGTGGATACAACCGAGCTAGCGACACCCAACTGGGCGCAAACCGACCAAGCCGCCGTTGGGCATCTGGTGCTGGCTTTGGGGCGTCCGGGCCGGGCAATGCAGGCGACTCTCGGTGTGATTAGTGCGCTGGGCCAAGCGTGGCAATCTGGCAGTGGCGGCAAGATCGACCGCTACCTACAAACCGATGTCGTCATGTATCCGGGCTTTTCTGGGGGGCCGTTGGTCGGGGCAGATGGTGCGATTCTCGGCTTGAACACATCGGCATTGATGCGTGGCACGTCGATTACCGTCCCGACCGAAACGGTGCAACGGGTGGCAGAAGCCTTGCTCGAACACGGTCACATCAAGCGCGGGTATTTGGGGATCACCGCGCAGACAGTCCACTTACAAGAAAGCACCGCCGAGTCAGTTGATCAGACAAGCGGGTTATTGGTCGCCAACGTCGAAACGGGGTCGCCTGCCGCAGAAGCGGGCGTTTTACAGGGCGATGTTATCATCCAGCTAGACGACACCCCTACCCGCAGCATGGAACAACTGCTGGCGCTGCTGAGTGGCTCCATTGTTGGGACGCAAGCAACGCTAAAACTTATCCGAGGGGGTGCGGTGCAAGAGGTCACGGTTACCATTGGCGAACGCCAGTAGTAAATCGCCTGGGTGATAATGGGGGGGGGCGTAGCCTCGCGGCGTGTTGAAGAACCGGCTTTTCGTTATATTTACCGTCACCTACTGCGTAAGGCTCACCTTATCTGTTAGAATAAACGTATCGGTTAATGATGACAGAAACAGAAAAGGAACGGTCTATATGACAAACACAACAACCTTTGCCCCCGGTGTCGTGACAGGCGATACGGTCCAGGCACTTTTTGCCTTCGCCAAAGAGAAAGGATTTGCGTTACCCGGTGCAAATTGTGTAGGGACGAATACAGTCAATGCGGTATTAGAAACCGCCAGGGACATCAACTCGCCGGTGATGATCCAGTTCTCTAACGGTGGCGCGAAGTTTTTCGCAGGTAAAGGGCTGGATAACACCAACGAGCAAGCCGCGATTGCAGGGGCTAAATCTGGGGCGATGCACGTTCACGAGGTCGCCGCAAAATATGGGACGGTCGTCTTGCTGCACACCGATCACTGTGCGAAAAAGCTGCTCCCCTGGATAGATGGCCTGTTAGACGCCGGAGAGGAATTCTATAAAGCGCATGGTATCCCACTATTTAGCTCTCACATGATCGACCTCTCCGAAGAACCATTAGAAGAAAACATCGAAACCTGCAAGCGTTACCTGGAGCGCATGAGCAAGATCGGAATGACACTAGAGATCGAACTGGGCGTAACAGGTGGCGAAGAAGACGGCGTTGATAACACCGACGTTGACGCCTCACGCTTATACACCCAACCGGAAGAAGTGGCCTACGCCTACGAGCAACTCATGGAAGTCAGCGATAAGTTCACGGTGGCGGCAGCGTTCGGAAATGTACATGGGGTGTACAAACCGGGGAACGTGCAGCTACGCCCGAAAATCTTGAAAGAATCGCAAGATTACATCCACGAAAAATTCGGCACAGCAAGCAACCAGCCGATCAACTTTATCTTTCATGGTGGGTCTGGCTCCAGTGTGGAGGAAATCCGGGAGGCTATCGGTTATGGTGTGGTCAAGATGAACATTGATACCGACCTCCAGTGGGCGTTCTGGGATGGTGTGCGCCAATACGAGGCCGATAACCGGGGGTACCTGCAAGCGCAAATTGGTAACCCGGAAGGACCAGACATCCCGAATAAGAAGAAGTACGACCCGCGAGCCTGGTTACGCAAAGCGGAAGATACGTTCCGGGAACGGCTAACACAGGCTTTTGAGGACTTGAATAACGTCGGCACATTGGCTTAACAACATAGGCGGGCGTTCTGGCAAGTGTCGGAACGCTCCTTCCCCCTACTCCCCCAACAAATACGCGATGAGGTCTGCAACTTGCTGCGGGTTGAGATTTTCGTCGTAGCGATTGTACATCGCATTACCATAACCCTCTACAATATATTGCCCTGGTTCGACAATGGCGTAAAACGTATATTCGCGGGCGCTCTGGCCGGAGACACGTTCGGCGGCGGCTTGGGCGTAAGCGTCCAGGTCTACTAAGCTAGGCGCACCAGCAGCACCAGCGATATGGCACCCGACACACGCAGGCATATTCCCAACGGACTGTGTATAAAGGGTTTCGCCTCGCTGGGCGTCACCAGTTGGGGGTAGCGCCTCGTAGGGGAAGGCGCTTGTGGCATTACCACACGCTGTCAAGGCCATCACAGCTAACAGATATAGCCATTGCCTGTTAAACATCCAAACATCCTTTATTCAATATTTAATGACATTCCCACTTCCATATTAAAGGCCAACGGATCACAGAAACAAGCCCATAATTGCCCCAACTATGCGCAATTAAGCTGCAAACACCCGCTAGATAGTTTACAATAGCGGTCGGTTTATGCTCGAATGTTAGCAATAGCAAGGTCGGTTACCTTGAAGTTATCTGTTGTGATTCCAGCCCGTAATGAGGCCGGGAATATTATTTCCACGATCACGGCGCTGCGAGATCATCTGGATCAAACAGTTATATCCGCGTTTGAGATTCTTGTGGTAGACGATGGCAGTAGCGATAACACGCACGCTCTCGTCCTAGCCGAGCATGAACGAGATGAACGCATCCGGGTGATAGAAAATACAGGCTTGCACGGCTTCGGGCGGGCGGTGGCCTACGGGCTAGATCACTTCACAGGGGATGCGGTTGTGATCTACATGGCGGATGCGTCCGACTCACCGGAACACGTCGAATTATATTACAATATATTACTAAATGAGGCCGATTGTGCGTTTGGCTCCCGGTGGCTACACGACAGTAAGGTGTATGACTATCCACGCTTTAAACTGATCATTAATCGGTTGGCAAACTTAGTTATTCAGAGTATGTTCCGATTACGCTATAACGATATTACGAACGCATTTAAAGGCTACCGACGAGAAGCGATCGACGGTTGCCGCCCGTTTGTGTCGCCACACTTCAACCTCACCATCGAACTACCACTAAAAGCAATTGTCCGAGGATATAGTTATCGGGTCATTCCAATTTCATGGCGAAACCGGGAGGTCGGAGAAAGTGCGCTGAAACTGAAAGAACAGGGCAGTCGTTACTTATGGACACTGCTAACCGTATGGTTTGAATATCTGCTGATTCGCCAGGATCATCACCGCCCGCAGGGGGAATACTTCACCCCATGGGATAGCGAAAAAGACACAACTATCTAAGCGATAACAGAACAGGGAGCAAAGCACATGGCTAAACGGGTTTTAGTAACAGGTGGGGCCGGTTTTATTGGGTCGCACATGGCAGATGAGTTGCTATCACGCGGCTACGATGTCACCATTATCGACAACGAAACCACCGGGGATCGGGCTTATGTCCCGCAGGGCGCACACTATATTAAGGGAGATGTCCGTAGTATGGACGATCTCGATAGAGCCTTCGAGCAACCCATTGAGGCGGTGATGCACATTGCCGGGCAAGCCTCGATCCGAAAATCGTTTATGAACCCGGTTACGGACCTAGAAGTCAACACAATTGGGACAATCAACGTATTGCGCCAGTGCATCGAACATCAGGTGCCACGCCTATTGTTTGCTAGCTCCATGACCATTTACGGTACACCAGACATCGCCCCAACCCCAGAAACAGCCCCCATCGCCCCACTTGCCTACTATGGTGTGACCAAATACGCTGCCGAACGGTATGTCCACCTGACGGCGGGCCGCAAAAATTTATCCGCCGATCTGCATGTCACTTCATTACGCATGTTTAATGTTTATGGCCCTCGCCAGAGTTTGACCAATGCGTATCAGGGTGTTTTCGCTATCTTTATGGGTAATGTACTACGCAACGAGCCGATTAATATCCACTCCGACGGTGAGCAATCACGAGATTTTATCCACATCAAAGATGTAACCCGTGCCTGGTGCGATACGCTAACTAAACCCGAAACTTACGGCGAAGTGATCAATATTGGCACAGGGCGGCCCACCAGCGTTAATCAATTGTGTGACTTGGTACTGAAAAGTTTTGGGCACACGCGGGCGACGTATGCAGTCAAGCATCATCCAGCCCAACCCGGTGATATTCGCGTTTCGGCAGCGGATATTACCAAGGCACGCGATCTGATCGGTTGGGAGCCGACAATCTTATTTGAGGACGGCATCGCGGAAACCATCGAATGGGCTAAGTCTCAGATGAGTTAAACGTGTTACAGGTTGTTGATGGGCTTACTGGATCGCTATAATGCCGATAAACAGTTAACTGTATGAGGGTGACTGATGACAAATGTAATGGAAGCGCAACCCGTAGGTCGTGTTTGGTTCACTGCAAAAACGCTTAGTTATGTTGTGTTGGCGGCGGCGATCGGTGTGAGTGGCTATCTGAGTTATCTCAAAATCGCGCAGGCGAATGCAGTTTGTGTAGCAGGTGGGCTGTTCGACTGTGGAACGGTGCTGAATAGTGCTTATTCTGAATTAGGCGGGATTCCGATTGCGTGGTTAGGCTTAGCAACGAATCTGTTGATTGTAACGCTTATGGCATTAGAGGATCGTATCGGTTTTCTACAGGAAAATGGTACACTGATTATATTCGGTGTGGTGTTATTTGCGTTTATTTATTCAGTCTATCTGGTTTACTTGCAAGCATTTGTTATTCGTGCGTATTGTCCGTGGTGCTTAACACACGAGGCGTTAATCAGTGTGCTATTCGGCATCTGGATGTGGAAAACCGTTCGCTTTCTGCAAGATGCTTAGCACATCTCAGTTATTTTTGTTTTGTCAGTAAGATGAGTCAATCCCCTCACCATGCCCCTATCAGAGCTGACAGAAAGTGTTGTTGAGTTAGAAATCGCCCCTGGCCTAGAGCAGATCGCGCTAGATGAAATGATCGAGCATTACAACTATCGGCTTGTCACACGGCCCATTGTTGAAGAAGGCGCGATCCGCTTTGGGTATACCGGTAACCTGGGCGGTTTACTGGCGCTGAATACCGTCAATGCCGTTTATCTGCTAGAAACATACGATGTTCCCCGCCCTAAAGCATTTCTGGGCCATGCACATTTCACCCGCCTGTTAGATCAGATTGCTACCGTTCGCGAGCTTTCCGCACCGGATGCGTACCAATCGATCCACATTAGCGCGGCCGGTTCCGGTTCATCCGTCATGCGCCGCTTGCTAGATGAACTAGCCAACGCAACTCACCTAACACCTGGGCAATATGAGGGCGACCTGTGGCTACGGCTCCGGCGGGCGGCACACGGTAACGGATGGGATGCGCTAGTACGGTTATCCCCCCGGCCCAATGCAACACGCGGCTGGCGCGTGGTCAATGTTGCGGGTGCATTAGACGCAGCCGTAGCACGGGCGATGGTGCGTTTATCCCAGCCAGCACCGGATCAGGTGGTTCTTAATGTGGCGAGTGGATCGGGGTCGTTAGCAATTGAGCGTGCGCTTGCCGCAGGTGCCGAGCGCATTATTGCGTGTGATATTGATGATCAGGCCATGGCAGCAGCTCATGCAAATATAGATGCAGCGGGTTTGTCCGAACGAATTGAGATGAATTTTTGGGACGCTACAGACATCCCAATAGCAACTAGCAGTGCTGATGTCATGTTAGCGGACCTGCCGTTTGGACATCATGTGGGGTCGCATCAGCAAAACCGTGAACTTTACCCGGCGCTACTTGAAGAAGCGGCGCGTGTGTTGCGACGTGGTGGCGTGTTCGTTATTATTACACACGAAATTAAGCTGATGGAAGTTTCCTTGCTGAAGGTAAAAAAGTGGATAGTCGAACAGGAAATCCGAGTGACGCTAAGCGGATTACATCCCCGGATTTACTGTTTGAGACGTCTATAGGTATTTAGCTTTTATACTGTTTCAATACCTTCGCCAAAATGGGGGAACAAAAAGCGGACTTTCACGGTAAAGTCAGGGTGACAAAACCCAAGCCGACAGCCCGACGAAAGCCCGATGACAGAAATTATACCACTCCTCCACTGCCTTGCACCCCTTCTGACCACAACCACGTT
>DAOTUA010000278.1:0-15627 GCA_034437355.1 Anaerolineae bacterium | reverse complement strand
CCCCCTAAATCCCCCTCTCCCACAGCTTCGCGGGGAGAGGGGGACTTCTCATCGCGTGATTTAGCCCCTCTCCCAGTGCCAAAGGCACGTTTGGGAGAGGGGTTGGGGTGAGGGCTGAGTAGTTACGCTGATAGTCTAATACAAGGATCGTCTGTGCCGTATCTTGCCAGCGAACATCAATCATCAAGCCACTCCTGTACACCTTCTAACATTAACAGTTTAATTAATGATTCACGTTAGGCCAATTGCTTTAACATTAACCTTACGGGTTTTTTATATGATCCAACCACAAAGTTTAGATTAGAATTGCAAAAAAGCGTTTATATTCCGTTTGGATTCCTTGACGCACCCCTTTTAATCCCTCTATAATTTTTATCGTTAAGGGCTATCATTAGCCTACACCCTAGCAATAATTAAGGATACGTTCGCCGTGAACCAGGCTTCCTCTTATTTACCCAGTCGTGTACTGAAGTTAAATGTTGGCTACCTACTAGACGGCACCTCCCAGAGTAGTAAAGATATGATGATCGACCTCCCCCCGGTGAGCGTGGCGGAGGATTTGAACGTCGATTCGGTGCGCGGGATGCTGCGTGTCAGCCGCACCAAAGAAGGATTACTCGTTCAGGGCCAGCTAGCCGTCGGTGTTCACGGAGATTGCTACCGGTGCCTGCACCCGGTCCAGCGCCCGATTATGGTAAATATCGAAGAACTGTTCGCCCGTGATGCGGGTCTGGCCGATGATGAAGCGGAATTTCACATCCATGATGATGGCCAGCTAGACTTGGCCCCCTTGCTGCGTTCGGAAGTGCTTATCCAGACAACACGCGGCGTTCGGTGCGAGGACGCTGACGCCTGCGATGCCCGGATGCGGGCGCTCGAAGATGACGCCGGGGTCGATCACCTGGACCCGCGTATGGCCGTCCTCAAACAACTATTAGATTCGCAAGACTAAATTTTGGTAAACATATTAAAAAGCCGGTAGGCAGGGAACCCCCATCATGACCCAGTACGATTACGACGACACCGATATCGACCTGATAGAAACGGACACCGACGATCTATACGACGCCGATACCGTTTCGTTCGATGATCTGGATGATGATATGCTCTTTGATGACGACGAGGACCTCGACTTCGACGACGATGACGACGATGACGACCCAGACCCAGATTTCGACCTCTCCGGCATCGCCTCTAGTGATACAGTCGGGCTTTATTTGCGCGAAATGGCCCGTGTCCCGTTGCTGACGACCGAGGAAGAGGTGAGCCTGGCGATCCGCATGGAGCAGGGCCTGGAAGCCGCCGAGCAACTCAAACAGAACCCCCACAACGACCGCGTCGCCGAGTGGCACTTCTTGGTACAAGATGGCAACGACGCCCGCGATCATCTCATCAAAGCTAACACGCGCCTGGTCGTGAGCATCGCCAAAAAATACATGAACCGGGGTGTTCCGTTCCTAGACTTAATCCAAGAGGGCAACCTGGGGCTGATGAAAGCCGTTCAGAAATTCGACTACAAGCGCGGCTATCGTTTCTCCACCTATGCCACCTGGTGGATTCGCCAGACGATCACCCGTTCGATTGCGGACCAGGGACGTACTATCCGTGTACCGGTTCATATGTCGGATCGCATCCGTAAGCTATATCGCGTTGTCCGAGACCTAGAACAGAAGCACGGCGATAAACCGACCGTCGAACAAATTGCGGAACACATGGACATCGAACCGCGTAAGGTCCAGTGGATGCTACGGGTTAGCTGGCAGCCCCTCAGCCTAGAACAGCCCGTTGGCGAAGACGAAGATAGCGAACTCGGCAGTTTCATCGAAAACGACGAAATGCCCACCCCCGCCCAAAGCGCCTACCACAACCTGCTCGAAGAAAAAATCGAGCAAATCCTCGACACGCTCACCGAGCGCGAAGCCAAAATTCTACGGCTGCGCTTCGGCTTACAGAACGGGCGCAGCTACACGCTAGAAGAAGTCGGACAGAAGTTCGGGCTAACCCGCGAACGGATTCGCCAGATCGAAGGCCGGGCGCTGCGTCGGTTGCGCCACCCACGCCGTAGCCGCCAGCTAAAGGATTACCTGGACTAACCCGGACCTCTGTGCGCTCCCGTTTCATGTTTTCGCATACAAGCGGTCAAGGGGGATTAGCCCCCTTGCGCGGTTTGGGATGCAATCCCAAGCTATACCACTATAAAAATTTGAAGCGATTGCCCTGCTTCCCGCAAAAAAACTGCTGCTACCTTGGAGTTGGTGTTACAATAAAACCGCGTTGTTGATCTTCAAATATGCTTGGAGTGTTGACTATGACGGAAGCCTACGACAAATTGAAAGCCCTGCTAGACCAACAGAAAACCCTCAGCAACGAAGATGTTGAGAAGATAGAAACCAAACACGGTAAAATGACGGACGAAGAAAAGTTTGATCTGGAGGCGAAAAAACTAGAGATCGAAAAGGCCAATAAAACCGAAGGGGTCTCGTTAGATGACTACTTAGCCGCCTTGAAAGTCTTAGATGAAGCCGAAGCCGGCTCCGATGCGTACAAAGCCGCCGAGAAAAAGGTCGAAACGTATGAGACGGGCGGGTAACTCACCATGACCCCAACACCCAATCGCTTAAACCCCTGGCTCGTGCGTATCCCGATCTTACTGATCATGGCGGCGCTGCTAACCGTGATTATACTCGCGCTGCTCTTATCCGGGTATCAGGTGGCGCTTGCCGGGAGCATCGCCCCCGGCATCACGTCTTACGGGCTAGACCTGGGCGGCCAGACACCGCAACAAGCCGCCGTTGCCTTGGATGAAGCCTTCACCTACGACGACGAGATGATTTTTACGTTCCGATACGGTGATCAGTTCTGGCAGGCTTCCGCTGCCGAGCTTGGCCTGCGCTTCGACAGCCAGGCCACCGCCCAGGCCGCCTTCGAGGCGGGCCGCGCCGGGCTAATCGACCAGGCCCAAACTTGGCGTAACGGACTAGACATCCCCCCCATAATAACCTACGACCAGGCCGCCGCCCGTGAGGTACTGCTCACGATTAACGACGAGATCGGACGCCCCGCCCAAAACGCCTCGCTCACCATCGACGGGCTGACGATCAATACGACCCCCGCCCAAACCGGCCTGACCGTCGATGTTGAGGCCGCGCTCGATGCCTTATCCGCACGGATAACCGCGCTCCAACCCGGCGGCGAGATCGATCTGACCGTCACCGAAACCGCCCCCGCCCTAACCGATACCGAAGCCACCGCCGCCTACTTACGAACCGCCCTTGCCGCCCCGCTGACATTAACCGCACAGGATGCCGACGGTAATCCGCTTGGCCCATGGACAGTTTCGCCAGAGCAGATCGCCGCCGCGCTGCGCCTGGAGCTAACCACCAATGCCGGCGGCACCGCCGAATACGTGGTCGATGTGGACCTCACCGGGCTGGCCCCCACGCTAGAAGCCCTGGCACCAGGTCTGATTATCCCGGCACGCAACGGGCGTTTTGTATTCGATGATGCTACCGCGCAGTTGGTTACGCTGGAGGCCGCCGTAGACGCCCGTTCGCTTAACATCCCGGCGACGATTGACGCGCTGCAAAACGCCGTCTTTAACGTGACCGAGCGCAGCGTACCCCTTCAATTCGACTACACCCAGCCCCGCTATCACAACGCCATCACCGCCGCCGACCTGGGCATCACCGAGATGGTATCGAGTTCGCGCACGTTCTACACCGGCAGCACCGCCGCCCGGCGTAAGAATATCGAAGTTGGTGCAGCCTTTTACAACGGCGTGATTATCGGCCCAGAAGAAACCTTCTCGTTTAACGAGATCATCGGCGACATCTCCGAGGAAACCGGCTTTGTCGAGGGCGCGATCATCTTTGGCGGGCGCACCGTCAAAGGGATCGGCGGCGGCGTCTGCCAGGTGAGTACCACCGTATTTCGGGCCGCGTTTTATGGTGGCTTCCCGATTGTCGAACGCTATTCGCACGGCTACCGCGTCGGCTATTACGAGCTTGGCGGGGTCGGGCCGGGGCTAGACGCGGCGATCTTCACACCGACAGCGGATTTTAAGTTCGTTAACGATACCGGCTATCACTTGCTGATCGAAACCGAGTTCATGCCGGATATTGACGCGGTTGAGTTCCGCTTTTACAGCACAAACCCCGGTCGGACGGTCGAAGTCAGCGAGCCGGTGTTGCGTAACATAACCTCACCAACGCCCACCATCTACGAGCCGAACGCGAACCTACAACCGGGCCAGCAACTTCAGGTCGATTGGGCACAGGAAGGCGGCGACGTGATCATTACCCGCATCATCCGCAATCTAACCGGGGACATCATCGAGCGCCGCGACTTTGGCACCTTCTATCAACCGTGGTCGGCTGTGATCCAGGTTCCGCCCAGCGATCCGCGCCTGTCTTGAGGCTGATATGCGCCGCTTCTTAATGCTGCTCGCGTTGTTCGTGGCGGTCGTCAGCATCCAATCACGGGTATTCCCGCCAATGGAGGGCAGCGACGAACCGCTTCACATTACCTATGTGGCCTCCCTGCGAACCGATGCCACCCTCCCGGATCGCACCACCTACCTGGAAAATTGCACCCGACAGCAGTCCGGCGGTCCGCCGCTATGGTACGTCGCCGGGGCGCTATGGCTGGATGCGCTACAGCTGCCTGCCCCGCCGTGTGATGCGATCTTCGACTACTACTACCGCCAAACCAATAACCCCTGGCTGCTCAGCCCGCGCCCGGCCCGCCCCGACGACAACAACACCAACTTTCTACCGCTGACGACGATCCCGCCCCCGGACGGGTTCCCGGCGGCGGTCTATGCGCTGCGCTGGCTGAGCGTTGCGTGGGGAGCGTTGGCGGTGGTCGGGGCGTGGCTGGCGGCGGGGGAGGTGTTCGAGCGTCAATCGTGGCGGCTGACTGCCGTCGCGGTTTTCGCCTTTACGCCCACCTTTGTACACCTATCGGCCTACTTCACGAACGATACACCCGCTACCGCCTTCACAACGTGGGTGGCCTGGCAAACGCTGGTTTTACTCCGGCGGGGGGCCACCTGGCAGCGGATGGCAATCATTGGGTTGCTGGTGGGGGCCGGGGCACTCACCAAAGTGAGCGTGCTACTGGTGGCCCCGGCGGTAGCCGTCGCCGTGGTGTGGCGAATATGGCAGGATAACCCGCGCCCGGTTGTTGGGCTGCGCCGGGTGGTCGTGGCGGGCACGGTCGCTGCTGTGCCGTTGTTACTGACGTTCGGCATCTGGGCCGGGTGGGGCTGGCTGGCCTACGGCGATCCGTTTGGAACGAATACCCACATCCACCCCACGCTAAACTACGACCCGCCGCTAAGCTGGGACGCCACGCTGCGCGGTTTACCCGCTATCTACCAGACGTATGTCGGGCTGTTGGGCTATGCCAATGTGTATATGTCCGGCTGGGTCTATGCGATGCTGACGGCGGTGCTGCTAGCCGGGTTGGTCGGGTTGATGATCGGCTGGCGCTCGATCCCGGTCGGGCCGGGGCTGGCGCTGCTGGCGCTATGGGCCGTCACGGGGATCGGCTTTTTGCGGTGGTATCGCACCATTTTTGATGTCACGGGGCGCTTGCTTATGCCAGCTCATATCGCCTATGCGCTGGCGCTGACGTTCGGGCTGATGCTGCTCTCGCGCTGGCTGCCGGGGCGCTGGCTGCGCTTGATCGGGGCCGGGGCGCATCTGCTGGCGGGCGGGGTGCTGACGTTCGTAACACTCCATGCTGCCTATGCCCCCCCCGTAACGGCGGACCTGCCGCCGCTGCAAGGCCCGACTTATACCTTTGATGAGACCATCCGACTGTTGGGGTATCACACACCAACCGATACCATCACCGCACCAATACACCCGATCACGCTGTGCTGGGAGGTGCTGCAACCAACCGACCGGCTAGCGGCCTATGCCGTGCGTTATGTGCAAGATGGCGTCCCGGTGGCACAACGCACTACCGTTCATGGGTTGGGCCGCTACAATAGCACCCTGTGGCAGCCAGGGACGCGCTTTTGCGACCGGGTTGACATGCCCATGGGGGATGCTCGCTTCGGGGCGTCCCCGCCACAACCGGGCATCCGCTACGATATTCTGCTGGTGATGCTGGATGCCCGCAGCGGCGCTGTTAACTGGACGGCCAGCGCCCCGGATGGCAGCGCGGTTCAGTTCCCGGTGTTGGGCCAAGTTCACTACACAGGAGGCTAAACGCCCGATGATCTGGTTAACCTTGATACTGTTGGCTCCCGGTGTGCTGTTGGTGATAGGAGCCATCAGCCGTTGGGAAGGGCTGCGGCGCGTTTCGCGAAACCTGCTCGTGAGCTATAGCGTGTTTGCGCTGGCAATTGCCGGGGCCGAAACCTACTTTCGTTACATCCATGCGGAATCTGAGAATATTCTGACCATGGCGACCTATAACTGGCTGGACCGCCACTGGCAAACCAACTCGCTTGGCTTCCGAGATCGCGAGTGGTCCCCCGACGATTGGCAGGACAAAACCACCGTGATGATCGTCGGTGATTCGTTCGCTGCCGGGTGGGGCATCACCGACCCCGCCGACCGCTTCGGGGATGTGCTGGCGGCCCGGCTCGGTGACGATTACGCGGTGCTGAATGTAGCCGAATATGGGCGGTCCACCCCCGAACAACTCGAGATATTAAAAGCTCATCCGCTGCAAAACCCGGATGTCGTCATCCTACAATACTTCTTAAACGACATCAGTTATGCTCAATTGCGGCTCGGCTTACAACTGGACCCCGGCGTTACGCCGTGGTGGGCACAGCGGTCTTACCTGCTCAATTTTCTCTACTATCGCTACCTGATCCAACTAATCGGCCCGGTCGATGATTGGCAGACGTACGACTTTCAAGCCTACGATAACCCGGTGATATGGGACGTACACCGCCAGGAGATCGAAGAATTTATCGCGTATGTGCAGGTCAAAGATGCCCGGCTGATTGTGGTGATCTTCCCGAACATGCTATATCCGGTCCGTAGTGTGCCGTATGTTGATCGGGTGGCACAGGTATTCGAGGCCAATGACCAAAACGAGATTCTCAAGCTATTCGGGGAGGCCGCCGTCTGGGAATTGCAGGATCGCATCGTGTCTAACCGAGACACACACCCCAGCATCGCCTTTCATCGTATGGTGGGGGAGTCGATCTACGAAATGTTTTTCACCGAGTAGTCACTCCCGTTGACCGCCCCCAACCCGTGTTTTGAGCGTGCGCACCAACAGCGTTAAATCCGATAGGTGGGCGCTGTGGGTATCAATCACACGGCGGCGCTGACGGTCCCACACCAGTAAAATCGGCTCATCCGGGGGGTTGGGGGCCAGCGTCCAGGTATCCAACTGATCGAACGTGCGCCGTCGCCACCCGGTTATACGAATGTGGAGCGCGTCCGGCATGACATCGACACCTTGTTGCCACACATACCATGCCGGCAACGCCATCAGGACGCCTGCTAACAACGTCAACGGATGAAACACGGCCCATGTCAGGCCGTTGAGCTTGATCAACGTCAGGAACATCAGGGCCGGCGGGGTGAGCCACAACCCACATAGCAGGCTCCGATAAGGTTCTGGTAAGCGATGGCGGCTGATAACTGGCATACGTCGTATCCTTAACTCATGCTTTGCCCTTCTATTAAATCATATTTACTGCTGCTGTTGGCTAAGCATACGATTTAAAGCGGATGGCGACCGGCTTCGGGGTGAAGCTCCGGTAGCTTACCAATCATCTGAAAGGCACCCACGACTAAGCCTACTGTTGACACCCCAAAGCCCCTTTTGTAAAATTTCCTTTTGTGTGGGTTGGATGGGTAAATCCGCTATTGCCACCCCAAACCCCCGGTGCTAGAATGCCAACATAGCTCAATTGGCAGAGCAATCGCCTTGTAAGCGATAGGTTGTCGGTTCAAGTCCGACTGTTGGCTTGGTAACAACCACAACCCAACACGGGTCCGTGTCCCGAGCGGCAAAGGGGGCTGACTGTAAATCAGCTGCGGTAACGCTTCGCAGGTTCGAGTCCTGCCGGGCCCACTCCGCCATCATAGCTCAGGGGTAGAGCGCATTCTTGGTAAGAATGAGGTCCCGAGTTCAAATCTCGGTGATGGCTTACAACATCCAATGTTGTGAACAACCCAATTTCAGGAGAATAAACTGTTATGGCTAAAAAAGGAACACGGGTGCTTGTGAAGCTCAAGAGTACCGAGAGCCATCACATGTACTACACCGAAAAGAGCAAGCGTAACACCACCGAACGCCTAGAACTGCGTAAATACGACCCCGTACTGCGTAAACACGTCGTATACAAAGAAACCAAGTAACGGTTATCCCCAGTTTTGCGCGGGGGGTAACGACTACCTAGGGGTGTAGCTCAACTGGCAGAGCAACGGTCTCCAAAACCGTAGGTTGAGGGTTCGAGTCCTTTCGCCCCTGCTCCACATCACACCGTCCGACGCGACGGTGTTTTAATTCCCGTTTATATTGGTTGATGCTGTATTATAAAAAAAGGGGCGTATTCCTTCAGGTTATCCGCTATAATTCGCCAAATTATCTACCCATCCCTTATAATGGTTTTTGAGGAGAATAGAGATCGCAATGGCACAGAGCTTACAGGAAAAGCGCGAAGAACGTCGGCGTCGGCGGCAAGAAGAGCCAGCTGAAGAACCCGAAACCAAGGGCATTACCGAATCAAAAGGGCGTGCCACCCCCAGCCGCCGCAAAGGGGAAACCGAAAACAGCGACACTACCCACCCTATTCTGCGTCCTTTTAAAGGTATGCGAGATTACCTCGTGGGCGTACAAACCGAGATGCAAAAAGTAACCTGGCCCAACCGCGAAGAAACCTCCCGCCTCACACGGATCGTCATGGTCGTGTTGGTCGCTTCCTCTCTATTCCTTGGCGGGCTATCGATCCTCTTTACCGAAATCTTCAACCTGGGCGTTAACCAACCATGGATTTTCATCCTGGTTTTTGTAGGCTTCCTGGTGGCGTTATTCGCCTATGCCCGCTTTTCCAGCCAGGCCGATACCCCGGACTTCTAGCCTAACCGATACCCGGTAACCTGTGAATATTAGCTCAGAGGAGACACACACCATGTCCGACGAACCGAACTTTTTCAATGCGGATTACGACCCCGAACCCGTAGACATCGACACAGAAAATAGCGACGAGAGCGACCTCGATAACGTTAGTTTCCTGCCGTCGGTCGATGTCGGGGCCACAGAAGAAGCGGTCGAACGATACTGGTATGTGGTCCACTGCTATTCGGGCTACGAAAACAAGGTGCGCCATTCCATCGAACAGCGCATCGAAACCATGGGGATGCAGGATAAAATCTTTGATGTGATCGTGCCGACCGAAGAAGAAATCGAAGTCAAAGACGGCAAACGTAAAACCGTCGAAAAGCGCGTATTCCCCGGTTATATCCTGGTCGAGATGATCATGGATGAGGACTCGTGGTATATGGTGCGCAATACCCCCAACGTGACCGGCTTTGTCGGGATGGGCAACGAGCCAACCCCACTACGCCAAGAAGAAGTCGATACCATCATGGAGCGCATGTCTAGCGAAACCCCACGGGTGAAAGTCAACTTCAAAGTTGGCGAGAAAGTGCGCATCACCAGCGGGCCGTTTAACGATTTCCCCGGTGTGGTCGATACCATCGACCCCGACAAAGCTAAAGTGCGCGTGATGGTCAACTTCTTCGGGCGAGATACCCCCGTCGAGCTAGACTTCATGGAAGTTGAAAAATACACCTAAACAAAGCCGTCAAAATCTAGCATAATACACTATCAAGCGCAACCCGTGTACCAAACGCGGGTTGTTGTTTGTCACCTAAACATGGTCTTATCGTAGGAGCATACAACCTATGGCGAAAAAAGTTAAAGCTATCGTCACCCTGCAAATACCAGCAGGCAAAGCCAACCCCGCGCCCCCCATCGGCCCGGCGCTGGCCCAGCACGGCATCAACTTGATGCAGTTCTGTAAAGATTACAACGCCCGCACCGCCAACCGCATGGGCGAAATTGTCCCGGCGGAAATCACTGTTTTTCAGGACGGGTCGTTTAAGTTCATCCTCAAAAGCCCCCCCACCGCTTTCTTGATCAAGAAAGCCGCCGGGATCGCCAAAGGCGCATCCGAGCCGCCCGGCGAAATTGTCGGTCGGCTGACACGCGACCAAGTTCGCGATATTGCCCAACAAAAAATCCAGGACATGAACGCTAACGACATCGAAGCAGCCATGCGCCAGATCGAAGGCACCTGCTTAAACATGGGTGTCGAAGTCATCGACTAATCAAGCCCGTTATAGCTGTGGGAGGGCGCACCCACGCCCACAATCACCACAAGGAGAAAACCCAATGGGAAATGGAAAACGCTACCAAGAAGCACAGAAAAAAGTAGAACACGATAAAGAGTACAGCCTGGAAGATGCCGTCAACCTGGCGAAAGCCACCGCCACCGCCAAATTTGACGAGACTGTCGAACTGCACTTCCGCCTGGGGATCGACCCCCGCAAGAGCGACGAACAAGTCCGTAGTACCGTGATGCTCCCCCACGGCCTGGGCCGTGAGATACGAGTATTGGTCTTTGCCGAAGGCGACGAAGCCCGCGCCGCCACCGACGCCGGGGCCGATATTATCGCGGACGACGAAATAATCAACCGCATCCAGAACGAAGGCTGGGCCGATTTTGACGCCGCACTCGCGGTGCCATCCATGATGCCGCGTGTCGGGCGTTTGGGGCGCGTCCTCGGCCCGCGTGGGCTGATGCCTACCCCCAAAGCCGGGACGGTCGTCCAACCGGCCCAACTGCCGAAAGCGGTTGAAGAACTCAAGGCCGGGCGTGTCGAATTCCGTAATGATAAGACCGGGAACCTACACATGCCCATCGGCAAGGCCAGCTTTGAAGCCAAGCAACTAGCCGCCAATGCCCAGGCCGCCATCGACGCGGTGAACTCGCAGCGCCCGGCTTCCACCAAGGGCCGCTACGTGCGCCGCGTGGTGATGACAACCACCATGGGGCCGGGGATTCGCATCGACTATGCCAACCCGTTCCGCGACGAATAAGCTGTAGCCAACAGCGAGCATCTCGCAGTGGGGGGGCAAGCTGACCCCCCACAATCCCCCGCTTTAATACGTTTCCCACACTTCCTCACCCGCCAGGATACGGCGTAGCTGCTTCGGGAACCGCATCCGGTTCAGCGGCTTACCAATGTAGCCGTTAAACCCAGCCGCCCGCGCTTTAGGGATTTCCGTATCGGCATCCTGCGCTGTGACCGCAATCACCAGCAGATCATGCAACTCCTTATCCTCTCGGATTTCCTTCAGCACATCGTACCCGGTTGTACGCGGCAGGTTGATGTCGCAGAAGATAATGTTGGGCCGTGGGCGCATCGCCTTTGCCATCGAAACAACCCCCTCACCCGTTGTATTGATATAAGCCTTGATATTTAAGAAGCGCATCATCACCCCGATGATCGCCATCCCGCCCGCGTCATCCTCCACGACTAGCGCGTTGACCTGCGACAGATCAATCTCGGAGGGGTCCCGCTTAGGGACAGCCCCCGGCTTTTTAGCGGGGGTGTCGGCGGGGGCCTCTGTTTTGGCGTCTGTTGGGGTGGATGCCTGCGGTTTAGCGGGAGTGTCGGCGGGGGCCGGTTCGCTTGGATTATCGCCTGGCGTGGGGTCCTCAATTGGCTGCTTGTCTACGTCGCTCATCCCTGCTCCTTACTGTGAGAGTTTGTCATCTATACCGCTATTTATCAGTAGATTGCTGGGTACCCTTGCTGGTCCCATCGGTTTTATTGGTGGATTGCTGGGTGCCTTTGCTGGTCTTGTCGTCTTTTTCTGTGGTTTTGGTCGTTGGTTTCTTCTTGTCTGACATACGATAGCTCCTATTCCTGTGCAACATCCTTGCGAACTTTGTTTAAGATCGTGTTCATAGATTGCGTGTCCGATTGGTTGGCTTGCCGCTGCTTGAGGGGTAATGTGAAGGTGAACACTGTCCCCTCTCCCATCTCCGATTTAACGGTTAGCTCGCCACCGTGGGCTTCGACCAAGAATTTACATATCGGCAGGCCAAGCCCGGTGCCTTCGATGGCCTTCTCCTTGGCGCTGTTGGTGCGCTCGAAAGCCTCAAATAACTTGTCAAGCTCATCCTCCGGGATGCCCATACCCGTATCCGCCACATCAACGCGCACGTAATGCTTCCGGTTGGAGACTTTTAACGTCACCCGGCCCTGTTCCGTGAACTTAACCGCGTTACCCAACAGGTTCACGAGTATCTGCCGAGCGCGTCTGGCATCCAAGGGGAACGGTGGGATGTCCGCATCAATTTCGTTGTGGAACTCCACCAGATCGGCTTTATTGTACTGTTCAATCAGAACCTCTGTGTTGGCAATCGCATCATCCAGAATGGTGTAAAGGTCCGTTTCTTGGATAAACAATTGCATTTCGCCCGCTTCGATCTTGCTCACGTCGAGCAAGTCGTTAATCAAATACAGCAGGTGTTCCGCACTACGAATGGTTTGGTCCAGGCGTTCGACTTGCTCCTGATTGACCTCTCCAAACGCCCCGATACGCATAAAGTCCATATTGTTGATAACCAGGTTTAGCGGGGTACGTAACTCGTGTGTCACACTCGCCAGGAACCGGGTTTTAACCTGGTTAGCGCGTTCGGCTTCTTCTACCGCCCGGTCGCGTTGCACGAATAACTGCGCGTTGCGCACCGCCGGCGATACCAAGTTCGCAAACAATTGTAACAGACGCTGATCATTCACTTCAAAGAATGGGGCATCGTAGGTGCGCCCGACCACCACCGCTCCGATAGCCTCGCCGGAAAAGACCAACGGTACCGCCATCGACTGGTGCATATCCTGGCTGGTTTCTATGTCCAACCGCCCGGACCAGTTCGGGTAATCGTCCACCACCAACAACTGCTCTTGCATTATCGCCCGCCCAACCAGCCCGACATCACGTGGGATGGTCGTCCCAATACGGCTTTTATCACTGGTCGTCGTTGCCACCAAGCGCAGTTGCTCACCATCATCACTCACCAACCACACGGCGGTATAACTGGCCTCTAACAGCGTGTAAATCCGTTGCGTTAGCGTTTGTAAGATCGTCTGGAGTTGATAGGCACTCACCACCAGCAGCGACTCATCATAAACCGCCCGCAGTTCACCGGCACTCGCCTGGGCTTCGCGGCGGGCGATGTCTAGCTCGCGGGTGCGGGCACGCACACGCTTTTCCAGGTTGTTAGACCAGTCCTCCAACTCATTGTAAGACCGCGCCAAGTTCGATTTCATATCCTCCAGCGCCCGCGACAACCGCCCGATCTCATCCTCGCGCTGACGATACCCAATCTGATACCGCAAATCGCCCGCCCCGATCTCCTGGGCTGCCAAGCTCAGACGATTTAGCGGATCCGTCACCGTCGCATTGATGAAACGTTGCACCACAAATGCTAAGAAAAACAACCCAAACACCGTCACCAGGACCAACCGCATCACCGAGGCCAACGGTAACGCCCGTTCTAACACACGGTTCGGTGTGACCGTCACCAACCGCCACCCGGTACCCGGTATCACGTTTTGCAGCGCGTAAGATTCCTCACCTTCTATCAGCGGGTCTTGCATCTGGGTTGGGATGCCGATTTCCGGTAGTGGGGCCAACTGCCGCAGTGGTTCGCCCGGCAGGGTGCGGGCGGTGGGCGCGTCTACGCTGGCGATCACAAGCTGCTCGTTGTCGGAGTTAATCAGCACGGTATAGCCGCGCTGTTCATCGCTGCCGGTGGTTTCGATGTCTAACAGGTTTTGCATCACCTGCTCAAACACACCCAGCGGCACATCGACCCACACCACACTACGGCTGCCCTCCAGTGGTATCACATAAGACAGCACCGCTTCATCATAGGCCCCAAACAAAACCGGGCCTGGTCCGCGCCAATGCGGGCGCTCAAGCTCGATTGACTCGTTAATCCAGGCTTCGTCGGGGATGGCTTCAACCGCTACGCCTCGGTTCACGGGTAAGATGATACCGGGTGGTGGGTCTTCTAATTCGGTGTAATCAAACGTGATCACCTGGTCGCTATTTTCCGTGAGGATATGAACCCCGGCAACCGAACTGTTGACCCCACCACTCCCAATGAAATCCAGCACATGACGGCGCAGTTCGCCCGGCGTCCAACGCGACCGAGAAGCGACTGTATCCGTTAAAAGCTGTGCCTGCTGTTCGATGCGGTCCACCTGCTGCACGACACTATTGATCAGCGTCCGGTTCTGGTCGGCAAAGTTTTCTTCTGTTGTAATTCTCAGGGCATCGGTACTGGTATCAATTGCGATATAAACCAATAAGCCCACAAACAGCATGGTGAGCGATAGCACAATTAAGATCAGCCGTCGACCAACACTTGTTGGGAACATACGCCAAAGACCTTTCTATTTATATAGAAATTATAAGTTTTTGGCGGGGCATTAGCAACGCACCAGCACCGATTGCTTCTTAAGACTTGGTTACAATGTGGTTAAATAAAAGGTAACGCCCCCGGTAGAGCTATGATATGAACGCTTTTTGTCCACTTTTTCGTAACTACTCAGCCTTCCCTCTTCCCTTGTGTAAGAGGGACCGAGTGTGAGGGCCAAACGCCATGCACTTGCCTTAACTTGATGCCTATGGGATGGGTGGGAGATTCAAGCAGGCTACCTGGTCGTTACCGCATCGTTACCATTTACCCTAAATAGGCTTCGATGATCGATTCGTCTTGCTGTAGCGTCGCCGCGTCCCCCTCCCGGACGATCTGACCGCGCTCTAGCACATAAGCATAATCAGAGATCGACAACGCTTTGCGGGCGTTCTGTTCCACCAACAAAATCGGGGTCCCTGCCGCTTTGATCTCCGCAATTAGCTCGAAAACATCATTGACCAACAGCGGCGCAAGCCCCATACTCGGCTCATCCAACATTAGCAGCTTAGGCCGGGCCATCAACGCCCGGCCTATCGCGAGCATTTGCTGTTCGCCCCCGCTCAACGACCCGGCTTTTTGCTCGCGCCGTTCGGCCACACGCGGGAATCGCTCGAAGATGCGCTCCAGCTCTCGTTGTTGGGCGGCGCGGTCGTGTCGTAAGTAGCCGCCCATCTGCAAATTTTCTAGGACGCTCATCGTTGCGATAATCTGCCGGCCCTCTGGCACCTGCACCAACCCCGACCCGGTGATCTGGTTAGCTCGCCACCCGGTGACATCCTGCCCATCGAACATCACGCGGCCTCCCGTCGGTTTGAGCAAACCGCTAATAGTATTCAGCGTGGTGCTTTTGCCAGCCCCATTCGCCCCGATTAAGCTAACGACCTGTCCATTGGCTACGGAAAACGAAATGCCCCTCAACGCTCGAATCGCGCCATAACCGGCCTGTAAATTTTGGATGTCTAGTAGGCTTGCCAACAGCTTTCCCTCGTCACTAATTGTTATGGTCTGGTTAATTCATACGTCTGATGTGAAATAGTAGATTTTTGCTTATCTTTATGCTTTTCTCTTCTTTCTTTCCAGAAAGAAAGAAGCAAAGAAAGCGATGAGGAGGTATTTTCAATGAAAATGGACGCTTTTTGTCCACT
>DAOTUA010000277.1:0-3299 GCA_034437355.1 Anaerolineae bacterium | reverse complement strand
AATGGACGCTTTTTGTCCACTTTTTCGTAACTACTCAGCCCTCACCCCAACCCCTCTCCCAAACGTGCCTTTGGCACTGGGAGAGGGGCTAAATCACGCGATGAGAAGTCCCCCTCTCCCCGTGAAGCTGTGGGAGAGGGGGATTTAGGGGGTGAGGGCGGGTGCGATACCGTAAGATGTGTTTAGTACCTGAGTAGTTACACTTTTTCTGGAAAAAGGTGGTGAGGTGTGGGGTGAAACCCCACGATATCCTAATCTCTACCTGAGCAGTTACAATTGGCTTGGCTTTGCCGGGTTGCTTTTTTGATGTACACTAGCCCAAGTTCGACCAACATTTAGCTTAGGAGCGTACCCACCGATGGCGACTTCCTCACGATCCTGGTTTTATACCACACCAGAACCCCGGCCCTACTTCATCGAAGAACGGATTAACCACACCCTTTGGAAAAATCGGCTCCAGGGCATGTACATGAACTGTACCCAGGCGGAAGTGCCTATCCAGATGGATGGCAACTGGTACGGCATCCGTGTTCAGTTCGAGTGGGTGCCGGGCGATCATTTCATCCTGCGTACCAGCGAAGAGCGCAAAGACCTGATCGGTGTTTTGCGCCAGATGTTGATGCTTCGTCCCGCCTTGGCCTATGTCGATGAGGACGGCCAGTATGTGGTCGAGTGGCACATGGACGGCGGCGAACAACGCTGGAAAGACTTGCAAGGCTCGCCAAAATATCAAGGCCTCGTGCGGCTACGAAAAGACAAACCGCTACTCCCGGACGCCACCCCTAACGAGGAAAGTTAGCCCACAATGGCAGAGGATATTATCCAAGCCCCCAACCAACGTCGCAACCAGTGGATTGTGATCGGTATTGTGCTGCTACTGGTCGTTGCGGTTGGATACCCGCTAGCGTTAGCGGGGGTCACGTTGGCTAGCCCACTGCCGCCGAATGTGGGCAACGGGGAATTAGCAGATTGCCCCGCCACCCCGAACTGTGTTTCCAGCTTAGCAACCGACCCCGGTACTTATGTTGCCCCGTTTCCTTTTCAGGCCGATGCCGACATCGCCCAGCAAGCCCTGATCGCTGCACTCGAACAACTGCCCCGGACAACTCTCATCCAGGTGGAGGACGATTACGTCCATGCCGAAACACGGTCAGCGATCATGCGTTTTGTTGACGATAACGAGTTCGTGATCGATCCGGCTAGCGGCGTTATACAGATACGGGCGGCAGCACGGTTGGGCCAATCCGATATGGGTGTCAATCGTAGTCGGGTCGAGCAACTACGTACTTTATTTGAGCGTGAATTGGCGCGTATCACTCGTTAACTCGCAAAGCAGATAGCAAAAATAGGAAAAACGCTTATGGAAATTTTGGTATACGTTCTGATTGGGTTAGCGGTGCTAGTCGTCGGGCAGTTCGTCGCGCTGTGGGTGGGCGCTCGCGTCGCCCCTCGCCCGGATAACGTTAATAACGGTTCGCTGGCCCCCTGCCCGCCCAGTCCGAATTGTGTTTGTACAGAAGATACCGACGAGCAGCATAGTATCGCGGCGATCCCCTACCAGGTGGAGACCCCCGTCGCCAGGGATACGCTTTTAACGCTGTTGCGTGGGACACCCAAAGTCGATGTGATCACCGCCGATGAAAGTTACATCTATGCGGAGGCGCGATCCCCGATGATGAGTTTTGTTGATGATATGGAATTTGTGATAGACGCCGAGCAAAAGGTGATCCGGTTTCGGTCGGCGGCCCGGTTGGGGCGCGGCGATCTCGGCAAAAATCGCGCACGGATGGAAACCCTACGCGAGCAGTTCAACGAGGTGCAGCACACCGTGGCGATCTCACGCTCCGACGATAACCTGACCGCTTAGAACTTGGGTTTTTCTAGCAGGGCACGCTGCGGGAATACCATTTGTGCTTTGTTCACTTTGCCCCGCGCCAAAAGTAAACCGTTCGCCCGTTCAAAGTCTTGGTGCAAATCGCGGATGTAGTTAATCTTCTCGCCGGAGGGTTCTGGGTAGAATGTTACAAGCGTGACGCTGTAGTACCCCGCCGCCAGGATCAGCCATTCGCCACCCGTTAATCCTAGCCGTGCGACCCCGACGCGGGTTTTCTTCATGCTCCATAGCGTGCGCAAAAGCTCGCGTATGCGCCTAGTATCCGGGCGGGTGCCACCCCCCATGATCGGTTTTTGGTTGTGGTGTAGGTAGATCACATAGTTGAGGGCTTGCGAGTCGAAGTGTTGGCGCAAGAATTCGGTTTTACCGGAGCGTGCCGCCTGTTTCCAGCCGGGGTTATCCGGGTCGCGGGCGATGATCTTTTCGATAAGCTGCCGTTGTTCGTTATAATGCGTGTAGATCGCGTTGAACTGGGCGCGGCTCAGACGTTTCTCGGCGTATTCATTTGCCACCTGTTCCATTTTATCTCGGATATAAGCGATGCGTTCGCCGGGCGAGTTTGGCTCTGTGGCCCAATGCTTTTCATCTTCCGAGTTATGCTCAGGGTTATCGCCCACGTTCGTACCGTCCTAGTGCTGGTTTTGACCGTTACGCTATCACTTGCATCATTAATTTGATGTATCGTCATGATAACACAAAATAGGAAACCATAAAAACGACCCGACCCATAGGGTAGGGGAATTGCATATGAAGTCTCAATGGAAGGATAATGGTTGCAAAAAACGAGGCAACCATGAACTTCGAGAACAGTGTGTTAAGCTATTTTGGTGAGTTAGAAGACCCACGCAATGCACAAAATCTAACACATCCATTTATCAACGTTGTAAGTATTGCGATTTTAGCAACGATTTGTGGTGCAGATGATTGGGTTGCAATCGAGACGTATGGCCATGCGAAAAAGGAATGGTTAGGGACGTTTCTTAATTTGAGCAAAGGGATTCCCTCACATGACACGTTCGGGCGTGTCTTTCGCTGGTTAGACGAAGAAGCATTTCAATTGAGATTTTCAGAGTGGACAGCAACTATCTGTAAGGCAACGAAGGGGGAAGTCGTTGCCATAGATGGGAAGAAATTACGCCGAAGTGGTGATCGTCGTCACGGGCGTGATGGAATCTGGATGGTTAGTGCATGGGCAAGTGAAAATCGCATGGTGTTAGGGCAAACAAAAGTGGATGACAAGTCGAATGAAATCACCGCGATTCCTCAATTGTTGGCACAACTCGACTTGTCAGGGTGTGTGGTGACAGTGGATGCGCTTAACACCCAAACCACGATTGCCAAACAAATTATTGCGGCTCAGGCAGACTACATCATGGCGGTCAAAGGCAATCAAGGCACGCTCTAT
>DAOTUA010000276.1:0-19655 GCA_034437355.1 Anaerolineae bacterium | reverse complement strand
CGCTTTGCGCCAAAAATGTAAAGTTTTGGTCAAGCTTTTTCAAAAGCTTGGCAGGGTTTGGGATGCAATCCCAATAAATGACACCAGAAAATTTTAAGGCGATTGCCCTGCCGACCCCGCCCTATGGTGGTGGTGGATTGGCGATTTTTGTAGTTCGGCGTGTATTTGGTACGATTGCCCCGGCTTATTCGACGTAAGAGTTGCCTGTGTCTGACATTGGAAGTATACTCGCAGTCAGTTTTCATTCGATAAATCGTAGTAGACCGCTTGTAGGGAGGCGATGAATGCAGCAGAGCAACGACAGCTTCCGGCTGATCGTGCGTCGGGGTCCACAACCAAACCAGACTTACGATCTGAACAAGGACATCAGCACTGTCGGGCGTGACATCACTAACGATATTGTGATTAATGACCCGGAGGTGAGTCGCCATCACTTACGCTTCACCAGGGGGGCGGGCGGTTTTACCATCGAGGACCTGGGTAGTACCAACGGTACCTTTATCAACGGGCAGCGTTTAACCGGGGCCAAGCCACTTAATAACGGCGATATGATCGGGCTAGGCGAAACAGTCACGTTGGGGTATGAGATCGTCCGCCAACAAAACCTGGGCGCACCCGAGGACGGCGGCGGGGCTGGCCCCACCATGCAGCACCCGGCACCCTCCCCGCAACAGCCGCAACAGCCGGCCTATACCCCCCAGCCCCAACAGCCGGAGTATGCCGCTGGGCCAGACCCACAACCGGGATACGGCGCGGATTACGCCGACGCCTTTAGCGGATCACCTCCCCAACCACCCCAACAAGCCCCCTATTACGACGATTACAGTTACGATGACGGCGGCGGGAACAATACCACCCGCATTATCTTGATCGGCTGTGCGGGGGTGCTGGTGTTGTGTTGTTGTGCGACTATCGGCTTATCGGTGTGGATCGACTCACAATGCCTGTGGTGGGACCTGCCCGTAATTGGCGATGTTTTATACGCTATCGGTCAAGAACCGTCACTGGGCTTCGAGGCGTGCGCTAACCGCTACCAATAAACCGCTATATACGCCCAACCCTGCTGCGCCGGGCTGTGTTGTCAGTTGCGCGGCAGGGTAATGATCTGCCAGCTTGTGCCGTCTGGGTCTAGCTGAAGTACGGTACCGTCGGCGCTGGTCAGGTAGAGCGCGGTGGTATCGCCGCGGCGGGTGGTCTGCGCGAACCCGTCGAAAGCCAATTCCTCTTGGGTGCCTAGCCCTAACCGGCTCCGAACAATATCACTGCCACGCCACACAAACCCGAGTACGGCTCGCGGTTGCACCCGCCCGACCGGGACTGGGAAGTCTGACAGGGTTTCGTCGTGGATGGCCGGATTGTAGCGGTTCTGGAAACTGACCCAGGCTGGCTCGAACCCGTCGTTAAACAACGCATAGATTCGATCCTGTTCGGCAACGTACACCATCCGACCGCGTACAAATGGTTGTTCGATGATCTGCGTTTCGATGGGGTCGCTGTCTGGGCATTCGGTGGGCGGGGGGGTAAAGAACCAGATGACCGGGCAACTTAACGGCAGCGATAACGGCTGTTCGATGCGGTCGGTCCCCTCCCCGGCGGTGATCAGGAAGTCGAGCGTTCCCCGGTCGCTGAGGTTGGTTGAGACGGTCAGGTCGCCACCTGGCGGCACATTCCACAGTTGGCTACGCCGCCCGCTGGCATCTAGGCGGTAGATCGTGGCGCTGTCTACGCCGCGTGTGGACCAAAAGAGCGTGACGGCGGTCCCTGGGGCGACGGCCTGCACATCGGAGGTGAAAAACTCGATGCGGGGGGCGTTGGCGCTCTGGATGCGGGTGGGGGTGATGCGCGGGTCTGGGGTGCGGGTAGGGCCAAGTAGCGGCGTTGGTGAGGGGCCACCGGTGGCGGTGGCGGGGGGCCGGGTGGCGGTCGGTGATGGGGTGACATCGCGTGGGCCGGGGGTGCGGGTGGCGGTTGGTGTGGGGGTGGGGGTGATCGTCGGGCGGTCGGTTGGGATCACCTGCTGGACGGTGGGCGCACAGGCCCCGGCAAATAACGCCAGCAGAACCAGCAAGAGCAGATAGGGGCGCATCGGTCGTCCTTCAGAATCATCAATGGTACGCCCATAGCCTACGATCAAACTGGGGCCGGCGCAACGGCGGTTTGGGGGGCGGGGCTAGCGAAACATAGCCCATGCTGCGACAATGGCCGGGATATTCTGCAACGTTAACGATTGAGGGGCTTATGTCTGTTGGTTCTAGCGCGTACCCGCCGCCGTGGGCGCTGCGCGGGCGCGGGTATATTTTCTTATATCGCTTCGACCGTGCGTTTATCGCGGAAAACGGGCAGGTGCCCGCCGGGTTGATGTCAGAATTTCGGGGCGGGTTTGGGTCGGTGATGCTGATCGACTACACCACTAGCCCGGTTGGGCCATACCGAGAATTGCTATTTATACCGGGTCGGTTCCAGTTTGGGCGACGGCGCTACTATCACATCACGCGCATTTATGTATCGACCATGGTGAGTGTCGAGAACGGTCAGGAAAATTGGGGGATTCCTAAAGCGCAGGCGGACTTCGAGATCGAGCAGGTAGATGAGCGCGTGCAGCGTTTTCGTGTCTCGCATAACGGGGAGTTGTTCTTCCAAGCGGAGACAAAAGCCGGGCTGCTGCGGTTGCCGATCAATACCGCCATTAACCCGTTCCCGGCGCGGCTGCTGCAACGGCGCGAGCGTGACGGCGCGTGGCTAAGTACGGAACCCTACGGCGGCGGCACGGTCAGCCTGGTGGGGACGCTCAACGAGCTAACGATTGACGGCGCACACTTCCCGGATGTGACCGGCTACGATCCGCTGGCGGTGATCGAGGTCGTCACGTTCCGGCTCAACTTCCCCATTCCGCAGGACGTTTAACCCGATGCGCACCCTCGTGATCGTCCCGGCCCTTAACGAAAGCGGCAGCATCCAGCGGGTGATCCGCCAGATTCATCAGCATGTACCTTCGGCAGATGTCGCAGTGATCAATGACGGGTCGGTCGATGATACCGCCGCGCTTGCGCGGGCTGCCGGGGCTATCGTGCTAGATATGCCTTACAACGTTGGGATTGGCGCGGCTGTTCAAACCGGGTTTATCTATGCGGCCCAACACGGCTATGATGTCGCGGTGCAGACAGACGGCGACGGGCAACACCCGCCCCAAGAAATCCCCCGGCTGATCGACGCCTTACAAACGACCGGGGCCGATCTGGTGATCGGCTCGCGGTTTCTGGAAGATACCGGCTATCAGCAGACTTTTGCGCGGCGGGTGGGCGGGCAGATATTGGCGCAAATTTTGACATGGGCGACCGGGCAACGCATCACGGACCCGACCAGCGGGTTTCGGGCATCCAACCGGCGCACACTCGAATTGTGCGCCCGGCTGTACCCACACGACTACCCCGAACCGGAAGCGGTTATCATCCTGCACCGGGCCGGGCTGAAGCTGTGCGAAATCTCGGTGCGCATGGCGGAGCGTACAAGCGGGGTGTCCTCGATTACGTTTTTGGGCAGTGGCTACTACATGACCAAGGTCATCTTGGCGATCCTGATCAACCTGCTACGGGTACCTATCACGCCGCGATGAGACGATCTACCCGGCCAGGATCGCCAGCACCGCACGCGGCGTAATATATGCTTCGATGAAACCGGCCAGTACCAACCCCGGTAGCACGACCCCCACGTAAATTTTCATCACATCGCCAAACGTACTCATCCAGGCCATGCCGACCGTCTGCCCGGCGGGTGGTTTCGTCAAGATGGCCCCCAAGCGGAACGCCGCCGCTGTTGCCATCACGATGACGGGGATTTCGACCCATCCGTGAATAAATATTCCGGCGTAGAAGATGTTCACATCTAGCCCGGACTGGTATATCTGCGTGAACAGATAGCCGACAATCACAAATACCGCCGGGGTGAGGATCAAGGCTAACACGCCAAACGTGAACGCCCCGGCCACCAACGTTAGCAGCAGCACCCGCGCATTGTTCCAGATGATGAAGGCCATCGCCTGTGATTGCAGGCCGTTATCCAAGAACAACGATAACCGGCTGCTTTCAATCGAATCGACATCCGGGATCGGCAGTTGCAGGTTTTCCAGTTGCCCGGCCCACACCCCACCGATCACCGCAATCATAAACCACACGCCAGCGATGATCATCTCGGTGCGGGTGCGGGTGAGTGCCTGCCACACGCCCGCGTTGTACCAGTGCCACAGGTTGCGGGCGGGGGTTTTGTCGTCCCCCACCCCGATCACGTTCTGCCACATGCGCCGGAAGATGCCGCGTAGGTTAAGTTCGTCAATCGTGCGGCCTAGCAGTTCTTCGCGGTTAAAAATGGCGTTGCCTACCCGCAAGAATAGCAGCACCACAATGAACATGCCAAGCGCGATTAGCCACAAAGATGCGATCCCGGTCGGGGAATCGGCGTCGGGGGCGATGAACATCACAAAACTTTCGGCTTGGATAACGAGTGTCATCGGGATGATCACGAAACTTGCCAGCAAGTTAGCGGACCGGGTGGAGGTGGCCTGGGATGAGACCACCACCGCCCCGGTGATCATCACCAACGCCTGGACGGTGGTTAGCAGGTAAATCTGGATGATGAGGGCTGGCTGCGGGTTCCAGTTCAACTCGCCCAAAGACATCAAGATCATGTAAAACGTCATGCCGCCGTAGCTAGCGACCAGCGGCGGGATCATGGATGACAGGGTTTTGCCGATGTATAGCTCGGTATTGGTTAGCGGCGTGCTGAGCAGCGGTTCCAGGCTGCGGCGCTCTTTTTCCCCGACGAAAGTTTCAAGCGCGATCACCAGCGAAATTGAGATCGGGAAGAAGCCGACGACCATCAACAGAAAGGGGATGGAGCGCCCGCCTAAGATGTCTACGTTATCCCCGACGTAGCTTTCTACGAACCCGAACCAGCGCCCGGCCAGTACATTTGCCAAGAACGGGAACAAAAACGTTAACACGATCATCGGGGCCAGGATGCGCCAATCGCGGAAGCTATCCACGACTTCGCGGCGGGTGATCACCAGCGCATTACTGATCATGTTGCGCCAGGTGTAATTGCTATCGGCTGCGGTTTGGCGAATGGTCGGCTGGACCGATCCCGGTTCGGGGTTAACGGTTGTGTGATCCATGTTGGGCCTCATCTTCCTGTACGGCTTTCAAGTAGACATCTTCAAGTGACTGCGACACCGGGGCCAAGGTGACGACCTGCTGGCCCAGCGCCAGCACCCGCTGGATCACCTGCGGGTTGGTGGTGACGGGGTTGGGCGTGCGATAGCGTAACCAGTTCACGCCCTGCGTTTCGACCTGTATCATATCGGTTAACTCGGTGGCTAGCCCGTTGAGTTGGCCATCCACGCGCAGTTCCATCAGGGGGGTGCCGGTGAAGGTGCGCGATAACGTCTCGAACGAGCCGTCGGCGATGATGCGCCCGCCCCGGATAATGGCGATGCGGTCGGCTAGGAGTTGGGCTTCGGGCAGGTTGTGGGTGGTGATCAAGAAGGTGCGCTTATCCTGCCGGAGTTCTAAGATCGCGTCGCGAACTTGCTTGGCGCTTTGCGGGTCCATGGCGGAGGTCGGTTCATCTAGCAGCAGCACGGGCGGGTTATGCAGCATCGCCCGGACGAGTGCGAGTTTCTGTTTCATGCCCTTGCTGTATTCGCCCATGCGCATTTGCATAGCAAACCCGAGGCCGAAGCGTTCCATTAGGTGACGGGCGCGTTGTTGGCGGTCTGTTTTGCTCAGGTGGTAAATCTGCCCGAAGAAATCCAGGTATTCAATGGCTTTCATACGCTCGTATAGGCCGTGCTGTTCGGTCAGCACGCCGACATGAGCCCGGACTTTCTCCGGTTCTTGGCTGACATCGAAGCCGGCGATCCGGGCGGTGCCGCTGGTCGGGCGTAGGATGCTGGTCATCATGCGAACGGTGGTTGTTTTCCCGGCACCATTGGGGCCAAGCAGGGCCAATACGGTCCCTGGTTCGACGTGCAGGTTGATATGATCAACAGCAACAAAGTTATCATCAAATTTTTTGGTCAGGTCTTGCGCTTCTATCATGGAGTATGATCCGCTAGTTGCTATTCTGTGCTTATTCTGACACGGCCTAGTCGTAAATAGAATGAAGATGGTGTTAAAATCCGGGGGCGGCGGTTCACTCGTCCCCGGTGGGCAGGGGTGCCCCGGTGGGGGGGATGTGCAATGTCCCAGTCAGATGATCGAACGTGACGAGGCTATCTTGCATCCGTAGGGTGAGGTGCATATGGCGCGGCACGAGCGCGTTAATTACTGCCGAGGCGACACTGCCAAACCCGGTCCGCTGGATCGCCACGACATAGACGCCGTGTTCGTCGTAGTCGGTGGCGGTACGCCACCCCATCGGCGGGCGGGTTTCGATGGTGATCTCGGCTTGCGGGCGCTCCCAGCGGACAATCCGCAAAGCGGCGCGGTCCGCATGGACGTAAAACGTATCTGCCGCTTTCATTACGGGCAGGGTGTAGGTGTGTTTCTGGCGGGTGAGGTCCGTCAGCATGGCGGCGGTGTTGGTCAGTTGCAGCAGGCGGTTGAGGGTTTGCATAGCGGTTCACTTATGGGATGGCGAGTTTTGGGCGAGTGTAGCCGGGCCGTTACCAAAAGCCAAGCGCCCATTTTGCATCATAACCTGATGTGAAATAGCAGATTTTGTAACTAGGCAGGGGTGAAAGGGCATCCAGCAGCAAGATCACACGCCCATCCCGCAGGTACTCATCCAACGTGGGCAAATCCGGGTAAGGTTCCTGTTAGAGATTAGAGTTAAGAAAGCGGATGAAGGCCGCCGTCGCGCCGAGTGCGCCGGGCGGCGGCCGGGTTGGTCGTGTTATTCGACGGGGTCGGTATCGTGATCGGGCTGTTGGTTGGCGGCGTCAATCGCCGCGTTGTGCGTGCTGGCGGCTTTTTTCTTGGCGTGAAAAGCCGCTTGCCATTCATCATAAGCAGCGCGATCCAGCAATTCGCCGCCGCTTATATCATGCGATTCCAGTTTTCGGTCGGCAGTGAAATACAGGGTGATGTCTGCCGGGTTAAAGCAACGGTGTTGCCCGCGCACGGTTTTACGGACCCAGTAGCCGTCGTTTTCGCGCTTGCTCAAGTCGTTGCGCGGGTCGATGCGTACCTGTACAACTTCCTCACATGCGGTTGGGCGAATGTAGAAGTACAGGCCGTGATCGCTGTTTTGGCTGGCGCTGCCCCCGCCACTGAACAGGTTTTTCAAAAAATTCATGAACCACAACCTCCATAGTTAGGTTTGTAGCATTGTGCAAAGAACATTTGTGGAATTCAACCGCAAGACTCAAAAAATTTGGTAACTCTCTCGAAAATAGACTTGCCGATTTTCATTCCCTTTGGTGAGCGCCAGCTCATGATCAACTACTCAGGTAGACATGAGGATATGGTGGGGTTTCACCCCATACCCCACCACTTTTTCCAGAAAAAGTGGACAAAAAGCGTGCATTTTGTCATCCAAGATGAAGGTGGGGTGAAGCCCCTGAGCAGTTACGAAAAAATCTACTATTTCACATCAGCCACAACATGGTAGGCTGTGAGCTACCCAGTAAGCTACCCATGGAGAACGTCTCATGCCCCCTCACATCCTAGAGCAACAAGTCACGTTCTTGTATACGCGAGATTTACCGACAACTGCCGATTTTTATGAACGGATTATCGGGTTACCAATGGTGCTAGACCAGGGTACATGCCGTATCTACCGGGTCACACCGACGGCCTTTGTCGGTTTTTGTACGCGAGCCAATGCGAACCGAGACAGCCGCGATGTTATCTTTACGCTGGTGACACCACAGGTGGACGAGTGGCACGCTCACCTGCTGGCGGCAGGCGTTACGATTGAAAAGCCGCCAACGTTCAACGCGGATTACAACATCTATCACATTTTTATCCTGGACCCCAACGGCTACAAAATCGAGTTTCAAGAGTTCCGAGACCCGGCCTGGGTACGCGCGGGCAAAGCCTAGCACATGGCGCGGGGTATGACCGTTAGCGATCACGAGGCGGTTTAGAGATGAGTAAATCCTGCTCATCATGAGGAAACTTGTTGCTCTTGCCTTGCTTCGGTGTATAATCATCGTTAAATGCAGGTGAACCACCGAGAGTTAAACCACCTATGATAGAGGTCATTATTGATAGCATCCGCGTCAGTTTGATGTCGCAACATCGGATTGTCGTGTTAAAAGATTCGGATACCGACCGTTATCTGCCGATCTGGATTGGCCCATGCGAGGCGGACGCGATCACAACAGAATTACAAGAATTACCGCCACAACGACCGCTTACCCACGACCTGCTGAAGAATATCATCCAGGAAATGGGGGGGAATGTGGTTCACATTCTCGTCAACGAGCTACGCAACGATGTGTACTACGCTCGGATTGTGGTAGATATTGACGGCGAACGTACCGAGATCGATGCCCGGCCCAGTGATGCGATTGCCCTGGCTGTACGTGTGAAGGTGCCGATCTTCATTGCCGATGCAGTGATGGAGAAAGCCGCCATCGAGCCAGAAGAAGATGTGGAAGCCGAGGCACTCCCGGAGGACGCCGAGGAGATGGACGAAGGCCGCTTGAGTGCATTCCAGGATTTTGTCGATAACCTGGATATTGACCTGGGGGAGGACGACGAGGAGTAACCGCCCCCCGGTACATCTTCAATAATTGATAATAGACCGATAACGCGCCCGGCATCGGTGAGGTGCTGGTAACTGAGGCGCGTTATTTTATACGTTTGATGTCGAAGTATAACGTTCTTTCTGGTTTTGATTTTCTCTCCCCAGCAAAGTAAACGGACCTTTGAATTTCACACAGCGCGTTTTATTGTTGCTAGCCACCATGAGGCACCATGACAGACACCCCACCCCCTACGCCCAACAATCCGGATAACTTATACGACGAAGAAATCGAACGAACCATCATCGGGTCGGTGTTGATCAACCCGTCGATTTATGTTTCGTTAGCCGCTATCTTGCAGCCGGATGACTTTTTCTTGACGCGCCATAAATACATCTGGGAGGCGTTCGGGCGCATCAGCGAGCGTAACGAGCCAATCGAACGGCAGACCCTCCGCCGCGAGCTACAAGATTACGGGCATTTCGAGATTGTCGGGCAAGACCTGTATATTTCGGAGCTGGTCAATAGTACGCCATCCGCGATGTATGCGGAGCAGTACGCCCGGCTGTTAGAACGTGATGCTGTCCGGCGGCGGTTATTGGAGGTCACCGCGCAAATCCGCGAGTTAGCCAACAACCGCGAGTTATCGGTGGAAGAAGCGATCAGCCGGGCGGAGTCGTCGCTGTTTCAGGTTTCCGAACGGCGGCAACAACGCGATGTGATCACAATGTATGAGGCGACCTCACGCTATTTCGACCGCATCGAACATATGATGAGCCAGACCGAACGCGGGTTGGGGTTGCCGTCCGGGTTTAAGAAATTAGACGCGCTGTTGGGCGGCTTACAGCGCAGCGACCTGTTGATCTTCGCTGGGCGGCCTGGAATGGGCAAAACATCGTTTATGTTAACCTTGGCGCTAAACGCTGCTACAGATCACCAGGCCCGGGTTCTGTTATTTTCGTTGGAGATGGGCGTCGAGCAGTTGGTGCAGCGCCTGGTTGCGATTGCTTCTGGTATCAATATGCAAAAGTTACGGACCGGCCAATTTGATAGCAAAGACCAAAATCTATTGGTCGAAACGCTCGGACGGCTGAGCGAAACACAGATTTTTATAGACGACTCGCCCTCGTTGAACCCGATTCAGATGCGGACGAAAGCGCAGCGCGTCAAACACGAACACGGATTAGACCTGATTATTCTGGATTACCTCCAGTTGATGCACGCGCCCGGCTACGACGGCAACCGCGTACAAGAGATCAGTTTTATCAGCCGACACATGAAAGAGCTTGCCCGCGAGCTAGAAGTGCCGCTATTGAGTGCGGCGCAGCTTTCCCGTGCGGTTGAACAACGGTCGGATAAGCGCCCACAACTTAGCGACCTGCGCGAATCTGGCTGTTTAGCGGGGGAAACGCTGGTGTGGCTGCCGGATGAGCGCCGCTACGAAGCTATCGGGAGCTTGTGTGGGCGGTCTGGCTTCCGTGTGATGAGCTTGAATATGGATACATACACGCTGGAGCCGGCAGCGGTCAGCCATGCCTTTTGCACCGGGGTCAAACCGGTCTATCGGATGCAAACCGGGGGCGGTCGTTGCATCCGGGCGACGGGCAATCACAAGTTCTTGACGGCTTATGGCTGGAAACGGCTAGATGAGTTACAAGCCGGGGATCATATTGCTGCGCCGCGCCAGCTTTTCGGGCAGGCCGGGCCAACAATAGCGGGGGTACGGGCAAAGACGGCACAGGGTATTAGGGGCGGGCAGCATTCGCAACTTGTTCATAGCGATGTGTGTTGGGCGAAGATCAACGTGATTGAACCCGATGGCGAAACGGAAGTATTCGACTTAACAGTACCGGCCAACAGCAACTTTGTATCGGATAGTGTCATCGCACACAATTCAATTGAGCAAGACGCCGATATTGTGATGTTCTTATACCGTGATGTGGTCTACAACGAGGCGACCGAAAACCCAAATCAAGCCGATGTGATTGTCGCCAAGCATCGTAACGGGCCGACGGATACTATCCCGCTATACTTCGATGCCTCCGCTACACGGTTTAAGAATGGCACCATGAGTAATGTAGATTTGGGGTCGATGTAGGCTATGCCGGAGACGTTCCATGGGTTCCCCCGGCAGGATACGCTGGTGGCGATCCCCGCATCGTTCTTTACCGACCTGCTGCCGCTGATCGATGATATGGCGGAACTCCAGTTGATGCTGTTTTTCATGTGGGCGGTGCAGCAACGCGAGGGGGTGTATCGTTTTTTGACGTATACCGACCTGGCGAACGCCCCGTCGCTAACGGCGGCACTCCAAGCCGCCCGCCCCAATAATCCCCCACAGGCAACGCTAGATGATGCGCTGGCGCGGGCGGTTGGGCGTGGGGCGTTACTGTGGGGGCAAGTCCCTGTTGTAGACGAAAGCCCACAAACGTTATACTTTATGAATACGGAACGAGGGCGAGAAGCACAACAGGCGATCCAGCAGGGGCAATACACCACCGCCAACGCAGTCGAAATTTTGCCGCCGCGACCGAATATTTATCGCCTGTACGAACAGGAGATTGGCCCGATCACCCCGATGATTGCCGATGGGTTGAAAGACTTGGAAACGAGCTACCCCGCCGCGTGGATGCCAGAGGCGATCCGGGTGGCTGCGGAAAAACAGGCCAAGCACCTACAATTTATCCGGGCGGTACTCGAACGTTGGCGTAAGGAAGGGAAAACCGACGATGAAATCACTCGGCGACATGGACCTGAGGAGATTGATGGGGATGGACGGAAACGGTTCGGCGGGAAATACGCCGACTGGATCGACCAATGAGCCAGATCGGTGTGAGCTTTGCGGGGCAACCGGGGCCAGTCGTTTCTGTAACGGGATGGGGTTCTACGACTTGGATGTGCCCGTAGGCCACCCAGACTTTAGTAAGGTGTTCCGCTGCCCCAACAACCCGGTTGATGAGGATCACAGCCGGCAGGCCAAGCTGCGCGAGCTTAGCAACCTGGGGGCCTTCGCGGATAAAACGTTCTCGAACTTTTATGTGGATACGCTCAATTACTCCGAGACAATGACCAACAGTTTGAAGAGCGCCTATGACAATGCGCTCAGGTTTGCACGTAAAGAAGGGCTTGGGTGGCTTGTACTGAGTGGGACATACGGTTGCGGCAAAACGCACCTGGCAGCCGCCATCGGGAACGCCTGGTTACAACAGGGGGATATGGTGCTGTTTGTGACTGCGCCAGACCTGCTCGACTACCTGCGCAGTTCATTTCAACCGGGGGCGGAGTCTTATAACGATACGTTTGAGCGCGTGCGCCGGGCAAATTTACTCATCCTGGATGATCTAGGCGTCGAAAACCCGTCGGAGTGGTCCAAGGAAAAGCTATTCCAGTTATTGAACTATCGCTACAACGAAAAGCTGCCAACCGTTATCACCACTAACACCGATATTGACCTGCTAGACCCACGTTTGCGCAGTCGCATGTCCGATGTCAACATGGTACAGCACATTCCCATTGATGTGCCGGACTATCGCACGGCAAATCGTAATTACAAGAAAGAAATTTCCGACCTGCATGTATACGGTAAATATCGCTTTCATAATTTCGATAGGCACACCAACGCGGTCATTGATGAAGAACATAACCTGAACCGGGCCCTCAAGGTTGCTCAGGATTTTGTCAGAGATGGGCGCGGTTGGTTGGTCTTTTTGGGGGAAAGTGGCACCGGCAAGACGCACCTTGCCGCCGCTATTGCCAATGCGGTCAGCGAACAGAAAATCGACGTGATGTTCCTGACACTCGCCGATTTGATGGACTACCTCCGGCAGACGTTCAGCCCGTCCTCACCGAACACATTTGATGAGCAATTTCAGAAGGTAAAGGATGTGCCGTTTTTGGTGTTGGATGATCTGACCACCATTGAGGCCAGCAAAACATGGGCACGAGAAAAGCTGCTTCAGATTATCAAATATCGCTACGTGAAAGAAATACCGACGGTTATCACCAGCCCGACCGGACTCTATGATCTCGATGCGCAGATACGCACACGGTTAATGGACCGCCGTCTGTGCCATATATTCGCGATAAATGTCCGCCCATATGTCGAGCGAATCCGGGGCAGCCTGTAACCCGATGGTACCAGTTGATCGTTCGCTGGTTGTGCGGCCTTACGCCCGCCAAGACCTTTCGCCGGTATGTGCGTTGGTCTCTAACAGTGTACAAGCCCATATTCATTTAGACTGGCAAACTATCGAAGAATATCTATTAACGGACCCGCCTTACCTGTGGGTGGCTTATACGGATGGTCGGTTGGCGGGGGTTATTGGCTTTTCTAGGCCGATAGACGGCAGCAGTTGGCTGCGGGTTGTGAGTGTGCGGCATCAGCGGGATATGCACACCGTCCAGCAGTCTTTATGGGAGGCCGCGCTGGATGTGCTACAGCGGGATGGCCTGGCGCGGGTGTGGGCGATGGTGATGCACGAATGGGTGTATCGGTGGTTGGTGGCGCTGGAGTTCCGGTATATTGAGCAGATTGTCACACTCACCTACCAACAGACCGCCCTACCGCCGCCACCCCCATCACCAACGCCAGACATCCGGGTCATTGAACTAGCGGACGTGCCCCAGGTCCATCGCATCGATCAATCGGCCTTCCCACCGCCGTGGCGCTTATCACTTGCCGATGTGCGGCTGGGCGTGCGGGTGGGGTCGTATCGAACTATCGTCATGCGAGACCAGCAGATGATCGGGTATCAAATTGCAACCACCCACGGCCTGAACGGGCATCTGGCGCGGTTGGGGGTCTTGCCGGACTACCAGGGGCAAGGGGTAGGCAAATGGCTGGTGTATGATATGATCCGGCGCTTTCATCAACGGGAGATCAACTTTTTATCCGTCAACACGCAAGAAAGCAACAGACGGTCGCAGCGGGTTTATGAGCAGTTCGGCTTTAGGCGCAACGGGTACGATCTACCCGTATGGATGCTTGACGTATAGCGACAAGGACAACGAACGATGACAGTAATCTACCACGAACAAGATGCCGATACCGCTTACCTGAACAGGAAGCCGGTTGCTGTGTTGGGGTATGGCAGTATGGGGCGCTCGATGGCCCTGAACTTACGTGATAGCGGGGTGGATGTGATTGTCGGGGTACGGGAGGACGCCACCCGCGAGCAAGCCCTGGCGGATGAAATGCGCGTGTTTTCGATCTCGGAAGCTGTACAACAGACGATGATTACTTTGTTGGCGCTGCCGGATGAAGTGATGCCCCAGGTCTATTTAGAACAGGTCGCGCCGTACCTGCGCAAAGGGGATGCACTCATTTTTACCAGCGCGTACAATGTGGCGTTTGGTTATATCGAAGCCCCACCGTTTACGGATGTCGGGCTGATCGCGCCGCGCACGCTTGGGGATGCGGTACGACAGCATTATTTGTCTGGGAAGGGGTTTTACAGCTTTGTTTCTGTGGGGCAAGATGCTAGCGGTGCGGCCTGGGATATTCTGCTGGCGGTGGCAGCCGCTACCGGGACGTTAAAAGCGGGGGCGATTGAGATTAATTTTGAGCGCGAGGCCGAACTCGATCTGTTTATTGAGCAGGCGGTGTTACCGGCTTTTCAGCATGTGATGATTTCTGCTGCACAACTGCTGATCGCAAACGGCTACCCCCCCGAAGCCGTTATTGCCGATCTGTATCTGTCTGGCGAGTTTATCGACTATTTAGAACGGGCCGGCACACACGGCCTGCTAGACGCGATGCGGGTGACCTCACCGCATACACAGTATGGCTGGCTCAGTCGGATCGACCGCTTCCACGATTTAAAGCTGGAGCGCCTGATGGAAGTCACGCTGTCGCAGATCAAAGATGGCAGCTTCGCGCAGGAATGGGCCAAGGAATATCAGAACGGTTATCCACGGTTGGCAAAACTTTACCGGGAACACGAGCAAATGGAGTTGTGGGTTTGGGAGAAGCAGACGATTGAAATGCTCAACCCGGATGACAAATAGCCGGCTGGCGGGCTAGGACGGGACGCAGGCGACCCCACGCCGAAACATGGCGACAGTGTGGTTGATCAGGTCCTCCACATCGTCGGAGTGATCGCGCATGATAGCGGGGCCTTGCAGAATACTCAGCGAAGAGAACATCATGCCGATAACAACCACATTGGGGATATCCGGCAAAATAGCACCGTCGGTTTTGGCTTGTTGTACCAAGTGCATAATCTGCTGGCTGACACGCATTTGGGTTGCCTGCATTATATCGGGGGTATCTGTCAGGTGCTTGAGGCCGTTTATGCCGTCCCGCATGATAGCGGCGGAAAAGCCGTTCGGGTCGGTATGTTGCCAGAGCATATAGCGCATGAGCTTTTCCAGGCGGTCTAGCGCGTTATCATCGGTCATATCGTCCAGAAAGCTTTCGATCTGCTGCATAGAGTGGAGCATGGCTTTGGCGACCATATCATCTTTACCCCGAAAGTGCTGATAGAGCGTCGGCTTAGATATCCCGACCGCCTCCGCCAGTTCGTCCATGTTGAGGTTAACGTAGCCGTTATCACGGATCATACGGGCAGCAGTTTTGAGTATTTCTTGCTCGCGTCGTTGGCGGGCGCGTTCCTTGTAAGACAACTTAGGCATAACGTGGCTTGTCCTTCTAACGACAGAAATGACGCAGATACATCTGATGTGAAATAAACCCACTCTGGGGATTAAACCTGGTGCGCGTCTAGGGGGTTATTTTGCTTTGTCGCTAACTTTATCTAGTCTTTAAGCCATTATACCTGTAATTGGCCTGGTGTCAGGCTTTTCTCAAGAGATTCACGGTTTTCAGGGGTTGGATAACCGCTGCCGCCGTTCCTCATCGTTTGTATCGACTACTTCCAAGATTTCTCCGTCGGCCACTCGGATATAGTTACGGGCCTGGCGTTTGGGCTTTTGTGGCGGGGTGGCATACCGAATTTGTTGTCGGTATTTCCAGTCATCGTAAGCGGAGCCATCTAGCAGGAAATAGAGCGCGGCTAGTGTCCCGCCGATGCCGGTAAAGACCCACAGCAAAAACGTGATGCCGAACTTATCCCACCCTTTGTTTAGCATAGCAAGCGGTGGGATGAAGATAGCGAATACGATAGGTAACAGTTTGATCATGGGGTTGATTCCCTTTCAGCTTGTTCTTGGCGCTGGCGGATGGCCTCGGCGCGTTGGGCCAGTTGGTAACGGGCTTCCCCAGAACGATGTGTGGCGGGCAGGTTGACCAGTTGGTCATGCTGCTGGATGCTGCGCTGCATATCATCCAGGGTGGCGGCGCGTTTCGCCTGTTCGCGTTGCGCGTGCCAGTCCGCAGTCGTAATCCCTAGTGCGATAAGCACGCCCGGCACCCAACCCAACACGGTAAAAAAAGCGACAAGAATGACTTCATTTGCGCCTTTATCGATCATAGCCAGGGGTGGGGCGAGTAGGCAAAGCAGCAGGCGTTCGACTTGCATACTATACGTCTCCGTGTGATGACAAGTTGCAAGTGGGCTTTAGCCGCGCCGCCCATCGTATGCCGGTGATTCTGGCATGGCCGAGCGCCAATATTGCGGGTGTTGTGGGTCGGTAAAGCGGCGCATATCCACCCCCGGCGACCAGTTCGATTTATCCGGCAGTTGCGTTCGATCACTAAAAAGCGCCCGGTCTAGTTTGCAATGTGTCAGGTCGACTTCGGAGAGCAGCGCCCCGTCCAGTTTCGCCGCGACTAAATCCGCATGGCGCAGGTTCGCCCCGGTCAGGACAGTACCGCGTAGGTCACAGCCAGACATATCCGCCCGTTCTAGGTTGGCAAAGTATAGATGCCCTTCGCTCAGGTCGGCAAAGTCCATCCGAGCGTGTCGGAGATCCACCCGCCCCAAACGCACCCCGGTTAAAACGGCTTGCTCCAGGTTGATCCCCACCAGCGAGCCATCTTTGACGGCCCCTAACGCTTTGAGTTCCTCAACGGCAGCCATCGCTAGGCCGCGCTCGGTGCTGCCCATCTGCCGGATGAGGCGCTCTTTTTCTTCCTCGCGTTGGCGGCGGTCGTTGAGGTAGTCGATGATCAAAACCGTGATCGCCACGCTGCCCAATTCTGCGCTAATGTTGGCATAAAAATCTTGTATAAATTGTTGCCAGTTCCAGTCTACGGTGCCATCTGGCTGGCGGTAATTCACCTGATACCCGTAGATGCCACTTAACAGCGACAGCAGCAGCAGGATCACCCCGACGCGCCGCACTTCTAGCAGGTAATTGGTGATGCGGCGCAGGCGGTTTTTCAGGCGGTCCCACCAATTTTCTGACGTTTTGATCTCGGTAATTGTCATATCAATTCACCTATTTTCTGTGAATACACGCTAGGCCCATGCTAACGCGCCCGGCAGGGATTGTCAAAGGGGCGGGCTGGGTCAGGTTAGCCCGACAAACGAGACGATCTGGTGGGCAACGGCGGCAGCGGTTTTCGGTGTCCAGTGGACGCCATCGAAGGTGAAGGTGTAATCGTGTTCGGCCTGTGCGCCGTACCAGTCATCCCAGCCGCTTTGTTCGCGGGTGGCGATCTGTTGGATGAAGCGCAGGGTTACGTTTTTACGCGGTGGGATGTGTGGCGGGACCCAAGCGGCGAACAGGTCTAGCACAGGCACGTTATAAGCGCGGGCAACAGTGGCGGCGCGGGTGTTGTACTGCTGCATGGTCTCGACAACAGTTGGGTTGGTCTCGACGGGTTCTAGTGCGATATAGGCTTCGATCCGATTCGTTTGTAACGCGCTTAGCAGGTTGCGATAGGTGCGCTCAAATAGCTCTGGGGAGACAAAGCCGTCCGGCAGGTTCATAGATTTGCGGTAATAGGGGCGGGTATCCGGTTGTGAGTAGCTGACGGCATCGTTCCCCCCGACCATGATAAATACCGCGTCGGGCTGATGGTCGCATACATCCTGTTGATAGCGGCGGTACAGGTTGACAATGGTATTCCCACCGACGCCAGCGTTGATAATGGTATGCGATGGGTTGGCGAGTTGGCGTACCTGCTGGACATAATCGCCACCGTAGCCGCCCCATGTCAGGCTATCGCCAAAGAACACAATCTTCATACGGTGGCCTTACCATGGTCGGTTATCTGTGGCGGGGGTGTCGTGGTCCTCTGGTAAGACATGCAGCAGCATATCCCGTTTGATGACGACGCTCTCATCGTTAATGTCTTTAAGAACGATGTGCATATTTTTGGCTGTCTCGAACTTTTTCATCTGTAGGTTGAAATGCTGCCGGTTCCGAAAGCAGACGGACAATGAGAAGCGATCTCCGGTATGTGTGATCATCGAAAACACTGCCCAAAATTCCTCTATCGGTTCATCTTCCGGTGTAGCCGGGTTGGATGGGTGCCGAGCAAAGGGGGATGAGGCCGGCAAGCGTTGGAGTAAGTCCAGGTCGGTTTCTTTTCCGTCGTCGTCCGGCTTGGGTTTATGGAACGGGTTGTCTGACATAGCGATAGGTCCTCGATACGGGTATGCCTTCGATAGTAGTATATATGGGTTTGCTACACTTTTGAGTGATCAGTTTGACCGATAAGCTGCCGACTTCCCCCAATGTTTTGGGGTTCAGCAGCAACAGAACATGCTACACTATAAGTATGAAAAGACTTCGCAACATCCGCAACACGGAGCGTACCACATGATGAAAACACGTAAACGCGACGCTATGCCGCAGATGATCAAAGCATGGCTGGCGACCAACCGACACGGCAAGCTCACCTCGGACCAGTGGCTCAACCTGGTGACAGCGCCGCTGTACGCGCTGCTGCCGTTGTCGGTGCCATTGGTGCTACTATTTATCTATACGCCACTACGCTATGCCTTGCGCTTAGGTGCCTATGGAGGGTATTTGCTGATCTTGGTAGGGGGCGGGGTGGTGATGATGTTGATCTTACGCGCTCGACGTTATGCGAGTTTACCGCTTTACCAGGACGTACTTTATCCCGACAAGCACAATCGGGGGGTGTGGGGTTGGTTACAGCGTGCTATGACGTTATACACAGAAAAGGGGGATAGCGTGCCGTTTACTCGTTTTGTAACGTCACCCCCGCGTTTAGAGGCCGATATGCCTTACCTGGTTTATTACCTGCAAGATGGCGGCCAGCGCACCTGGTTAAGCCATGCGCCGCTGCATCATCCAGACGCGAAAGGCTGGCAACCGTCCGAGGCGTTTTACGAGCGCCAAAAAAAACGCATCAAAGACCCTCAGACGCCGACGCCGTAATCATCGAATAGCATAAAACGTATGCCTGGCGCATCTAAGATACGAGCAATATCATCTTGAGGCGCGGCGCTGGCAATGTAGGACTGAACAACTGCACGGACGGCCTCCAGTACAGAATCATCATCCAGCTTGATTCCCTTACGAACGACGGCGGCTGTGTGGGCATCCAGGCCAAAGCGGATCAGCGCATCTAGGATGTGTTTGGGGAAGTGTAGCCGTCCGTCGAAAAAATAGGGACGTTGTTTTACCATGCCAGCAACGTTTCTTTTCATTAACATATACAAACCATATTATAACATTTACGGCTGTAAAGATGTGTAAAAAATGAACCTCTCAACGTTTTTTTATTTTTCGGGTAACAGATTGTGTGGGGGGGGGCGAATCCCATCAAATCAGATGCTTTTTGAATTTGAGCTAGCACGCAAGATAAAAGTAACTGCTCAGGGGTTTCACCCCCGAACCCCCACAAGCTTTTGCAAAAGCTTGACCAAAACTTTAACTGTGAAAATCTTCGATTTTCACAAAAAATAGTTGTTCCAACTTAGGTCCTTCGTTTGAACACACCCAGATCAGAGCAGGGTGAACATGGCCGAAGGTGGTGAAAACCCCTCCCTCCCCCCGCTAAAGCGGCGATAGTGGGGGAGGGGTGGCGCTTTAGCGCCGGGGTGGGGGGCAAGCTGAGTAGCTACGCAATAGCCTAAGAAGCTGCCACCGT
>DAOTUA010000275.1:0-20667 GCA_034437355.1 Anaerolineae bacterium | reverse complement strand
CATCAACAAACGACTTTCTACTCTTGTGCCATCATTATGTGATCATATCACATCTGTGGCGGCATGGCATGTTTGAATTGACGCGCCGCTAGATTCAAACGCAGCCATACACACCACCCGCACCGACATCCCCATAGATAAATCTAGGGGTTTTGATCCGAAATGTAACTACTCAGGTACTAAACACATCTTACGGTATCGCACCCGCCCTCACCCCCTAAATCCCCCTCTCCCCGCGAAGCTGTGGGAGAGGGGTTGGGGTGAGGGCTGAGTAGTTACTATCGTGGGGCGAAACCCTTCAGCAGCTACCTTATCCCTCGCGCTACCCTTTCATACCCAGCCAGCGCCGCAGGTACTCGATAAACCCCTCGCCTGCTTGCGGCACCGCGTCCAAAATCATCGGATCGCGCACCAGCTTGGCGGCCTGGTCGCCATCCTCCCCGAACTGATCGACCATATATGAAAAGCGCGGCTTCACAAATGGCGATTGATCGGTGGCAAGTATCTCATCGGAAAGAACCCGCGCCCCGCCTATAAACGTCGTTTCGGTCACCAAGCCATGGTCTATCAGGTCCGACGTTAACACCTGGATACGCCGCACATCCTCATCTGTCACCGGGCGATACAACGTACTGCACAATTGCCCATCCGGGTTAAAGGCCAACGTCAAACCCCCGAAGGTGTCTACCTCCACCCCGCTGAACGCGCCGTAACTTTGCCCCTCCAGCGTGATCGTGCGCACGGTAAAATAAGTCAGGAACGCAAACCCACGTTTGTTACGATGGGCGCTCATCGGCGTGAACTCGATATCATCCGGCAGCCCCAAGGCCGGTATCACCTCATCCACCAGGAAAATCCCAGCCTCCAACGCCGAATCGACCTGCAACGGCAACGACAACGGCGGCAAGTCATCCAGCGTGGCTAAATGCGTTTGTGCCGCCGCCTGGCTGAGAATACCGCGCCCGTCGAACGCATCGATCAGGTCTTGTTGGAACACCCCGTCATTCAGCAGATGATCCGCCGTGAGAAACGCCCGCGCCATATCCTCGAAACATAACTCCCCAACCGGGCCACACTCGACCGCATACACCAGGATATGCCCCATCACATCTCGCGCTCGGTGGATGGCAATGCGCGGGTTCATCTGTTCCTGGTCGCGTAAATGCTCATAAACATTCACCAGCGCGTCGTAGAAGGCCCCGGTAAACAGCCGAGAATAATTGTGGCTCTCGCGCCCTAGCTCGTCGCGGGGGTTCGGTGGCAAATAGCTCAGATCATCGAACGGCACGAACGTAAAGTGATTAAGGGCATTACGTAGGTATACAGTGCGCTTGTCAATATGCTTGATGTTTTCGACCGCTTTCATAAGCTGTTCGATGATGCGTTCTGCCACGGCGGTCACAAAGTTATCTATCCGCAAGTCGCCGTCGGTCCAATCTAACAATTGCCGCACTAACTCATCATCGTTGAGCGCCACCAACACCGCCGACATATCCGCGAAGCTCTCATGGAAGGCCAGCGGCCCCATCCCAAACGACTGATTGTACAGATCGCGCAGGCCATCTAACACGGCGTGCCCGGCTTCATGGGCGACGACATCCGCGCTTTGGGCGGTGTTCACAATGTCGCCGTCGGCATGGACAAAGCTATAAAACCCCAGTGTGCGGTTATCCTCATCGTAGTAGGCGTTCATGCCCTGCCCGGCGTGCGGGTCGATGTTGATCCGTGGGGACGTAAACGCCCACGGGATTTGCCGGTGAGCGTATTTCTCGTACATGCGCAGCGTGAGCGTTGTAAAGTAAAACGCATTGACCTGATTAAACTCCGGCGTATCTTTCCAGTAGAGGTAATTATTGTCCTCATCCGGCTGTGCCACCGGATACACGCTATCGCGCATCCATACACGGGTGTTACGTAAAGCAGGGCGGGCCTCCGTCGGGGCCAGCTCCCGAATTTCGGGATCTCTGACAAACGGGTTTTGCGGGTAGACCAACACCGACACCGGCGAAGCTAACGGCTCGTCATCGTCTGGGTGGGGGGTCACGTTAAAAGCGGATTTCGTCTTTTGTGCGATCTCTGCCGGGATATTAGCCCGTGCATGGTGTTGTAATTTCCGTAACTGGTCCAGGATCGCTTTTTTAGCGTCCGGCATCAGGTTAGAGCTATCGTCGGGTGAGGGTGTCTGTGGCATGGGGTTCCCTTGATCAATATCGGCTACTTTCTCTATTATGCTTGTTTATCGCCTGTGATCAAACACTGACAAACCCCCATCAGTTTAGGTACAATCTAATCATCAGCTAATCATCACACATCGCACCCACCGATGGGCGATCCCTATTGACGGTGAACAGCTTACATTCAGAAGTAAAGGGACACACAAACACATGAGCCAACGAGTGGATACATTCGGCGCAAAAAGCACACTAGATACCGGCGAGGGCGAAGTTGTCATCTACCGTCTGCAAGCCCTGGCAGACGCCGGCATTGGTAACGTAGATAAGCTCCCCTTCAGCATCAAGGTGCTGCTGGAAAACGCCTTGCGTAACCTGGATAACCACGAAGTCACCGAGGCCGATGTCCGAAACATCGCCAATTGGAGCAAAGACGCCCCCACCGTGACCATTCCGTTTAAGCCTGCCCGCGTCATCTTACAAGACTTTACCGGCGTACCCTCCGTTGTAGACCTGGCCGCCTTGCGTAGCGCCATGCAACGCGCCGGCGGCGACCCGGAGAAGATCAACCCGGTTTGCCCGGTCGATCTGGTCATCGACCACTCGGTACAAGTCGATGCCTTTGCCAGCAGCGACGCGCTGCTGATTAACTCGCAGTTCGAGTTCGAGCGCAACCGCGAACGCTACGAATTCCTACACTGGGGCCAGAAAGCGTTCGATAACTTCAAGGTCGTACCCCCCGCTACCGGGATTGTGCATCAGGTCAACTTAGAATATCTGGCCAAAACCGTACAGGTCTATGAGGACCCACAGACAGGCGAACCCGTCGCCCTGCCGGATTCGCTGGTCGGCACGGATAGCCACACCACCATGATCAACGGGCTGGGGGTTCTCGGTTGGGGTGTCGGCGGTATCGAGGCGGAAGCCGCCATGCTGGGCCAACCGATCTACATGGTGATGCCGGAGGTCGTCGGCTTTAAGCTCACCGGTAAGCTCAATGACGGCGTAACCGCCACCGACCTGGTGCTGCGTGTCACCGAGATGCTGCGTCAGAAGGGGGTGGTCGGTAAGTTTGTCGAGTTTTACGGGGCGGGCCTCAGCAATATGTCGCTGCCAGACCGCGCCACCATCGCGAATATGGCCCCAGAATACGGCGCAACCATGGGCTTCTTTCCGGTTGATGATGAAGTGTGCAGCTACCTGGAACGCACCGGGCGCGACCCGCAACTGGTAGAGCGTGTGCGGCGTTACACCCAGGCGCAGGGCCTCTATCGCACCGACGCCACCCCGGACCCCGAATTTACCGATACGCTCGAACTCGACCTGGGCGAAGTCAAAGCAGCCATGGCTGGCCCACAACGCCCACAAGATCGGATCACACTCAGCCAAGTACAGGATAAGTTCCATGAGGTGCTACGCGCCGCGCCAAACGCGGTTGGCGGGTTTTCTGTGTCGGAAGAAGCCGTCGCCACCCGTGCTAAGGTCCAACTAGCAGAACAAACCGAGATCGGCCACGGCGCAGTCGTGATCGCGGCTATCACAAGCTGCACCAACACCTCTAATCCCTCCGTGATGATCGCGGCGGGCCTGCTGGCAAAGAAAGCACTAGAAAAGGGCCTGCAACGCCAACCCTACGTGAAGTCTAGCCTGGCACCGGGGTCTAAGGTGGTAACGGAATATCTGGATAAAGCGGACCTCTCCGCCTCGCTAGATGCGCTCGGTTTCCAGACGGTCGGTTATGGTTGTACAACCTGCATCGGCAATAGCGGCCCGATCCCCGAACCCGTCGTTGATGCGATTGAAGAAGGTGATCTGGTGGTTTCGGCGGTGTTGAGTGGCAACCGCAATTTTGCCGGACGCATCAGCCCGCATGTGAAGGCCAACTTCCTGGCATCGCCGCCGCTGGTGGTCGCCTATGCGCTAGCCGGCACGGTCGATATTAACTTCGATAAAGACCCGGTTGGGCAAGACCCGGACGGCAACCCGGTTTACCTGGGCGACCTATGGCCCACGCAGGATGAAATCCTGGCTGTGATCCAGAATACACTCTCCCCGAAGATGTACCAGCGTCAATACGGCAACGTCTACACCGGTAACGAAACCTGGAACGCGATCCCGTCCGAGGACAGCGCGGTCTTTAACTGGCAGCCAGATAGCACCTACATTCAAGAGCCGCCTTTCTGGAAGGGCTTAGATAAAACGGTGCCCCCGGTACAAAAGATCGAACAGGCGCGGGTGCTGGTCCTGCTGGGCGATTCCGTCACCACCGATCATATCTCCCCCGCCGGCGCAATTGCCAAGAGCAGCCCCGCCGGGCAATATCTGGTTGAACGTGGCATCGAACGTAAGCACTTCAACACCTACGGCAGCCGCCGCGGGAATCACGAAGTGATGATGCGCGGTACGTTCGCCAATATCCGCCTGCGCAACCAGTTGATCCCCGGCAGCGAGGGCGGCGTAACGCTCCACCTGCCAACTGATACGGAAATGAGCATCTACGACGCATCTATGCAATACCAACAAGCCGGCACCGACCTGATCGTGCTGGCCGGCAACGATTACGGCATGGGATCATCCCGCGACTGGGCCGCCAAAGGTACGGGCTTGCTCGGTATTAAAGCCGTTATCGCCCAAAGCTACGAGCGTATCCACCGCAGTAACCTGGTGATGATGGGGGTATTGCCGCTTCAGTTTAAGGACGGCGAAGGCTGGGAAAAACTCGGCCTGACCGGGCACGAATCGTTTGACATCCCCGGTCTTGACGATCAGATCGAGCCGGGGCAGGCGTTGACAGTCATCGCTACCGCTGTTGACGGCAGCACCACCGAGTTTGAAACGCTCGTCCGGCTGGATGGAGCGGTTGAGGTAGATTACTACAAGCACGGCGGCATCTTACACTATGTGCTGCGTAACCTGATGTAGACCACACTACAACAAGCGCCTACACCCGCCCCACATGATCTACTAGGCGGGTGTTTTGTTTAAGGGCCGCGTTCCCCCACGTCAACAGACAGGGCAATCGCTTCAAATTTTTCTAGTGGCATAGATTGGGATTGCATCCCAAAAACTGCTGGTCAAGGATTGCTAAATCATTGTGGGGGTGGTGAGGGCAAAGCCCCCGCTATACGTTTTAACAAGGTATGATGCGCTTTTGACGTCGATTCAGTTTTGGTGCGATTGCCCCGCATCAGCAGATTCGCTATTCGCGCTTCGATGGCTTATGCGCTACACTCTTGCGCGGGCATCATAGCAAACATAACTTGGAGCAACTTTTATGGCAAACCGTATTGCCGTTTATCCTGCATCGCTAGACCCAATCCATTACGGGCATATTGATGTAGCGGTGCGGGCTGCAAAATTATTTGACGAGGTGATCGTCGCGGTTTACGATCTGCCCAAAAAACGCCTGCTATTTGATGTAGATGTGCGTATGCGGTTGGCACAACAGGCGCTACAGGACTATAGTAATATACGAGTTGCGAAGTATTCCGGGTTGACGGTAAAATATGCTGAGTCGGTCGGGGCGATGGCGCTCGTCAGGGGCTTACGGGTGTTCTCGGATTTTGAGATGGAATTTCGGATGGGTATCGCCAATAAACAACTAGCCCCAACCATCGAAACTGTCGCCATCATGTCGGACATTCGCCATATTCACATCAGTTCGAGTACCGTTCGTGAACTGGCAGAACTGGGCGGCGATGTACAGAGTATGGTCCCGGCACACGTCAAACAGGCGCTGGAAGAACGCTTTGCCGAGTTAGAACAAAATCGCAATAGCCCCGGCTATAATACCAGCATCCGGGATTGAATCATCGGACTTGAGGAGTTGTAGGTTATGGATATTCAGCATCTTGTAGACCGTCTGGAAGACCTCATCGACGAGGGGCGGCACATGCCCATGAGCAAGTACACGCTCATTGATGAGGAACGCGCCCTGGAGATTATCGACCAGATGCGTATCTCGGTTCCAGAAGAAATCGAAAAGGCCGCCCGCATCCTGGCCCAACGGGACCGCGTGCTTTCTCAGGCACACGAAGAAGCCGCCCGCATTGTGCAGAACGCCCGCGAAAAAAGCGACCGTCTGATCGAAGATGATGTCAACGTACAGGCCGCCCGTAACCATGCGGCGAATATTGTCGAACAGGCCAAACAAGATGCCGATCAGATCACCCAGGAGGCGGACGCTTACGCACTACGGGTATTTAACACCTTAAAAACGCGCCTGGGTAAGCTGGTCAACGATATTGACCTGAGCATCGACGTGATGCAACAAACCCACCCCACCCCCAGCCAGCCCACCGAATTTGCGCCGCCTGCCGCCAACAACCCGGCAAGTGTCGAAGTCGAGCGCGACCAGGATGAGAACACCTCCGCCTAATCACCGGCTGTTTATCGCATATGCCGCGCCGAGCGTACCAACTCGTGATCGACGGCCTCTTAGCATAATCGCCTGGGGCCTACCGTGAAGCTGATCTACCTGACGCTGGGTTGGGTGAGTGGGATTGTCCTTGTTGCCAACGCATCACCACAGCCGAGCGCCCTCTGGATCGGCCTAACACTTGGGGCCGCGCTTGCGCTGTGGCTGATGTACCCCACGCGCTGGCGCTGGGTGTTCGTGGCGCTGCTGGCGCTGATGGCGGGCGGCCTACGGGCGAGCTACCTACCACAAACCAGCCCGGTTGCCAGCTTTAATAACACTGGCGGACTAACGATCATCGGCCAGGTGACCGACGAACCAAGCTCCCGCGATACTATCACACTCGCACGGGTACACGTCCATACCGTTGAGCAGGCTGGGCAGCGTATTACCACACGCGGGCAAGTGTTGGTCCGTGCCCCGACTACCGCCAAGATCGCCTATGGTGACAGCGTGCGCGTCACCGGACGGTTGGCGTCCCCTGGCGTTTACGATACGTTCAGCTATGCGGATTATCTGGCGCGGCAAGGTGTCTTTAGTGTGATGTACAACGCCGCAGTCGAAATTACCGCCACTGGCGGCGGGACCCCGGTCTATCAGGCGATTTTACGGGCCAAGTCCTGGGCGCGGGGGGCCATTCAACAGGCCATGCCAGAACCCCAGGCTGGTTTGCTTGTCGGTATCTTGCTAGGCGACGAAACCGACCTATCCCCCCAGCTAAAAACAGATTTTGCCGCTACCGGCGCGGCGCATATCATCGCGATCAGTGGCTTTAACATGGTCATTCTGGCCAGCATTATCACTGGCACACTTGGCTATACCCGGCGCGGGACGGTTATTGCGCTGGCGTTGATCACGGTCTATACCGTGTTGGTGGGGGCGGGGGCGGCGGTTGTCCGGGCGGCGCTAATGAGCAGCGTTTTAATTATCGGGCGCACACTCAAACGGCAGACCTACGTCCCCGCATCCCTGGCGTTTGTCGCCCTGCTGATGAGCGCGATCAATCCGCGTGTATTGTGGTCGGTCAGTTTTCAGTTGAGCTTCTTTGCCACGCTCGGCTTAGCTCTGTTTGCTACCCCCGCCGCCCACGCCTTCGAGCGCAACGCCCGGCAGTTGCTCCCCCGTCCGCTAGCAGACCCGGTTACCGCGCTACTCACCGAGCCGCTAATCGTCACCGGGGCCGCCCTGGTTACCACGCTCCCCCTGACGATGCTCTATTTCAATCAGGTCTCGCTGGTGCAAGTCTTGGTCAATGTGCTGATCGTCCCTATACAAGCGTTAATATTAATATGGGGGATGCTCGCCACGTTGTTATCCGGGCTGATTCCGCCTGTGGCGCAGGTCCTTTACTGGCTGACGATGGGCTTACTCAGTTGGACAGTGGCGGTGGTGCGTGGGTTCGCGGGGTTGCCGTTCGCACAGGTAACATTTTTCGTAGATCCGGCCCTCGTCCAGGCCTTTTTCGGAATATTGATCGGAGGCGCAATGTTACACGCGACACAACCGGAGTGGGCGCGACGTTTTAGCCGTTGGGCGCGGTCACGGGTGGTCTTGGGGACCGTAAGCGTGATCGGGGCGGTTATGTTTGGCTTGGGGGCCGCTGTTTACGCCAGCCGCCCGGATGGGCAACTGCATGTGCATATGCTGGATGTCGGGCATAGCAACGGCTTTCTGATCGAAACACCCGGCGGGGCACAAATTCTAGTCGATGGCGGTCGTTTCCCGTCGCGGCTGTTAACCCACATTGGCGACCGTATCCCGTTTAACGACCGTCACCTAGAAATGATCGTCATCACGCAGCCGGATGAACGGTTCTACGGGGCGCTGCCTGCCGTGCTGAGCCGCTATAGTGCCGGCGTGATCTTAACCAACGGGCAGCCCAACGTCGGTCAAGCGTTTGAGGACTTACAAACCACCATGGCTGCTTACCCGGTGCAGCCGGTCGTGGCGGGTTATCGGGCCGAACTCAGCGATGGCACACGGTTAGAGGTGCTGGCCCCATCATCGGTCCCAACGCTACAAGATAACCTCGACGATCATACGTTGGTGCTGCGGGTGCAATACGGCGATGTGTCGTTCCTGCTCACCTCGGACCTCAGCCCAGCCGGGCAAGCGGCCCTACTCGCAGCGCCGCAACACCCCCTGGCCAGCGTCTTACAAGTGCCGGGCCATGCCGGGCCACGGGCGCTCAACCCGGATTTTCTGACGGCGACCCAACCACAAGTCTACCTGTTCCATATAGACGAAGCCAATCGTCAGGGACACCCAGACCCCGATACACTCGCGCTACTAGATGAACGGCTACCGCGCTATCGTACCGATCAACACGGCTCAGTTCACGTCACAACCGACGGCACCCGGCTATGGGTCCAGCTTAGGGGTTAAGCTGTAGGAAAAACCAGAACATGAAGAAATACGCCCCGCCCAACAACCCGGAAATAATCGTGATCGGCTTCGATTTCTTCGCTTTGCTCATACCCGTCACAATGATCGGTGTCACGAATATCACACAGTTCACGATCAACATCGGTAGCTCATCCGCCTCAATAAACTCAATCGGGCTTCTACCCCCAGCGTAAAACGTAGATAGCTTCCCGACCAATACCGCCAGAATCGCTAACCCCATCAGTAAGGTTGCAATAAGTTGACGGTCGTCTTGCATGAAAAACGCCACCAGATTCATAAAAAACATGATATATAACAGCAAGTCCAACACCAGAATGATAGGATCATCCATGCGTGGCAACAACGCCGCTGTAATATCACTAAGTCCAATTTGATCCATTGCTTTGAATGCCTTTACCTAATGAGAATCATAAAATAACCCTTGTATTCTACCATAATTTCTATTCACTCAAGTAGAGATATGTGACGTTGGGAAGGGCGATTGCGTTCTCCCGATTTTGCCCCCCAACCCCGTCGCTAAAGCGCCACCCCTCCCCCACTATCGCCGCTTTAGCTACGGGAGGGAGGGGGTTTACCACCTTCGGCCATGTTCACCCTGCTCTGATCGGGGTGTGTTCAAGCGAAATCCTGAAGAGCCAGAATTGAGTTGTAACAACTATTTTTTGTGAAAATCGGAGATTTTCACAGCTAAAGTTTTGCAATTGTGGGGGTTCGGGGGTGAAACCCCTGAGCAGTTACAAGTTACGAAAAAAACTGCTATTTCACATTAGGCGTATGATGTGATGCACAGGCCAACTACACCAAATACGCGCCGCGCTACAAAAACCGTCAATTCGTTTCTCACAGCGTTAAATGCGGGGCCAAAACGGTGTTAAGCTCCAGCTGCGGCTGATACCGGATCGCCTGCATCCCGACAGCCCGCGCCCCCGCGATATTCTGAGGCATATCGTCTATAAAGACGGTTTCCGGGGCCGGGCGTGCTAGCTGCTCTAACACCGCTTGATAAGCAGCCGAGGCCGGTTTCATCACGCCAATTTCACTCGATATGACCAGCGGATCAAACAAGCCCACGATACCAAGCCGATCCAGGCGCGGGCGCAATAGGCCGGCGGCATCGTTACTCAACAGCGCGACGGCGTGCCCTGCTTGCCTCAACCCTCGGATATAAGCCACGATCTGCTCGTCCAGTACGTCACCCCGATAGAAATCAGTCGCTAGCTCGGACGCAGCGACCGCCGGCGAGATACCCAACCGCCGCCCGACATCGGCCCAATAATCGGCTAGGGGCAGCGTGCCATGTTGGGCCGCACGCCAGCTTTCGTCATTATGAACGGCCCGTTCGACTGCGCCGCGTGGCAGGCCCAGGCGATCATCCCAGGCATGGCGCGGGGTGTAATCGTGTGTTTTGAATAACACGCCGCCAAAGTCGAAAATCACTGCACGTAATCGCATTTTGTGTTATGCTCCTGTTGTATATTTCACAACAGATGGTATCTTACCGGATGCGAATGTCCCACCTGAAGCCAGAAAATATCGGACGCCGCCTGTTACGCTGGTGGGGGAGGCGCAACCCTTATATGCGCACGCTCCCCCTTTATCTGTGGCGAGCAACCACCAACTTCTTTAGCGACGGGATGCGTGGGGCAGCGGCCCTGGCGTTTTATTCGATCTTGTCGATCTTTCCATTGACGTTGTTACTCGCCGTCGGGATCAGCCGTATACTCGGCCCGGCTGTGGCCCAAGAACAGATCGCGAATGGGCTATCATTGTTTTTCCCAGCGGAAACAGTCGGTCTACTCCAGGCCAACCTAACGGATGCGCTCAACCAGGGGCGTTCGTTTGGGTTAGTCGCGGTTGTCGGTTTGTTGTGGGCGGCAACCGGGTTATTCTCCAACCTGACCTTCTCGTTAGATGTGATCTTTCAGGTGCCGTCCAACCGCAGCTTGTGGCGGCAACGGGTGATCGCTGCCTTCATCGCTATCACGTTGATCGTGCTAGTCGCCGCATCCTTCCTCACGGCGGGCGTCTTACGCCTCGCTCAGACGTTGCTACTTAACCAACCGAATATCTGGCTGACGATCAGCATCTACTTTTTGCCGATAGGCTTAAATATGGTGATCTATGCCATGCTGTTTCGGTATGTCCCGGCGCGGCATGTGTTCTGGGATGCGGTATGGCCGGCGGCTATCTTTGGGGCGCTAGGTTGGGAGCTAGCGCGGTGGGGCTTCGGGCTATACCTGACGAATATCGCCAACTACCAGTTCGTATACGGGGGTATTGCGACGGTAATCGTCTTACAGTTCTGGGCTTACCTGATGGCAGCCGTTTTCCTATTCGCTGCCGAACTATGCGCCCGCCTCAATGAGTGGTTTATGGCAAACGCAAAAATCCAACGGGGCCAGCAGCAGCAACTCATTTTTGAGCAGCGCCACCGGCAGCCGCAACTCCCCAAAGCCAGCTAACCCTATCCCCGCTTCGGTAAGCCAATTACCGTGGGTAGATGCGCGGTTGCCTCATGCAATCCCGATTCGCTTCTGCTAGAATTGGTTTTACTAACTATGTGTAGCGAGACCTAACGTGACCAACGAGCGAATACCGGAACCCGATATTGATATAGATGACGAATTGAATATCCCAAACGATGTGGGCCAAGAACACACCATTGCCCGGCGGCTAGCGTTGCAAATACTCTATGAGTTGGACACCACCGAACACCCACGCGGCGAGGCGCTCGCGCAACACCTGGCGCGTTACGCCCTTCAACGGACCACCACCAATTATGTCGTGCAGTTGGTGAATGGCATCACCGACGAGATCGAACGCTTAGATATGATCATCCAAACAATTGCCCCAGAACACCCCGTTGACGAGATCGCAGTCATTGATCGTAACGTTTTACGGATTGCCACTTATGAATACGGTATGATCGGATCATTGCCTGTCGGGGTGGTCGCTAACGAAGCCGTCCAGCTTGCCCGCCTATTTGGTTCCGATGCCTCCATGAATTTTGTGAACGGTGTACTCGGCAGTATCCTAAACGACGCCCCCCGTTTACAAGCGATGTTGACGGTCGAATTACCGGATGATGACGACTACGACGACGATGATGAGTATAACGACGAGGAGAACGATACGTTATGAATATCTTCGGCGTAGGCGGGTGGGAACTACTGCTGATCATCCTGATTGCGCTAGTCGTTGCCGGCCCGAAGCGGCTGGCTGTCTGGGCGTACCACATCGGGCTATGGAGCGCCAAACTACAGGATTTATGGGGCGAGTTTGCCCGTTCTTTACAGCAAGAAATGGATGATGCCGGGGTCAACGTGAAAATCCCGAACACCCCGCCCAACCGCGATCAGATCAGCCGTAGTATTCAAGAGTTCGGGCGCGAGATCGTCAAGAATGCGGAGGCCCCCATCGAAGAAGTTAAAGCAGATGTGCAGCGGTTCCAACAGCAGCTAGAGGCCGAATCGGAAGCCATCAGCCGGGGGGCAAATGGTAGTGGTGACGGACGAGCAGACGCCAAGCACAAGCCGGATAAACCGCCCGTGCCCGCCCCCAAAAAAGACGACGACGCCCCGCCGACCTCATCCGGCCCCAAAGCCGATGACGACGATATCAACCTTGGTACCTGGGGAGGCGTTTAACACGGATGGCTCGCTCTCAACCAACAGCCCCACCCACCGATGCCAACACCAATAACGACGAAGCCCGGATGTCGATCCTCGAACATCTTAACGAATTGCGGGTGCGCCTCACACGGGCGTTTTTGGCGGCAATTGTCGGCACTGTGATCGGCGCATTTTTTGCGCGGTCTGCCCTCGACTACCTGGCGAGCCCGTATCTAAGGCTACGTGAGGATAGCCGCTTGCTGATCATCGACCCGACCGGGAGCGTGGTTGCCTACTTCCGGGTGGCATTACTCATCGGCCTGACAATTGCGATCCCGATCATCACCTACCAACTGGTGCGCTTCTTCATCCCTGCGATGAACAAACAAGAGCGCCGTTTCTTTCTGAGTACGCTCCCAGCGATATTTATTCTGTTCCTGATAGGCGCTAGCTTTGCGTGGTTTGTGCTGATCCCGCCCGCCCTCACCTTCCTTCAGAGCTTCCAGGAAGGGTTATTCGTCACCGAGTGGGAAGCAGGGCGCTACATCACTTTTGTCACGTCACTGCTGTTTTGGATCGGGTTGGCCTTTGAAACGCCCCTGGTGCTGTTTGTCTTGTCGCTCTTAGGGTTTGTTACCCCCGGCCCACTCATCAAAAACTGGCGGGTAGCGGTGGTGGTGGCCGCCGTCGCCGCCGCGCTGATCACACCAACCATCGACCCGGTGAATATGTTCCTGGTGATGGGGCCGTTATTGATACTGTACGCTATCAGCATTGGCCTGGTCGCTATCGGTGTTCGGTTGTACCGCCGCCGGATCGGGAACCCGTCTTATGGACGCCAGCAAAATTAACCCCGCTTACCGTTGATGGCGGCGGGGTTCATCCCGCTTTACTGCCCGATTCCCCTTCACAACAGATAGGACATCGTTATGCGTTTCTTCCGTCGGAAAAAAAAACGGGTACTGATCCTGGGGCTAGACTGCGCCCCGCCGCACCTGGTTTTTGACCAGTTCCGTGATGACCTACCCCACCTGCGCCACCTGATGGACGGCGGTAGCTGGGGTACGTTGCAATCTTCCGTGCCGTGTATTACCGTCCCGGCCTGGTCTAGCATGACCAGCAGCCGCGATCCCGGCACACTTGGGTTTTACGGCTTCCGTAACCGGGCCGACCACTCTTATAACGGCCTGGCTATCGCAGACGGGGCCGCCGTGAAACACCGCCGCATCTGGGATTACACCAGCACAGCAGATATGCCGAATGTGATCGTCGGCGTGCCGCAAACCTACCCGGTCCGCCCGTTAAACGGGCATCTGGTTAGCGGGTTCCTCACACCAGGCACCGGGAGCGCCTTCACATATCCGGCAGTTTTTAAGCAGCAGGTGCTACAACGCCACTCAGATTACGCCTTCGATGTGCGCGGCTTCCGCACGGATGACAAAGCCTGGCTAGCAGGCCGCATCAGCGATGTGACCGCGCAGCAATTCGCGCTCGTACAGCACATGCTCACCAGCAAACCGTGGCAATTCGCGATGTTCGTCAATATGGGTACGGATCGCGTGCATCATGGCTTTTGGCGTCACCACGACCCGGCCCACCGCCACCACGACCCGAACAGCCCCTTTCGGGGCGTTATCCGCCAGTATTATCAACAGGTCGATCAACATATCGGCGATTTACTCGACGCGCTCGATGATGACGTTACGGTTATGGTCGTTAGCGATCATGGGGTGTGCCGCATGGATGGCGGTATTTGCCTGAATGAGTGGCTATGGCGCGAGGGATGGCTCGCACTCAAGCAACCACCACCAACCGGGGCTATCACCCGGTTTGAAGATGCTCAAATCGATTGGGCCAACACGCGGGCATGGGGGGCTGGCGGCTACTACGGGCGCGTGTTTTTGAACGTTGCCGGGCGCGAACCACAGGGCATTATCCCACCACAAGCCTACCAAGCCACCCGCGCCGAACTTGCCGACGCCTTACAAGGCATCCCCGCGCCAGATGGTACGTCGCTTACCCACACGATCTATCACCCGGAAGCGGTTTACCAGCAGGTGAACAACATCCCGCCGGACCTAATGGTTTACTTTGGCGGGCTGCATTGGCGCAGTGTGGGCAGCTTCGGGCATGATGGCATCTACACCACCGAAAACGATACCGGCCCGGACGACGCCAATCACGCCCCGGACGGGATGTTCATCTTACACGAGCCAACCCAACGCGGCGCGGGGGCGGTGGGGCCACAGCAACTCATGGACGTTGCCCCCACCGTGCTAGACCGCCTCAATATTCGAGTTCCAGCAGATATGCAAGGCCGGGTGATGCGCTGGTGATCCCGGCTATGGTCTAGCCTGCAAGCGCAGCCGATAATCCGCTGTTTCGATTCGGTTATTATAGGCCGTGGCATAGATCGAATCGCCAACAGTGATCATGTGCAAGTCACTGGTGGCCCCGTCTAGCCCGATGGCAACATTCACCACCTCGTTACCCGTGATCGTCGCTGCCAACCGAAGTTGGCCGCTTTCCGTGTCTACCCGGTAGGCTTTGAGTTCCGGGTTAAGTTCCCCGCCGGCAACCTCATAATAAACGCTGAAAACCTCTGGCTGCCGCACCGCGTAGAAGTTCAGATCGGCGGCTTTCTGCGCCACACCGGGGATCGTCACGCCAGGGGTGAGCGTTGCCGGTTGGAGCACGCGCACTTGGTATTCGCCTTCTCCATCACCGAAGCGCCCATCATCGCGTCCAACCATGATCTGATAAGTTCCGCTGTAAGGTAAGATCGCGGCGATAGTGGATCGGTTGACGCTCACAAACTCATTAGAATCCGCCAGAATTTCGTTTTCGTTGGAAAACAGCACCACTTCGGGCCAGTCGAAGTCGTCCGTCAACGACACGACTTCTAGCACCAATACGTTATTGGCGTCCCCTTCAAAGTTGTAAAACACCTCAAAGCGGCGGTCGGATATTTCGCCCTCTACGATGTCACCGTAACGCAGCGTATCTGGTGCTGTTCGCCCCTCCTGTGCATGTATAGCTATCGTTACCCATAGCAAAATAAATCCCAGGGTGATGTAACGTCTCATCGCATTTCGTCTCCTTTTCTGAATTTGACACAAATCGTCGTTAAAAACCCGATGATCCCCCTCTAATATACCCCAAACGTAACTGCTCAGCTTGCCCCCCACCCGGCGCTAAAGCGCCACCCCTCCCCCACTATCGCCGCTTTATCGGCGGGAGGTAGGGGTTTTAGCACTTTCGGCCATGTTCGTTCACCCTGTTCTGATCGGGGTGTGTTCAAGCGAAGGAACTGAGTAGTTACCCCCAAATGAAAAAGCAGCACAGGCCGAGCGCCTATGCTGCTGTGATGATACATTGAGATGTGAAAGCGACTGCTACGGCCCAATTGATGATATGCCCGTGCAAGCGTCCCGCATATTACATAAACGATGCCATGAGATCGTTTAGTGTCTCGCGGGTGGGGCGTAGGTGGTCCTCGTCCATCTGTGCGAGTGGCGTTTCGGCCAGGTTTTGCTCTTGGGCCAGCGTGATACGCGGCTCCTCATAGTACAGCAGCCCGGTGATGAATAGCTCTTCGCGTTGGGCTTCTTCCAGTAGCGCGATAGCCTCACGGCGGCTGCGCGGGTCGAAGTCTTTATCCGTCTTTTTCATGCGGATGTAAGAACCGTCGTGCATCTGAACGTGATAAATCTCGCCAGCTTCGACCTGTTCGCTATCCAGCACGATCTCATCTTTGGCTGCTACATAGTCCGGCGCGAGATATTGAATCTCGTGTAGCGGTATCTGATGTTCGCGCCCGTAGCCGTAGCTCTTGGTAGAATCGTCTTTGTTGTTGAACGTCACGCACGGGCTGATGATGTCTAGCACAGCGGTGCCGTTGTGGTTGACCGCCGCCTTGATCAACTCTTGTACCTGTTTGGCGTCGCCACTGAACCCGCGTGCCACAAACGTTGCCCCGCCCACAATCGCCTCTAATGCCAGGTCGATGGGCGGCATTTCGTTCTTGCCATAGTATTTCAACACCTGGCCCTCATCTGCCGTCGCGGAAAACTGGCCTTTGGTCAACCCGTAAACGCCGTTATTCTCGATAATATACACCATCGGCACGTTGCGGCGTAAGATATGCTTGAACTGGCCCATCCCGATGCTACCGGTATCCCCATCACCAGAAACCGCCACCGACTTCAGCGACCGATTGGCAATATGGGCACCTGTCGCAACCGAAGGCATCCGCCCGTGAATCGCGTTAAAGCCATGCGAACGCCCCAGGAAGTAGGCCGGGGTCTTAGAGGAACAGCCGATCCCGCTCAGTTTGATAACCTGATGTTGTGACATGCCCAGGTCGTAGGCGGCGCTGATGATCTGATTGGATATTGAATCGTGACCGCAGCCGGGGCACAACGTACTCTTACGGCCTTTGTACTCGTTACGGCTCAGGCCAAGTTCGTTTGTCTTTGCCATAGTGTGTTAGCTTTCCTGCTCCAGAATCCCATCAACAATAAACTGAGGCGTCATCGGGAGAGAATCCCCTAGCGCCAGCGAAATCATGTGCTTGGTGGCCTCGTCCGTTTCGCTGCGAAGGATGCGGGCCAGTTGCCCATCGTAGTTGTTTTCCACAACGAAAACCTTTTCGTGGCTGAAGATGAAGTCATAAACCGACTGCGCCACCGGCAGCGCCCGCACGCGCATATAATCGGTTTCGATGTCTTGCGCGGATAACCGATCTCGTGCTTCGATAATGGCCGGGTCGTTACTACCAAACGAGAGTATCCCGATCTTCGCTTTGCCGCTTCCTTGCAAAATCGGTTGGGGGAGCATTTCACGGGCGTTCTCAAACTTGGTATTGAGGCGATCCATGTTTTGCATCCAGTCCTCGCGGCGCTCGCTGTACACCGCCAGGTCGTTATGCCCGGTCCCACGTGTGAAGTACGCGCCGAAGGGGTGGTCCGTACCGGGGAGCGTGCGATAGGTGATGGCGTCCTCATCTACATCGCGGTAGCGTGACCATATCTCGCCATATTTCGCTTTGAACTCGTCCAGTTCTTCCGCATTTAGCACCTTGCCCCGGTCTAGCGGCTTATCTGGGTAGGGGAATGGTTCCGACATCCACATATTCATCCCCAGGTCCAGGTCACTGGCAACAAAGATCGGTGCCTGGAGGCGCTCGGCCAGGTCGAACGAACGCCAACCGAACTCGAAGCACTCGGCTACGGTTGCCGGCAGCAGACAAATCTGGCGGCTATCGCCATGCCCCAGGTTATAGATAAATATCAGGTCACCTTGTGAGGTGCGCGTGGGCAACCCGGTCGATGGCCCCATACGGGTGATGTCCCAGATCACACACGGGATTTCCGCGAATTGGGCCAACCCGGTAAACTCTGCCATCAGGCTGATGCCGGGGCCACTGGTCGCCGTCATAGCGCGGGCACCGGCCCATCCCGCCCCGATGATCATACCGATGGCGGCTAGCTCATCTTCGGCCTGAACCACCGCCACCGTATCGTGGCCGTTTTCGTCTTGGCGCAGCTTTTTGTGTTTGATTACCCCATCAACCAAGCTAGTCGAAGGGGTGATCGGGTACCAGGCGACCAAGCCCACTCCGCCAAAAATCGACCCCAACGCGGCGGCCTCATTGCCATCGATCAAGATTTTGCCTTCCGTCAGGTTCATCGGGGCGAAGCGGTACGGGTCGCGCTTCTCCAAGTTGTCATCCGCCCATTTCGCCGCCAGTTCTACCAACGGGAAGTTCATATCGGCAAGTTTGGCCCGCCCGTTGAAATTGGCTAGCAATGCCTCATAAATCACGTCTAACGGAATACCGAACAACTGCGCCACCACGCCCACATAAACCATATTGGCGATGCGGTCGCGGAACTCGCGGGGGATGTCGGCATCTTTCACAAGCTGCTTAACGGGCATCTCGTAGTAGGTGATGTCGTCGCGGCTCTGGGTCCATTTCCACTCGGTGGGGAGTAGGACAACACCGCCGGGCGGCGTATTGTCGATGTCCTCGGCGGCGGTATCCTGGTTCATCGTCACTACGATCTCGGTAGTTTCGCGGCGTGCGACATAGCCATCTTTACTTACCCGGATGGTATACCATGTCGGCAACCCTTTAATGTTGCTTGGGAATAAATTTTTACCGTTAACTGGGATTCCCATTTTGAATAGCGCCCGAATAAGGACACCGTTGGATGTCTGGCTACCAGAACCATTCTTGGTGGCAACGGTAAAGGCGAAATCGTTAATCACGTCACCTTTGGTTTGCACCCGGTCGGAACTCTGAAAATTGACTGCCATTGGGTTACGGCGCGTAATGCGCGTACTCCTTTCGTGGGTTATTGCTCATGTTTTGATAAGCGCGTATCACGATTAATCTTCCCCTTGAAACCCTCGCAAACGCGGTTGCACGCGCAGCAATTGCGTATGTTCGATGAACAACTCACAGGCACCCGCGTAATCCGCCTGGCAGATACCATCTAAAATCCGTTCGTGGTAGTCCCACACTTGTTGATGGTAGGCATAATCCGCATAGCGGTTCAGTTCGACAGCCTCGTAAGCGTCCCAATAGGCTTCTAGTATCCCGGTGACAAACGGGTTATCAAGTTGCTTGAATACGGTGAGGTGAAAGGCGCGATGTTCAAGATGAGGGATTTGTATCCATTTTTTGTCGGATAACTTGCTGCGTGCTTGCTCAATGTGCCTGCGCATCGTGTGCTTGTCCTCATCGGTAAGCGACTCACAGGCTTCGTTCCAATAAGCGGTTTCCACATGCGTTCGCAGCGAACTAAACATCTCGAAGTGATTCACATCACACGCCAGCGCATAGAGTAGGCTCATCCGCACCGCTGGGGCAAATTGAAAGGGTTTTAGCCGCATCCCAGTTTTCGACCGGACTTCAACCAACCCCATAGCACGAGCGACTTCTAGCTGTTCTCGGATTTTGCTCACACTGATATTCAGGTGATCTTCACCCTTTAGCTCACTGATGGTTGGCAGTCTGTCCCCCGGCTCATAATCGCCAGAAGCCAAGTAATTCAGCAGGTCCGAATCCAAGTCAATATGTGGCATACAGTCTATTGATCATATTAATCCGATTAATCGTATCAAAAGCAGTCTAGCATAGCCGAACAACGGCTGTAAATCATAATCGGGACGGGACAAATAAACTCTCATTTTATCGTGAACGGTTTCACAAGGCGGCGTGAACGTCGTAATATAGCAAGGCGGATTATCCCCCTTGCGGGTTGTACGGTTAACTCAGTTTGACTGTCACCTGATGCGATCACATCGGCCCGTCGTTCTTAACGTTGTGTGTGTCGGGAGCATACCGCGATGCTCCCTTACAAAAAGCGGACGCTTGCCGCTAGCGTAATATTTGCTGAATTTGGTCCAAAATGGATTGCAGATCATCCGAGTTGGCGACAAAATCTAGCGTATCTAACCGGATCGTCAGGACTGGCGAAGCGGACCAGTTACCGATCCAACGGTCGTACAGGTCATTCAAACTCGCTACATATGACGGTTCGATGCCCTGCTCAAAATCCCGGCCTCGCTTGGCGATCTGCTGCATCAGGCGGGGTGTGCTGGCCTGCAAATAGACGATCAGGTCTGGGGGCGGTAAAAATGCGCTGACGGCCTGGTATAGATCACGATAAGCCCGATAATCGCGGCCAGACATCCTTCCCTGATGATACAGGTTACATGCGAAAATCTCGGCATCCTCATAAACCGTGCGATCTTGAACCACACTGCCGGGGTGGTCGGTGAGTTGGCGATGGTGTTCTAAGCGTTTACCCAAGAAAAACACCTGCGAATGAAAACTCCAACGCTGCATATCCTTATAGAAATCTTCCAGGTAAGGGTTTTCGGCGTTGGCTTCATAGAACGGCTTCCACCCGAAAGCCGCCGACATCAATTGCGTTAGCGAGCTTTTGCCCGCCCCGATATTCCCAGCAACCGCCACGAATACGTCACGGTCCCAGGATGATAACCGAGCATCCTGTGCATAAGCATGATTGGTCATGTGGTATCGTTTCTT
>DAOTUA010000274.1:0-9254 GCA_034437355.1 Anaerolineae bacterium | reverse complement strand
GGGGTGAGGGCGGGTGCGATACCGTAAGATGTGTTTAGTACCTGAGTAGTTACCAATTTTTAGAGAATTATCAAACAAAGGACGAAATATAATGCGTAAATTGATGTTGATTTTGATGATTGTTGGCATGGCCTCGCTTGGTTTTGGCGTCACGGCTGGGGCACAATTGGATGACATCCAATGCCCACCCGGAAACCCGGAATTGGTGATCGCTGCCGGGGCGGTTGGCGATGAGCTAGAACTGCTCAAAGCATCGTTAGAAGCCTACGAAGCGTTTTGTCCGAATGTAACTGCGACCGCCCTAGAAACACCGGACCTCGCCACCGACCGCTTAGGGCTTTACATTCGCTTTTTAGGGGCACGCTCTAGCGCGGTTGATGTCTACGCTATCGACGTGATCTGGCCTGCGATTGTGGCCGAGCATATGGTGGACCTGGCCGATTTTATCCCCACCGATTCTCAGTTGGTTTCGCAACACGTCCCCGCGTTGATCGAAAATAATACCGTTGATGACAAATTGGTCGCTATGCCCTGGTATGTCGATACCGGCCTGCTCTACTACCGTACCGACCTGCTCGAAAAATATGGGTACGATGCCCCCCCCACCACCTGGGACGAACTGCAAGATATGGCAAGCACTATCCAACAGGGCGAACGGGCCGACGGCAATAACGAATTCTGGGGATATGTCTGGCAGGGCGCACTCGGTGAAGCGACCACCGTCAACGGCCTGGAATGGCAAGCATCTGAGGGCGGCGGGGCGATTGTCTCGCAAGATGGTGAGGTACAAGTTTACAACGACCCCACTATCGAAGCTATAGAACGGGCTGCCGGGTGGGTTGGCACTATCAGCCCGGATGAGGTTATCGCGCATGGCGTCGAAGATTCGCGGAGCATCTGGCAGGCCGGTAATGCGGCTTTCATGCGGAATTGGTCTTATGCTTATGCGCTCGGTAATGTCGAGACCAGCCCGATTGCCGGTCAATTTAGCCTGGCCCCCCTCCCTGCGGGTAGCGAAGGCATTGCGGCTACGCTCGGTGGATGGAACCTGGCCGTCTCGCAGTATTCGACCAACCCGGAAGCCGCCGTTTCGTTGGTCGCCTTCCTTACCAGTGCCGAACAGCAGAAGTTCCGCGCCTTAGAACAAGGCTTCAACCCGACGATTCTTTCGGTTTACGAAGATGACGAAATCCAGGACGCCAGCCCGCAGTTCGCGGAGTTGTTTGAAACCCTGAACGCTGGTAGCGCCACCCCGCGCCCGTCCACCATCGCCGGGGATCGCTACAATGATGTCTCGCGTTTGTATGCCAACGCGGTTCACTCCGTTTTGACAGGTTCCGCCGAAGCCCGGATCGCCCTGGATGACCTGGAATTTGAGCTAGAGGACCTGATGATCGAACTGGGGTACTAACCCGCCCCCCATCTACTGTACAGACGGCCTGTGGCTCGAAAGCTACAGGCCGTCAAACACAGGACGATTGCAACTGCTCGGGTGCTTCGCCCCCGAACCCCCACAAGCTTTTGCAAAAGTTTGACCAAAATTTTAGCTGTGAAAATCGTCTAAACCTTCATCTTGGATGACAAAATGCAGGCTTTTTGTCCACTTTTTCTGGAAAAAGAGGTGGGGTGAAACCCCACCAAACCTGACAGATTTTGAATTTCACACAGAGCCTTAAAGATCACTACCCGCCAAAGTCAATTGTGGGGGTGGGGTTGCCCGTAGGCTGTGAGCCGAAGTTACCACCGCCGTTATCGAACGGGATTGGTGACGGGGTTGGGGCACCCCCCGGCCCGCCTGGGTTCCCGCCGATGGGCGGGGCCGTCGGGATGGCAAGCGGTGTTGGCGTGGGGGTCGGCTCGGGTTTATCTAGCGTGATGGTCGCCTCGCGGTAAGCATACCCCCCCTGGCTATTGTTAATCGCCAACCGAATGATATATTGCCCATCAGCAACGTTAGACGCATCCCAGGTGCCGAGTTGTTGCCCGGTCGGGAGCGTATTATACGGCCCGTCTACGATCTGGAACTGATTCGGGGCGCTGGCGGGGGCAACCTGAATGTCGTAGCTGGTGAACGTGGGGGCGCTGCTAAGCATCCCGTTGATCTGCACGATTGGCGTGGTGACAACCGAACCAGCTACCGGCTGATTGATGTTCGCGTTTAGCAGTTGAGTATTGGCATCGCAGGCGGCGTTTGGCGCGGTCGGCACCCCACTAGGGAACCCAAGCTGCTGGGCGGTCTGTTGCCCGCTTGGGTTATCGCGCAACCAGGCGATGGCGGTCGGGTCATCAATGTTGGCAACGGTGATCTGGGCGGTGTCGTTCGGGCAGAACTCGTTGGCAAGCTGTTGTGTCCAGGTGTTGATTGTGGCCTGTGTGATAAAGCCTTGCGTGGCTGGCGGCGGTAACTGGTTGGAAATAAAGTACCCGGTGCGTACATTATTACACGGGATTTGCCCGTTCGGGTCGAGTTGGGTGCCGGTGGTGGCGCAATATTGCGTTTCTACGATGTTGGGTGGGATGTTCCAGGCGGACGGCGTTGTCGTTGCCGCCAGCACGTTTTCCATTACCGTTCGCCATAACGGGGAGGCGGTAGTATAACCGGAGGTGTTGAAGGTCGGGTTATTATCGACATTTCCTAACCATACCCCGACGACCACATCATCAGTAAAGCCGAGTGTCCACAGGTCGCGCCCATCGTTCGAGGTGCCCGTTTTAGCGCCGACTTGCCCCGGATAGGACGCAAACCCCAGGCGGTTGTTCGGGCCGAACTCGGTTGCGCGGGCCTGGTTATCGCTCAGGATATTCTGCATCAAGAACGCGGTCTGTTCGGTTAACCCGCGTGATGGCTCACCCCGGCTCCACTCAATCGGGTTCCCGGCCCCGTCGGTGATTTCCTCAATCGCGTATAAGGGGACCAACGTCCCATCATTTGCAATCGTCCCGTAGGCTTCCATCATGTCATATAAGCGGACTTCGGTACTCCCTAGCGCGGTTGTCAGGTTAAACTGCGCTTCGTCCAAGAAACGCATCCCCATTGCCTGGGCGGTCTGGGTGAAGTTCTCGTTGCCGATGAACGCATAGGCTTTCACCGCCGGGACATTGTAGCTGTTCTGTAACGCACTCCGTACCGATTGCGGGCCGTGGTACTCGTTATCAAAGTTTTGGATGACGGTATTGTTCGCGTCGCCGTAAGTCGTCGGCACATCCCATAGGATCGTCGCTGGCGTGTAGTAGGCTGGCCCGCCCTCACCGACGATCCCCTCAAGCGCTCGTGCATATGTGACCGGCTTAATGGCGGACCCCGGCTGCTGCCAACTCAACGCCAGGTTCACCTGCCCGTCAATCGTCTCGTTGTTAAAATCCGGCGAGCCAATCATCGACAGGATCGCGCCCGTGTCCGGGTTGGTGACCATCAGCGTACCACTATTAACGCCGGTCGTGCCGATGCTATCCACGTAGTTTTGCAGGTTGGCCTGGGCGCTATCTTGAATATCGGTCCGAAGCGTTGTCCGTACCACGAACCCACGCCGGAAAATTTCTTCCTGGGTGAACTGCTGCTGTAACTGTTGCTGCACAAACGTGACAAAGTGCGGGTAGGTGATGCTGGTTTCTTCCGGCAGGTAGACCGTCGTCTTAACTTCGGCAATATTGATCGCGGCCTCCCCCTCTAACGTCTGTTGGGTGATGCAGTACGGTTGCGCCTGGAACGGGATCGGCAAACAGCCGGAGCCGTTCCCGGCCTGTGTCATCAAGCGCACCACGTTATCTAGCCGATTAAAAGCTGAGGCGGGGTTGGTCACCGGATCGTTGGCTGCGGGGGCTTGCACCAACCCGGCAAGCAAGGCGGCTTCCGCCAGGTTTAAATCGGCGGCAGGTTTATCAAAGTAAAACTCGGCTGCTGCTTCGACCCCGTATTTCTGGTTGCCGAAGTAAATTTCGTTAAGGTACACCTCCAAGATACGCTCTTTGGTGTAGCGTTGGGCCAACTCGTGCGAAACGACGATCTCATTTAGTTTGGCCTGGGCCGGGGTGGTAAAGCTTGCATCGCTGTTGCGTAGGATGATATTTTCGGCAAGCTGTTGGGTGATGGTACTCCCACCGCTGACAACCTCCCCGGCGGTGAGGTTCGTCAGGAAGGCGCGAGTAATCGCGATGGGGTCCCAACCGGGGTCGTTAAAGAAACGTTCGTTTTCCGTACTGACAATGGCATGGATCATGTTTGGCGAGACGTTCTCTAGCGCAATGTTAGTGCGGTCGCCCCCATCCTGGCTACGCAGCCGGGCGATCTCGTTGCCCCGCACATCCTGGATAATCACAGTCTGGAAATCAGTTTCAAACGTACCAAACGACGCGATCTGATTATCCCACTGGGTTTTAATGCCCTGATATTGGCTGTAGACGTAGAAGATCACCCCGGCGGCCAGCAACAAACCGACCCCGGTGATGATGCCAACAGTAGCGGCAATGGTCGTGACCAATTGACGTTGGCGGCGGCGCTTGGCCAGTTCGATCTCGCTACTGAGGTCGTCCTCCATTTCCGCTTCGTAGTCCGGCGCAGTTTCCACCGCCCCCTCAATGCCGACATAACCGCCGTCATCGTCTACGCGGCCCATGCTCGGCACGGTTTCGCTCGCAGATGAGAGCTGATCGCGGAATGCGGCATCCCCGACGACTGTTGCGCCCTCGTCTTGTGGGCGGACGGCTTGCGGCATCTGGTAGCTTTCTTGGCCAAACTGCGGCTGAGCTTCGCCGGGCTGCGAGTAGCCCCACTCCGTTTGTTGCCCTTGCTGCACCTGTGGCAACGACGCGCTGAGGTCGCCCACCTCGCGCATACCGGTATCGGGCGTGGGTACGCTCTGCTGATACGGTTGCGATGGTGGCGCGGCTTGTTGCTGGCTGGCGGCAGAGCGTGGCGGCTGCGCTACCATCCATTGCCCGGTGTTGTTGTCGTACTTGTACCAAATTTCGGTATCGGCCCCCATCATCCAATAAACGCCCTCGCGTTCGTCAAAGATCATCAACTCTCGCAGTGCCGATTCAAACTGGCCCTGGTCGATCATCCCCTGGTCACGTTGGGCGCGTAACTCGCGGATTTGCGCTTCGACCTGCTGAAAACGTTGCGCAAAGGCTTCTTGTTCCGGGTCTGCGGGAGGGGGGCCGCCGTAGGCTGGCGTATCCTGAAGCGTTTGCGTATCGGCCCCGCTGTACGGGTCCCCCTGGAGCGCGGCAAGTTGCTGCTGGGCGTAATTCTGTGGGTCGCCGCCGCTGGCGGGTGCGCCCGTTTGTTGCGGGCTGGCGTCCCCCCCTTGCAGGGCGGCAAGCTGTTGTTGGGCGTAGCTCTGCGGGTCGTCGCTGCTGGCGGGTGCGCCCGTTTGTTGCGGGCTGGCGTCCCCCCCTTGCAGGGCGGCCAACTGGCTAGCGTAATCAAATTGATCGGCGGGGATGGCGGTATCCCCGGTGGTTTCTTGTTTATCTAAGCCCATCGCAGCCCGTTCTGCGGGGGATAAACTAGACGGGTTGAGTGCTTCGCTGTCGGTGTCTTGCGTGGTAACGTCCATGTCCAGGCTTTCGCCCTGTTGCACGTCGGCGCTCGTCTGTGCGTCTGCCAGGCTTTGCAGCGCCAGCAACTCAGACATAGTAAAGGCGTCCTCTTCGTCGTCATCAAGTTCGTCTAACGCTGCCGTGTAATCGTCATCCGCCCCGGTTTGATAGGCGGCATCCTCCGGGCGTAGCGGGACGGTGCGAGCGCCTTCCTCCTCAAGCGCGGCATCTTCCGGGCGCAGGGGGTCGGCGGGGGCGGTTTCCTCCTCCTCGTAGGCGAAGTCCTCCGGGCGGAGGGGCACCGCCGTGGCGGTTTCGTCGGGTGGGGGGCTTTCACTTGCGGTTTGTGGCTCGTCCTGTATTAGCCCCAGCGCGATAGCTTCTGGCCGGGCAGCCTTGGGAGCTGGGCGGGCGGTGGTGTCTTGGATAGCGGGGAGGTGCCATCCCCCGGTTTGATCCGGCGATGGCGGAATGTCGCTCGGCAAAGTGGGGTTCAGGCGCACCCGCCGGCGGCGGGTGGGGGTACTCATACTGCGCCACTCGTTTGGGTTGGTGGGGGGGTGCCACAGGGTATCAAGTTTATCAGGACGCTCGGACATGCGCGATTTCCCTCTCAGGCCGTTTGTAAATTCTTACCGTTCCGTCATTATTATATATGATGTGCCGCAACTTGGCACCTTTTTTGGGTGTATTTCAATATTTTGGCAGATAAGCAGTCGCGGACAACGCAAGCGTTGTCCCTACAAAAGCATGGGTTTTCGTAGGGACGGGGCTTGCCCCGTCCGCCAAAAACACCTCTCGACGCTATCGTGCTGTTGTAAACAGTCCAATTTCCCTCCCCAAAAAAGATGTGGGTAATGCTTTTGCCAAATGGGGTGGGGATTTAACCCGCCACCAACTGCTCGACCGCCGCCCGTGCCGGCAACGCCGGGATCGCGCCGCGCTGGGTGGTGGCAAGTGCGCCGCAAGCATTGGCAAACCGCAACATCTCCCCCAGCGCCGCCGGGTCGGTGTGATCGTCAGGGCGTTCAAGCAGGCTAACGAGCATCCCCGCCACGAAAGCGTCGCCCGCGCCGGTGGTGTCCACCGATACGACATCGAAGCCCGGCACGTTCACAGGCCCGCCCGCAGGGATGTAAGCGGTTGCACCGTGTACGCCGGCTGTGACGATGATCAGGCGGGTACGCTCGGCCACAAGTGCGCCAATATCACCGCCTAAAAAGTCGAATTCCTCATCGCTGATCTTCACAAAGTCCGCATAAGTAAAACCGGCGAGCATCCCCTCACGGGCGGCCTCGTCGCTGGGCCAGAGTGCCCGCCTTAAGTTCGGGTCATACGAGACAAACAGCCCTTTATCAACGGCAGCTTGGGCGGCGGCTAGCGTGGCGGACCGGGCCGGCTCGCTGATCATGGTGATGCTGCCGAAGTGGAAGGCGTCGGCTTCGTCTAGCGCGTCTAGCGGGATGTTATCCGGGGTCATCAACATATCGGCGCTGGGGTGGCGATAGAAGTTAAAGCTGCGCTCGCCGCCTTCCGCCAGCGACACGAACGCCAACATCGTCCGCGCCTGGGATGTGAAGCTGAGGCCGCCAACGTCTACCCCCTCATCACGTAGCACCCCCGCCAGATAATGCCCGAACGGGTCGTCCCCCACCTGCCCAATAAACCCGGATTCCAGCCCAAGCCGCGCCACCGCTACCGCGACATTGGCGGGTGCCCCCCCCGGTTTTTTCTGAAAGCCGCTGGCCTCACCGACCGTCACGCCGTCCTCGTTCGCTACAAAATCGATCAACAACTCGCCCATACTCACGACGCGCATTTAAGTTCGTCCTTTTAGTTATATGCGTAAGGTTTTGTGGGCTGAAGCCCCACGATATTCTATCTTTACCGGGGTGGTTACGAAAGAAGAGAAAGCATTGGGGCTTTTGCAAAGTTACATGGCTCAATATTGGGCGCTGCCCAAACCCGTCACTTTTTGAAAAAAGTGGTAACTACTCAGGTACTAAACACATCTTACGGTATCGCACCCGCCCTCACCCCCTAAATCTCTCCCACAGCTTCGCGGGGAGAGGGGTTGGGGTGAGGGCTGAGTAGTTACAAAAAGTGAGCAAAAACTTATCATTTCGGACGCTTTGCGTCCGAAAAAAACGGGTTCAAAGGGTGCAGGGGGTGGGGGGCAAGCTGAGTCGGTACGGAGAAAGCTGCTATTGCATATCAGCCAAAAGTTATAAATTGATAACTTTTCCCTAACCTGTAAGAAACCTTATAAAGAATATGTTAATAATTCACCCGTGATGTTGAATAGAGACCGTCGGTTCTGTAGACTGGTTAAAGATTTGTAATGACGATCCATTCAACAGGTGGCCCATGGAAAACGTTCTGCTCAGCGCCAATATCAACAACATCGACGAATGTATTGAGCTGGCCCTCGCCCATTCCCTGGGCATCGAAGTTATGGCGTTTGCTTTCCCGCATATCCTGGATGATAATTGGCAGCAAACCGTACAGGATTATCGAACCAAACTCGCTCCCATCCCTGGGCCGATCATCATCCACGGTCCCTTCATGGATATGGCCCCTGGCTCCCCGGACCCTAAAATTAACAAAATATGTGCCGAACGCTACCGCCACGGCATCGAAATTGCTGCCGAACTGGGCGCAACCAAGATCGTTTTCCATGCCAACTTCATCGCCGCCATTCACAATATCGCCTACCGCGAGGGCTGGCACAAGCGAAATGTTGATTTTTGGGGCACCATGGCAGACTACGCCGCCCAATACGGTGTGACGATCACGGTTGAAAATATGTGGGAGTTCGACCCGGCTATTATTGCCGATGTGCTGCGCGAAGTCGATCACCCGCATCTAAAAGCCTGCCTGGATGTCGGCCATGCCTGGATTTTCGGCCCGGACTACACCTTCGAGACGTGGCTACAAACCTTCCACCCCTGGTTGGTTCATACCCACATGAACAACACACACGGCAAGTTAGACACCCACAATGCCCTCAGTGATGGCATTATCAATTATGATGCTGTGCTAGACCGCATCCGCCAATTGCCGGAAATGCCCACTATGACGCTAGAGTTATACGAGGTCAACCACATGCGAGAAAGCCTGCCGTTCTTCTACTTGCATGATACCCCGGTCGAACGGCCAGAGTCGGATTGACGGCTTTCGTAGATAGCTGCGCATCTGCTGCGATGCTCTGTACGACTGACCGGATAAGCCTAGCGTCTTTACCAAGACTCGCTACAATAGGTGTCACAACTCAGTAGAAATAGGATGTCGTGGGGTTCACCCCACACCCCACCACTTTCTACAAAAAGTGGACAAAAACTGTCATAGTTTGTCATCCAAGATGAATGTTAGACGTTTTTATGAAAAACGTAACTACTCAGCCCTCACCCCAACCCCTCTCCCAAACGTGCCTTTGGCACTGGGAGAGGGGGATTTAGGGGGTGAGGGCGGGTGCGATACCGTAAGATGTGTTTAGTACCTGAGCAGTTACCAATAGGTTTTGTCCATTCACAATCCGTTTGACAATTGCCGGGGAACTTATGCCCAGACGTTTCGTTGCGCTTATGCTTTTGATCACTGCTTTAAGTGCTTGCCAGCCGGCTTCATCCACGGTTGGCGGCAGCATCCCGACGGCGACGCTGGCCCCCATCGTGAGCCAAACGCCGCGCCTCACCGCGACCCCGGCCCCCACC
>DAOTUA010000273.1:0-5727 GCA_034437355.1 Anaerolineae bacterium | reverse complement strand
CAACCCGGCGACGATGGGTAAGCGATTGTGCAGGCTGGATTTTTGGTCGGTGGTGCGATAGCGGCGCTGCTGGGCCATAGCGTTAATCTCCCAACTGGTTAAACTGATTGAACTGCCGACGTAATTGGTCCGTCTGCTGGCGGACCCACCCGCCGAAGGTTTCATCGTATTCTGGCAGGGTTTCCTCATCCGGTTGGATGGGCGCGACCGTCCGCGCACGTTGGGGGTTATACCCTTCAACCACCAGATATTCTACCTCTGCTGGGGATGCCTGCCGGAAGCCGAGTTCTTCGGCACGGGCTAGCAGGCGCGGCACGCTGCGAAGTTCCGAAATTTGAACGCGGAGTTGTTCGTTACGTTGTTGTAGCCGGTCGCGTTCCAATAGTAGGATTTCAAGCTCGCGCCCGGTCGTGGACATATCCGCCACATTCGACAGATACAACGCACCGATAATTACGCCCATGAACACGCCCAAGATAGCCAAGGCGACGATCTGACGTTGCCCGCGTAACGGTGAACGCCGAACAGCCTGCCGAATCCAACTCTGGCTATCACTTGCCATCAGCACACCTTTTGCGCGATACGTAATTTGGCGCTGCGGCTGCGCGGGTTGGCGTCGATCTCGGCGTCGGTCGCGGTGATCGGTTTGCGGGTGATGATCTGGATTTGCGGGGCTTTATCGCAGGTGCAGATCGGCTGCTTAGGCGGGCAGATGCAATCGGAGGCGGCATACTTGAAAGCGTGTTTGACGATGCGATCCTCAAGGCTGTGAAAACTAATGATTGCCAGCCGTCCACCAGGGCGTAACAGGTCGATTGCACGCGGGATCACCCGTTCTAACACGCCGAGTTCGTCGTTAACGGCGATGCGCAACGCCTGGAAGATGCGGGTGGCCGGGTGGATGTGTTCGGTCCATTTGGCGGGTTTGTTGGCGTCGATGACAGCGACAAGATCGGTGGTGGTGGTGTAGGGGCGGCCCTGGACAATCGCCTGTGCCAGCCGCCGCCCGTGACGTTCTTCGCCGTAGCGATAGAAAATATCGGCCAGGGTTGGCACGTCCCAGGTATTGACGAGATCGGCAGCGGATTGCCCGCGCCCGGTGTTCATGCGCATGTCAAGCGGGCCGTCTGCCATGAAAGAAAAGCCGCGCTGGGGTTGGTCTAGCTGCATAGACGACACGCCCAAATCTAGCAAAATCGCATCGACCGTATCCCAGCCGATAGCGTGGGCGGCGTCCGCCATGTGTTCGTAGTTGGTATGGGCCAGGTGAAGCCGATCCGCATAGGCGGCCAGGTTCGCCTGTGCGAGAGCAAGTGCGGTTTCGTCTTGATCTAGCCCAAGCACGGCCCCCACACCGGCACGGAGTAGATCCGCTGCATGTCCACCCCCGCCGAGCGTGCCGTCGATCAGGCGGGCGGGTGGGGTGCCGTTGGGGATCAGCCCATCGCGTACATTGTCAACTAAAACCGGGGTGTGGCTCATACGGTTCCGATATTACATGCTGCAAATATATTTCTATTATAGCATGTTCAGTGGGCACAGTAGAGGCAAGATGATCTCTGGGTATATTTGAGGTTGTCGGCAAATGCGCTCTCCATACTAACAGGGCAATTGCGCCCTATATCCGGGAGCGTCCCAAAAACCCAAAACCGACGTAGGGGAGGGTCGCCGTGCCCTCCCGCCGGGAGTACAGGGAGGGACTCCCCTACAAAACTACATAAAAGCACCTAACCCGCGCAAATATTGAAATGCACCCCTGATCTCGCAATTCTCAGGTTGGGTTCGTACAATAGCCATAACTGTTGGATTGTGGTCAAGATTATGTTTGAAACCCCAGAACACATCGAAAATATACTAAGGTCGCTCCCCCTCAAACCGGGTTGCTATTTGATGAAAGACGATCAAGGCGAGATCATCTATGTTGGGAAGGCGAAGCAACTTCGTTTACGGGTGCGCAGCTATTTTCAGAACGCGGTCACCAACCCGAAAACGCGCAGGCTTCGCGAGCGTGTTGACGATATTGATATTATCGTTACGGAAAACGAGGTCAAGGCGCTGATCTTAGAAGAAACGTTGATCAAGCGCCATCAGCCGCGTTTTAACATCAGCTTGAAGGACGATAAGCGGTATCCGTACATTAAGGTGACGTGGCAAGACGACTTCCCCAAGGTAGAAACTACGCGCCGGGTCGTCCAAGATGGGGCGCGGTACTTCGGGCCGTATGCGGCGATGTGGGCTGTACAAAATACGTTGCGGACATTACGTCGCGCCTTCCCGTATCTGACGTGTGACCGCGATATTGACGGCACGGACGAACGGGCCTGTTTGTTCCACGATATTAAGTTGTGTAATGCGCCGTGTATCGGGGCAGTGAACCGCACCGAATACCGGGCGATGATCGCGGAGCTAATGAACGTGCTGGGGGGCAAGTCCGAGCAGACGGTGCAACGGCTGAAACAGGAAATGCTAGCGGCATCGGACGCACTCGATTTTGAACGGGCAGCGGTGCTGCGGGATCAGTTACAGGCGATTGAGTTGATCACGCAAAAGCATAAGGCCGTTTCGCAGCGGATGGAGGACCAGGACGTGATCGCGTTGGCGCGGGACGACCAAAACGCGGTTGTCCAGATTATCTTCATCCGCAACGGCAAGCTGATCGGCTCGGACTCGCGCAGCCTGCGCAACACGGAGGATGCCAGCGACGAGGAAATGGTCAGCCAGTTCGTCACGCAGTTCTACGCGGGTACGCAAGATGTGCCGAAGGAGTTAATCCTACCGAATGAAGTTGAAGAAGCGCGGATCATCGAACGTTGGTTGCGGGATAAACGCGGCAATAAGGTATCGATCACGGTGCCGCAACGTGGCAGCAAGCGTAAGTTGATCGGCATGGCACAGGAAAATGCCAGCGAAGCCATGCGGATGCTCAAGGCCCAATGGGAGGCCGATACTGTCCAACAGGAAGAAGCCCTCAGCCAACTACAGGAGCAACTCGGCTTGGCTGTACCGCCGAATCGGATCGAGTGTTTCGACATTTCGACCACGCAGGGCACGGCAATTGTTGCTAGCCGCGTGGTGTTTGTGCAGGGGACGCCCGCCAAAAGTGAGTACCGCCGTTTTAATATCCGCAGTGTGACGCACCAGGGCAGCGATGATTATCAGTCAATGCGTGAGGCGCTCACGCGGCGGTTTGCCCGGTGGCAACAATCGCTAGAGAATCCGACGCCGGTTCCAGTCGGCGGGAAAGATCGGGATAAAACATGGCGACTACTGCCGGACCTGCTGATTATCGACGGGGGCAAGGGGCAGCTTGGCGTAGCGGTGGAAGTGCTAAGCGAGTTCGGACTGATGGACGAGGTGGCGGTGGTGGGGCTTGCCAAACAGTTTGAGGAGATTTACTTCCCGAACCAATCGGCCCCGTTGCTGCTGCCCCGCCGCAGCCCGGCCCTTTATCTGGTCCAGCGGGTGCGAGATGAAGCGCACCGCTTCGCGATCACGTCGCACCGACGGCAGCGCAATAAGTTAGGGCTAGCTAGCCAACTGGAGATAATACCGGGCATCGGGCCAGCCAAACGCAAGCGGCTATTGCAGGCGTTCGACCATTCGATTGACAAAATCCGTAATGCGAGCGTGGAGGAGTTGATCGCGGTGCCGGGTATCACGGACGAGATCGCAGCGAACATCAAGTCCGATTTATAGGGGCGGTGTAACTGTTCCGGGACTTCCCGCCCGAACCCGCACAGTATTCGATCTCTATCTGAGTCGTGACGGTTCGGTTGACGTTCAAGCGCACGCCCCCACTGAAAGACGTGGCACATGGCAGCCGTTATGTGTCCGGCTTGGTATGATCGCCCAACCAGGCAGCAATCGCTTCGATGTCGTGCTGGCCCTGGGCAACTTCTAACGCGAATTGCTGGACGGTGGCGGCGTCCCAGGAGGGGGCCAGGCCGTTGAGTTCTAAGAAGTAGGCCGTTGCGCGAGTAGCCGTTCGTTTGTTGCCGTCTACAAACAGGTGATGATAAGCTAAGCCGTACAGCAACGCCGCTGCTTTATCTAGCAGCGTGGGGAACTGCGGCTGACCGAATAACACGAGCTGCGGGCGCTTTGCAGCGGATTCTAATAGGTGAATATCGCGGACGAAGGTATCGCCCCCGGTGACGGTAAAGTTGATGTTGTACAGGTCGGAGACAGTCAGGTAACGGACCTGGGCGGATGGGTTGTTATCGTGTTGCGAGTTCATCAAGTAACCATTGGTGGGCTTGCATTAAATCGGCAATGAGCGCCATATCGCGCTCGGCGTTCTCATTTAGCATGGTATCAACCGCCTGCAACGGCAACCAGCCCGCAAAGCGTGGATAATCGGTGCGACCTTCGGCCACATCCAGGATCACGTCTAACGCCTCCGGCGGGTCCCAGGTAATCCGTTGACCGTTCACACGTAGCATGAACAGCAGCGCCACTGTCGCGGTCCGTTTGTTACCATCCTTAAAGGGATGGTTACGTGTTACAGAGTGGAACAGCACAGCGGCTTTCTCGCGGAGGGTGGGGTAAGCATCGGCCCCGAACGCGCTAGCTGCCGGGCGAGCGACGGCAGCGTCTAACCGTTCGATCTCGCGGATTTGCTGCTCGCCGCGCAGCAGTTTCTCGTCCTGTAGCACCTGCCCATTGATGTATAACATCTCGGAAAGGGTCAAATAGCGGATGTTTGTCATTCGGTATGCTCCGGGCCGGGGTCGGGCGGTTGCAGGTGGATGTTGATCAACGCGGCCCCAACGATGGTTTGCCACTGGTCATCGCGGCGGGCTAGCGCCTGGAGTGGCCCAACTGCACGCGGGTCGCGAATCTCACCCAGCGCACCTACGGCCGCCCGCACAACCTGCGGGGACGGGTCGGTAAGCAGCGTGATCAGCGTCGCTACTGCGCCGAAGTTGCCGATTCGCCTCATCGCCAAGGCTGCGCCCTGTTTCTGGCGGGGGTTGCCCGTCTGCGTTATACGGATCAGCGCGGTTTGCACCGGGTTTCGTAAACACATGATATTGAGTAGCCCCCAGGCGACATAACGGGTATAGGGGTTGTCATCGTCTAGGAGATCGATGAGTGCATCGGTCGCGAGCAGGCCCAGATGTTGTAAACCCAGGCGGGCGCTAACTGCCAGGCTAAAGCCTTCATCTGGCATGGATACGCCCTGTGCTGCTAGCCAATCGCTGTAAACCGGGTCGGGTTGGCGCACAAAACGATGAAAGCGAATCGGGAGTTCATCGGGTGGGCCGTTCAAGTCTAATTCGGTGCCGGTTCCCCGGCGCAAAAACGCCACCAGCGGGATCACAGCGGTTTCGTGGCGCAACTTCCCGAGTGTTTCGGCGGCATTACAGCGCACCCACAGGCTATCATCGCCCATCAGCCACATGAGCGCCTCGGCAGTGGATGGATCGCGGTAGGCCCCCAGGCCGTTCACTGCCGAAGCCCGCACCACCGGGTCATCGTGATGTAGCAATTGCAACAGGTCGTCAAGGGTTGGGTCTTGTTGGGTCATGGGGTTTTTTCCGTTAACTTTAACAGATAGCCGAGCCGTAAAGCCGCCTGTTCAAGCAGATTGGCGGCGTCTCGGATGGCGATCTCTATCGGCATTGGGCGGTCCAGAATCGGCATGACCGCCGCTAAGCCAGCGTTGTGTAACGTGGCGTCGTCGGTGTGCAGCGAACCAACCAGGGCAACGGTTGGCACGCCAAC
>DAOTUA010000272.1:0-4050 GCA_034437355.1 Anaerolineae bacterium | reverse complement strand
TAAATGGTGGTGAAAGGTGGTCGCAGTTGAACGGAGAACCAACCGAGATACCAAACCCGAAAGTTTAAGACTTTGCAAAATCCGGCAAAATTTGCCCTTGCACGCAGCATCCATTTCGCTATAATATCTCACATTAGTTGCGGGTGTAGTTCAGCGGTAGAACGTTTCCTTGCCAAGGAAAAGGTCACGGATTCGAATTCCGTCGCCCGCTTTAAAACTCGGGTTTATGCCGAGTTTTTTTATATCCCGGCACAAAATCAAAACCTGCGCTACAATCAAGTCAGGCTAAACGGTGTGCAGGAGTCCTCACAATGTCTACTACCCCACTAATCTGCCCCAACTGTGACAACAAAATTCCCACTACAAATATCAACGTCAATCGGATGGTAGCAGTTTGCCACATCTGCGATCACATCTTTCAGCTTGAGCCAGGACTGGATGTGCCACCGGGCGAAAAATCCAAGCGCGGCAAAAACAAAGCCCGCCCTTACCAGCAGCCGTCGAACCGCATCAAAGTATTCGACAATTTAGAAACAGGCGACTTGGAAATCCACCACCATCACCGCACATTACAACTCATCTTCCTGACGATTTTTACAATCTTTTGGGATGGCTTCATGATCATGTGGTTCGGTATTGCCTATTCAACCAATAACTGGACGATGGCCGCCTTTGGATCGATACACGCCCTGGCTGGCTTCGGGCTGACCTACTGGCTGTTAACCAGCTATTTGAACACAACACGGATTGTGATCAGCCAGGATGACCTCACCGTTACCACCGCCCCTATTTACGTCCATGCCCCCCGCCGCATCCCGCTAGACGACGTGATCGGGGCTTCCGTGAAACGATCTAGCTGGCGGAGTAACGGCCAGCATCACTATGAAGTCTATGCCGATGTCATACAGGGTGGACGCCGCAAGATCGCCGGGAGCTTGATCGAGTATCATGATGCCGCCTTTATCAAACAGGAGATCGAACGGTTTCTTGGCATCGAGGACGACCACTACTCCGATGAAGCTATGCGATACGACCGTTAGCCCGCCCAACAGCCACCAAGGAGATTTTATGCTTCCCGCCCTACCAGACTGGCAACCCACCCAAAGCACGTTACATCATGCCGCCCAGGTCATTTCCGATGTGCGCAAAGCCGCGATTCCGCCATTACCCAACCACCTACACCACAGCATCACCCCCACCCCATACGGTGCCACCACCGGCGACTTACCCCACCTGGGCCGCTTCTCGTTAGATTTTGCACACGGGACCATCACCCACATTCACAACAGCGTAGACATCAGCCACTACACCCTCACCGACCACAGCCCAACCAGCCTCTATGCCGCCATCTCGGACGAGCTACACGAGATGGAATACGACATCGCGCTCAAAACACCATCCGACCTATCCGACCAAACCTTCAAGTTCGACCCCGCCCACGGGCAAAGCTTCGCCGCGATCATGCAACGCATGTTTAACGCCATCGCCCAGGCTAAGGCACATTATCTCGGCTTCCAGACGCCGCTTGTCTTGTGGTCGCACGGCTTCGATCTGTCTACGTTGTGGTTTGCACACGGGAGCGACGAAGAAGAGGACCCACACATGAACTTTGGCTTTTCCCCCGGCACATCCGCCCACCCAGAGCCGTACATCTACGCCTACGCCCACCCCACCCAAACCGCGCTACGGGATGCTTTGCCGGACGGGTTCCAGTGGAACACCGACTGGAGTACCCACGGCGCACTCATGCCCTATAGCGCCCTTACCGAAACCGACACGCCCGAAAACATGATCGCTGCTAAGCTGGTGAAACTGTATCAAGTGGGGGCGGCGGCCCTCACCGGGGCGTAAACCGACAGGATACCCCAGCGAACGCCCACCAAACTCAGCGTAGCCATCAGCCATGCGCCAATGCTAGCATAGTCGCTTCATTGAGCATGTGAGTAATGGAGTTCAGGCCAATGTCACGTTTACAGGCGATTGGGTGCGCCGCGCCCGTGTCCATCCTGTTGTATGCGGTGGTCGGGTTGTTACTGTTAGGGCAATATGGCGGCAAGATTATCAATTACGTATCTAGCAGTGGATGGGAGATCATAGAAGGCGAGATCGTCGCTAGCAGCGTCATAGATGCCAGCGATACCACCGGCGAACGCTATTTGCCATCGGTGCGCTACCAGTACCAAATCGACGGACAGACCTACACCGGCGACCAGATCGACCTGCGCGGGACAATCTACATGGGCAACGAGGAAGTCGCCGCCGAGCGTATCCGTCCCTACCAGGTCGGGGACAGCGTGACATTGTACGCCAATCCCGCCAACCCCGCGCAATCCGTTTTAGACCGGCAGGTGCAGCCGGGCGCGTGGTGGTTGGTCGGGGCCGGGGCCGGGTTGCTGCTGCTCAGCCTGTTTTTTGGGCTGATGCGCTGGCGATCTGGCCCGGTGGCAGTACCCGATCCGCCCGACAACCCATAAACGAACCTCCTTTTGGGGATAGCCATCAAACGATAGGTCTGTTACTGTTGAGTTCTTGTACATGCCCTTTCCACTTATTGCATCACATCTTTGCAGAAGTGGGCGTTCCACCACATCATACGGCGGACGGTATGGGCGGACTCCTAGGTAAAACACCCACATTATGCAATTTCAAGACCTTCAGTTAAACGATGCCTTGCTGCGTGCTATTCGCGAGCAGGGATACACCCACCCTACGCCCATCCAACAACAAGCCATCCCGCATGTGATGCAGGGCCGCGACCTGATCGGTATGGCACAAACCGGGACCGGTAAAACGGCGGCCTTCGCGCTGCCCGTCTTACACAACCTGTCCCCCGTTACTGGCGACCGTCCGATCCGCGTTTTGGTCCTCGCCCCCACCCGTGAGCTAGCCTCACAGATTGGCGAGAGCTTCGCGAATTACGGTCAATATACCGGCTTCCGCGAAACAACCATTTTCGGCGGGGTCAACCAGAAACAGCAGGTCAAAGCGTTAAAGCGTGGCGTCGATATTGTCACGGCCACCCCTGGACGGCTGCTAGACCTGATGAACCAACGCTTGGTCCACTTCGATCAACTCGACGTGCTGATCCTCGATGAGGCCGACCGGATGCTCGATATGGGCTTCCTGCCAGATATGCGGCGGATCATCAAGCGCCTGCCCAAGCAGCGCCAAACGCTGATGTTCTCGGCAACAATGCCGCCGGGTATCCAAAAGTTAGCCGGCGAGTGGCTTCAAAACCCGGTCTCGGTCGAAGTCGCGCCCGAATCTACCACGGTTGAGGCCATCGAACAGCGCGTTTATTTTGTCGAAAACCGGGACAAAACCCGCCTGTTACAACACCTGATCCGCGAGCATAACATGGACCGCACGCTGGTATTCACCCGCACCAAACGCGGGGCAAATAACCTCGTCCGCAAACTGGATAAGGCCAAAATCCCATCATTAGCTATTCACGGCAATAAATCTCAGAGCGCCCGCGAAAAAGCCCTGGCACGCTTCCGAGACGGTGAAGTGCAAGTGCTAGTTGCCACCGATATTGTCGCACGCGGTATCGACGTGGAAGATATTTCACACGTCGTCAACTACAACATGCCCAACGACACCGAAAGCTACGTCCACCGCATCGGGCGGACCGGGCGAGCCGGCGCAACCGGGATGGCTTTCGCGTTGTGTGCCGAGGACGAATACGACTACCTACGCAATGTCGAGCGTCTGATCCAGATGAATATCCCTGTTAGTGAGGATCACCCGTTCCAGCCTGCCGGCGCTCCCCCGGCTCCCACCAACTTAGGCGGCAACCGTCGTCATAATGCGCACAACCAGAAATCAGATAAACCGAGCAGCAAAAGCCGCCGTAACCGTCGCCGCCGCAACAAGAAATAACCCCTCACTCCCGCTGCTCAGTGGCGATAATGAGTGAGTGGTGGCGCTTTTGACGTTTGATAAAATAATTGGGTAAGTGGGGTGTACGAACAACCTGTCGGGGGGCTACGAACATTTTGTCATCACCGACATCGTAGGGGAGGGTCGCCGTGCCCTCCCGATACGCGC
>DAOTUA010000271.1:0-4605 GCA_034437355.1 Anaerolineae bacterium | reverse complement strand
TGGCGGTGGGTATAGTGGGTGGTGGGGTGGGGGTGGTGGCTGGTGTAGCGGATGGGGACGCGGTGGTAAGGTCGGCTTGGGAAGCGGCCTCTACGGGTGAAGCGGCAGGGTTAGCCGTTTCGGGGGTTGGAGAAACGACGATGTAGACGACTGTCGGCGGGGAGGGTTGGCAAGCCGCTACAATGATCGTGAACAGTAATATGCCAAGGGGAAGAAATAACCGCATACCTGTATCTCTCATTTCTGTAAGGAAGACCGCGCCTGATTTTAGCAGAGGGTCGGCAAGTTTCAAGCGGGTTGCTCTAAATTTCACACGTCGCAAACCCAAAAAAATGCGCTAGAATAGGAACAATGCCAAAGGTTTTAAAAGGATACCCCTATGCGAAAGTGGATATGGTCGGTTGTGATGGCGGTTGCCGGGTTAGTTGTTGGGATGTGGTGGCTGCGGGAGAAGGACGCGACAACCCCATCTTTACGAACCGACCCTGGGCAAAAGCCGCCATCGCCAGAAAAAACGACCCCACCGCCAACACAGACGCCACCCTCACCGGACCCAGCCCCTATAGCCGCCACCCCGGATGACCTGACGCAGATTAACGGTATTGGCCCGGCCTTTGCTAAAGCCCTGAACGCACTCGGCATCACATCGTTTGCGCAACTTGCCGAGCAGGACGCGGCATCACTGGCGGAACGCCTGGAGGTTCGCGGGGTGACGGCGGAACGCATCCAGCGTGAGGAGTGGATCGAGCAAGCCAAACAGCAAAGTGAGGGGTAAGCGATGCGCCCTAAGAATATCGATCTGAATCGGACTGAGGGTTATATGGAGATCACCTGGGATGATGACGTTGTTTGTCGTTATCCGTTAGATCACCTGCGAGAAGCCTGCCCGTGTGTAGAATGTCGTGGCGGCCACGAGAACATGGGGAGTCAGTTTGCGCCGGATAATATTCTGAAGCTAATACCGATGCGATCGTATGGTATTGAAAGTATCGAACTGGTGGGTAATTACGCGATTCAACCGAATTGGGATGACGGGCACCATACCGGCATCTACACCTGGGGCTACCTGTATAGGTTGTGCCCACCAGATGCAGATAGCGGCAGCTAGGGCCTATTCGGTCCGACCGCGCATTAGGTTATCCATGATGCGTGCCCCTTCGCTGTTGGCCAATTCGCATACCTCCGGTACCTGGCTCTGTCGTGGTGCGGTTAGGGGTTGGGCTGGGTTGTAGTAGTTGTACACTGTCAGCGCGATGTCCTCGATTAACGGAAAAGATTCCTCAAAATTTAGCCAGGTGGGGTTGTGCAAGAGGATGACTAGCACGTAATCGCCGCCTTCCGTGAACATAATACCGGCATCGCCGTGTGTATCGTTGATCCAGCCGTGTTTGTGTGCAACGGCGGTATTGGGGGGGACGCTGGCCTCAAAAAGTGCGCCAATATTGTTATTTTGCATCAAGTACACCATTGATTGACACTCATTTTGTGTGAAGGCATCGCTATAGGTGTTGATCAATGGGCCGGTGCCATCGTTGGCACATTGGTAGATACTGCTTAGCATCCAGCCCATTTCGGAGATGGTCATCTGGTTGAAGGGGTCCGGGTTAGCGCGATTTTGTTGGGCGGGGGTATCTGGGGCGCGGACGGGTTGAGGTGTAATGCGGGGGTCGATCAAAAACGGGGCGACCATGAACGTATCTTGTAGGCCCAGGTTTTGTAACATGGCAGTGACTTCTGAGGCCCCGGCGTAGGGGTCACCGCCGATATAGCGCAAAATTTGGTTGGATGATGTGTTTTCGCTACAGATCATCATGTTGGCTAGATGGCGGGCTTGTTCGCCGTCCGGGAGTGTGTCCAGGTTGCGATACATCGTTGCTAGAATATTGATTTTGCTGAGGCTCATACCACTGTAAGCGATGTCATCCCCTAGTGCGATAGCTTCACCGGTTTGGAGGTCCATTAGGAATAGGCTACCGATGCGGCTTGTTTCCGGCTCAAAGCCAGCGTCGAGCATTTTGTTCCATAGCGTATCACCGAGGGCTTTGAATGGCGGGCTAAGGGGGGGGCTTTCGCCATCGGGTAGGCTGGCAGCAAGGACGGTGTTGGGGGTTGGTGTAAGGGTTGGTAGGGCGAAATCGGTTCGAGAGATGGCGGGCAGCGTGTAGATGTTGCCATTGATCGCTAGCAGGTCGAGCGCCACCCACCCAAAACCGCCCGCAACATTATCATAACGGATTTGCACCCAGGGGACGCTGGTATGATAGGCGGTGATCTCAAAGGCATCACCCGCTTGACCGACACCGATTCGGGGATAGTCGATGCCCGGCCCAAAACGGATATTAATTTCGCCTGTGACTTGCCCGACAATCCCAGATGGTTGTGTGGGGGTTGCGGTGGGGGCGGGTTCCTGGTTGCCTGGGGCGGGGGTTGGCGTTGGCAATACGCCGACAGCCACGCCAACCAGGGGAATATCGGTGGCTGGGACGGGGGCGAGGGTGCTTGTGGGGATGGCCGTAGGTGTTGGTGTCCCGCCGGGGTTTATCTGTAGTGAACTGTAGGGGACATTGGTTAAGTTGCCTGTGATAATCACTAAGTCCTGGAAAACCCAGCCGTAGGGCGTGCCGGTTGTGGGGTCTGCTAGTAAGACCCAGGGGAAGAACTCACTTCGCCCGATAACCGGATACACTTCACCACTGTAGATCGTATCGACCAGGGGCGCGTTAATGTCGGTGGTGGATCGTAGGTTGGCTTCGATGTACGCTTCGGCGGTGACATCGGGTGTTTGCAGGGCCGATGCCAATATGGGCAGCAAGCACAGCGTCATTAGCGCGGCCCAGTATAAGATGCGGTTGAGTTGCACCATAACCTGTTTTCATCCATCGTTACCTAACATATGAAGGTTAGTCTACCCCAGGAAAATTGGGGCGAGAATTCCGAATGTTGACCCTTGCCCCAATTATCGCTTGTGTTACTATAATTTTTATTGTGAGCCGAAGTGGCGGAACAGGCAGACGCGCTACGTTCAGGGCGTAGTTCCTTCACAGGAGTGTGGGTTCGACTCCCACCTTCGGCAAGAATGTAATTTAGCTCGATGAGCATCGTAACAGTAAATAAGCCCTGAACCAAAAACCCCACTCGCATGAGTGGGGTTTTTGGTGGTATCTGCGGCAACTCCCCCACGAGATCGGGCGCAGTGAACAGAACATCCACCGACCATTCCTGAATATGGATGTATTTATTATACACCCATCAGCAGAAACGTTTTACAATAAGCATCTACTAAATGTTTTTTGTGATATGCCTTACGTGAACAGGAGACTATTCACTATGAAGAAAATACTTCATCTGACGGTGGCGCTTGGCCTAGGGTTGATGGCATTGGCCGCCTTGCCAGTCGTCGCCCAAAGCTGTGATACGATCTATCGCATCGAAGTTGTGACACATGGGCAAGCTAGCGATCCGTTTTGGTCGGTTGTTGCCAATGGAATTACTGACGCCGATAACGATCTGGATTGTGTCGAAACCAATTACCAGGCCCCCGAAGTGTTTGATATGGTCACGATGGCACAGTTGATTGATTCTGCTGTTGCTAGCAACCCGGATGGTTTGATCGTTTCTAACCCGGACCCGTCCGCTTTAGAAGAATCGATCATGGGAGCGATGGAAGCGGGGATACCGGTTATCAGTATCAACTCTGGGAGTGAAGTTGCCGATGAGCTTGGCGTGGTAGCTCATATCGGGCAGACAGAATACGAGGCCGGGTTCGGCGGCGGGCAACGGATGGCAGAAGCCGGTGTCAGTAACGCGCTTTGTGTGAACCAGGAAGTCGGGAATGTTGCGCTAGACCTGCGCTGCCAGGGCTTCGCGGATGCGATGGCGGAAGCTGGCGGCACGTCCGACGTGCTAGAAGTGGACCTCAACGACCCGACCGACGCGCAAAACCGGGTGATTGCCACGCTCAACGAGAATGAGAGCATCAACGGTGTGTTCACGCTTGGCCCAGGCGGGGCCATCCCGGTGCTGCAAGCCCTGCGCGATGAAGGCTTGCTCGGTGTCGTGGCGCTGGCAACGTTTGACCTCTCGCCGGAGGTGCTGACCGCGATTGAAAACGGTGAGGTGCTTTTCGCTATCGACCAGCAGCAATACACCCAGGGCTACCTTGGCGTTATCTATATGTATTTGTTCTTAGATAACCTGAACACGCCAGGGGCAACCATCGTCCAGACTGGCCCCGGTTTCGTCACACAGGCCAACGCTGCCGAAGTCATCGCTTACAGCGAGCGTGGCACACGTTAAAGACCTCGGACGTTTCTCGAAGCAACAGTAAACGCATTACAGGCGGCTGGTATGTATAGTACGCCTGATGCAAAGTAGCGGATTTATGCTTTTCTCTTCTTTCTTTCCAGAAAGAAAGGAGCGAAGAAAGCGATGAGGGGGTATTTTCAATGAAAATGGACGCTTTTTGTCCACTTTTTCGTAACTGCTCAGCCTGCCCCCCACCCCGGCGCTAAAGCGCCACCCCTCCCCCACTATCGCCGCTTTAGCGGCGGGAGGGAGGGGTTTAAGTGGTACATAACTGTTCCCCTTCCCCCTTTATGGGGGTAA
>DAOTUA010000270.1:0-8200 GCA_034437355.1 Anaerolineae bacterium | reverse complement strand
ATGCCAACAATCATCAAAATCAACATCAATTTACGCATTATATTTCGTCCTTTGTTTGATAATTCTCTAAAAATTGGTAACTACTCAGGTACTAAACACATCTTACGGTATCGCACCCGCCCTCACCCCGCGAAGCTGTGGGAGAGGGGGACTTCTCATCGCGTGATTTAGCCCCTCTCCCAGTGCCAAAGGCACGTTTGGGAGAGGGGTTGGGGTGAGGGCTGAGTAGTTACAAAAATTGCCCATCATGTTGTAGGTATGTTATACCCCAACCGTGCTGCTGTTTCTATGATGTGCGGCTGGGTCATCAGGCGGTATTCCTCGGCGGTCAAGTCCGCCCACCGGATTTTCGGGCGCTGGTCGCGGCGATCCGGTTGTTCGTTATCGCGGTCGGTATAGATGCGATGGTTAAAGACGCCCAGATCGAAGGCGTCTCGGTTTAACCCCAGCCAATCAATCATGCGACCGGTGACGGTTGGTATATCTTCGATCAAGCCCTCGTAAGTCAGTTTAAACACCCACGACTCATCAATGGCCGGGTGATCAAGAAAGCTCTGGTTGATGTGCGCCCAGACCTCTAACCACCGGATCGTTTTCTCGCGGGTCCAGATGTCCTTCAGCGGGATGTTAACCTGGGCCGGCCTGAGCCGTTCCTCATGTAAAAGAGACGTAAACGCACCGAAGGGATGCCGGGTGATGTAGATCACGCGCATATCTGGGTAAAGCCCGCGTAACCGGAGCGCCATTTCCGCATCGTACAAGACCTCCTTAAAGCCCCAAATATCGCGGCCTAGCTGCCGGGCCGGGTCTCGATAGAGAGTATCCAGGATAGCGCGTTGGCTGGCGCGGATAGTCGCCGCTGGTGGGATCATATTAGGAATGAAATTGTTGAACCCATCGTTGCGAAAGGTTTCAAGTTGATGCGCGAACATCGCATCCCATTCATACAGGCGGTCGTACTTACGGAAAATCTCCGTTAGCACCCCGTCATGTTCCCCCCAGATCATAATCTTCGGGTTCGAGACGATAAAGCGTTGGAGTAATGTACTCCCGGTACGTTGCCCACTAGCAAGTAACACAATTGGATTAGGGGGGGCCATGCCGTATATGCTCCCGGTTGATACCGCTTGTCAACAAGCTATATGTTAAACCCGGCTAGTGGGGGATGCAACTCAGAGGCTACGCGCAACAGGGTAATCGCATCAAATTTTTCTAAGCGCTGTTGACGTTTGAAATTTCGATCTCGTTCAAGACCACAACGGTTCAAAACGTAGGGGCATAGCGTGCTATGCCCTGGGTTCAGCACGCTGAACCCCTACAATCAACGGTTTTTTGCGTAAATGTCAACACGACCTAGTTATTACAACTCAGGGACTTAGCTTGAACACACCCCAATCACAGCAGGGTGAACATGGCCGAAAGTGGTGGGGTGTGGGTCGCTAGCGGGCGAGTTCTTGCACAAGCCGCCGGAACGTGCGCCGGTAGTCATCTGCCATGTTAAAGCGCGTGCTACGGCGCAGTTCATCCGGGAGGGTGGGTATATCCGTCAGTTGGACGACGACCAGCGGCTTTCGGTTTTGACGGAAAACAGCCCAGGCATCCTGGTTGCTCGCGTCGGATAAAGCCGCATCGGATAGCAGCGCCACCATGCGGGTACACTCTTTTAACGCCGGGTGGACGCCCCCAGCCCAGTTGACATCCGGCGGGGTATGGTCGTGTAGCCAAATCGTCATACCCATCTTTTCGAGATCGTCGCCAAGTTGTTGGGCCGTTTCTTCGTCGGGCACGGCATAGGTGATGTAAACCGTATTGGGCGGTAACTTGGGCTTGGCCCCGCGCTTGCTCACATGGATGGGGGCCGGAGCCGTCAGGCCCTCGTGTAGATGTGAGGCCCCCATACGGAACACCGAGCCGCCACACTCCGGGCATTCGCCGCGTGTGCCGGGGGTTCCCCGGCTGGTCCAGACGGCTTCCGGGTTAACGATGTCGATAGTCATTTTACAGCGTACACAATACCCCTGAATGGCATCTTCGGTTGCCGATTCCGTCATAAGATGTGCATCCTTTACCTTTTTAAGCCGTATAATACGGCTTTTTCTTCAAATGGAGAAGGACCTCCGCTTTTCACTCGTCTATGTGTATCTCATTGTACAATACGGACATTTCCGTATCGCCCGTATACACCACCGCCGCTTTGCTGTGACGTTCTTCCCCCAGGTACACCCCAAGCGCCTGCATTTGCCCATCCCGATGCGCCATCGGGTCGCTAGCCTGCCAGTGAACATCGCGGCAGTGTGCAAATGTCAGCCGGAACTTTTTACCGTTCGGGTAAGCGACGTTGAACGCTTCGCAGTCTACCATCACCGATTTACCATGATCCGACAGTGAAATGTGACGAATGTACAGATCACCCGGCGGTGTGTCCAGGATTTGCCACAATCTAGGGTCCATACTTTAAGCACTGACCTAACATTAAAATCAACTTGTATATGAAGTATAAAGTTCTGACATAAGCATTTGATTAAAGTTAAGATATAGATTACCCCGCCCCATATGTTGGGTACGACCACAGAATAACGTTGTGATCGGATTTAGACGGCGGACGCCTAGAAAGGCGTCCGCTGGCAATAATCCATGCAGTCCACGCTATCGTGTACTTATACCCATATGTTGTCATCCAGTAGGATCTCGTGGGGTTTCCTATCCGACCCCAGCGGGAGGGCTTGCCGATCTTGCTCGTTAGGGCTATGCTACGCCGCGCACCTGTCGGCAAAATCTTCAAGAGGCCCCATGCGTTACCGGATTCGCAACCTGACGCCAGACACGTTGATTATCGCGCTGCTGTTCTTCCTCCCGTTGATAACGTTCTGGCCACAGACACTCGGCGGGCGAACACTGCTCCCGGCGGATAACCTGTATACGTTCGCCCCCTATGCCACCTACGCCGAACCGGTCGGCGTGCCGTCGCCACCCGATAACGCGCTCGTAAGCGATATGATCCTGCAAAACTTACACTGGAAAGCCTTCATTAAAGACAGCCTCGCCGCCGGCGACCTGCCGCTATGGAACCCGCATCAGCTAAGTGGGGTGCCATTTATGGCGGCGGGGCAACCGTCTACATTGTACCCGCTGAGCGCGATCTATTATCTATTGCCGTTAGATGTCGCTTATGGGTGGTTTGTGGTGATCAACCTGTGGTTAGCCGGTGTGATGATGTACGGGTTTATCCGAGTGTTACGGCTCAACCGGACGGCGGCGCTGCTCGGTGCGATCACCTACCAGCACAGCGGGTTTTTCCTGGCGAGTGCGGTTTTCCCGATGATGTTGGGCGGGGTAGTGTGGCTGCCGCTGTTGCTGCTGTGTACCGAGTATATCATCCGGGCGCGGCCTCTGTTTGGGCGTCCGGTGGTGGTGCCGTGGGTGATGATCGGGGCGGCAGCATTGGCGCTGAATATCTTTGCCGGGCATGTTGAGATCACCTACTACACCATTTTGATGACGGCGTACTATGGCCTGCTGCGCGTGCTGCATGGTTACTGGGCCGGGCGGAACACCCCCGGCGCGGCGCGACAGTGGGCGGGGCGGTTCGGGTGGTTGGTGGCGATGGGCAGCCTAGGGCTGGCGGCGGGCGCGGTGCAGTTCATCCCGCTTTACGAGTTGGTGAGTACCAACTGGCGGGCACAGGGCAAGACCTTCTCGGAGACGCTGGCCTTTGCTCACCCGCTGCGCGATGTGGTGCAGTTCGTCATGCCGAACTTTTACGGCTCGCCAGCACAGCATACCTACCTGGATGTATTCGCCTGGGAGCGCGTCCCGGTCGATTTTATCAACGCGCTAGGCCAGCGCCAAACCAACACCGAATGGGGCATCAAAAACTACGTCGAAGGGGCGCTTTATCTGGGCATCCTGCCATTGGCACTGGCGATCTATGGCCTGCTAGATCGCGCTATCCAAGGGCGCACCCGCCCGGACGCTGGGCAGCCGCCGTATCGGGCCGGGTTTACCGGTTTGGCGCTGGTCGGGCTGACGTTCATGTTTGGGCTGCCCACCTACGCGCTGATCTACTACGGGCTGCCGGGCTTAAACCAGGCGCATACCCCTTTTCGATGGGTCTATGCCGTGACGGTCAGTGTGGCGGTGCTGGCGGCCTTCGGCTGGGAGTGCCTGACGACGCTCAGCAGCTATCGGCTGAAGCGGGCGTTTACGTGGCTGCTGCTGGCGGTCGGTGGGGTGACGCTGGCCGGGGTCGGTCTGAGCTACGCGCTTTACGACGCCATCACCGAACCGCTGGTGGGGCAGTTGCTCGGTTCGTTGGCAAAAGCGAATACGGCCTTCCCGGATGCCCGCGCCTTCTACAGCCATCTGGTTGTTCAAGTTAGTATTTGGGGGATGATTACGTTACTAACGGGCGTCATCTTTGGGGGGATGACGTATGCGGTGCATCGACAGCGGCAGCGGGTGCGTTTTGAGGAACGCCGCGACTATCACGGCGGGCGGCGTGGGCTGTGGGCGCGGTTCCGGCCTGGGGTTGCCGAGGCCGTTGGGATGGGGGCGATCATGTTGTTATCCATGGACTTGATGATCGCCACCGCCGGCTTTAACCCCGCCGCCGACCCAGCCTGGTTGGATTTTACGCCGCCGGTGGTCGAGTGGTTAGCCGATCAACCGGATGAGTGGCGCTACATCACGCTAGATGACCCATCTCAACCGCCGATGCTGCCAGCGAATGTGACCTGGCGCTATCAACTGGACGACGTGCGCGGTTACGAAAGCATCATCCCCCGGCCCTATGTCGATTACATGCGCCAGCTTTACCCGCAAGTGCAGCTAGATTTTAACCGGATTGCACCGCTATACACCACCTATGATCATGTCGGGCTAAATTTCGACCCCCGCACCGCGCTAACCGACCCGCGCTTTCATCTGCTCAATATCCGCTATGTGGTCACGCATCCCAGCACGGACATCAGCGATGTAGACGGTTATTCGCTGGCCTATGCGGACGAGGCCGCCCGTGTGTGGGAAAACGCGAACGCCGCCCCGCGTGCGTTTGTCGTCCCGAATGATTGTCTATCACCTGATGGTGTCGGGACGCAATGCCTGCCCCCCCTCCCCGCCAATATCCAAGCGGATACCGGGCGCGAGCTTATCATCGGGCTGCGGGACGACCTGCCAGCGAATCCGGCGCTGGTCGTCTCGATGGCGCATTTCCCCGGTTGGCGGGCCTACCTGCAAACGCCCAACGGCGAAACCCGCCTGGCACTCACACGTACCGAGATTTTCCCGGTGATCGACTTAACCGCCGCCGCCCCCGGCGATAGCGTGCGGCTGGTGTACTCGCCGTTATCGTTCCAGGTGGGGGCGTTTACAAGTGCCATCGCGGTGATCATCGCGCTGTTTCTGCTCGGTGTGTGGGGCTGGCGGCGCTTTGTGGTAGGCAACGACACCGACGACCGCGCCCTACTCGCCCGTAACAGCGTCGCCCCGGTGATTCTCAACCTGTTCAACCGGGGGATCGACTTTGTGCTGGCGTTCGTGGTGCTGCGCGTGCTTGGCCCGGAAGATACCGGCATCAACTACTACGCGGTAATCGTGTTCGTGTGGTTCGATATTTTTACGAACTTCGGGCTAGATGTCTATCTGATGCGTGAAGCCAGCCGAGACCGGGACCGGACGCGGTTCTTGTTCGTCAATACGACCGTGTTTCGGTTGATATTATCCGGCGTGGGCGTCGGGTTGTTGCTCGGTTTTATTTATGCGCGGCAAGCTATCGTGCCGGACCCGTTCGACACACGCGGGATCATCGCGCTGGTGCTGCTGTATCTGGGGTTGGTCCCTGGTAGCCTCAGCAAAGGGATGACCTCGCTCTATTACGCCTACGAACGCGCCGAATACCCGGCTGCCGTTTCTACGGTGACAAGCATCAGCAAGGCGATTCTCGGCGTGATCGTGTTGCTGTTGGGCTTCGGGATTATCGGGCTGGCGGCAGTGAGCATCTTCAACAACTTTGTCACGCTGGCGATCTTGATGATTGCCGGGCGGGATATGCTACGCCAACCGCAAGCAGCTAGCAATCACAACGGGCCGCCCACCGGGTTAGATACACGCTTGATGCGCAGCATGGCAAACGAGAGTTACCCGCTGATGCTCAATCACTTTCTGGCGACGATCTTCTTTCAGATCGATGTGGTGCTGCTAGAGGCGTTACGCGGCGCGGCGATTGTCGGGAAGTACAGCGTGGGGTATCGGTGGTTGTTGGCGCTCAATGTAATCCCGTCGTTCTTTACAATGGCGCTGTTCCCCCGCCTGAGCCGCCAAGCTGCCGACGACCGGGCCGCGCTGCGCCGGAATTATCGCTTATCGCTCAAGTTGCTGGCGGCGGTGGTGTTCCCGGCGGCGGTACTGCTCACGTTCTTGGCGGGGCCACTCACGCTATTACTCGGCGGGAATGAGTTCATGCCAGAAGGGGCGATTGCGCTTCAGATTATGGTATGGAGTATGCCGCTTGGTTGGATGAATAGCCTGACGCAATATGTGTTGATCGCACTCGACCGCCAGCGCCAACTCACCTGGGCGTTTGTGGGAGGGGTCGCGTTCAACATTATCACCAACCTGATTTTCATCCCGATGTACGGCTACCGGGCGGCGGCACTGACGACCATCGCCAGTGAGGGGATTCTGATGATCGGCTTTGCGCTGTTGCTGCGCTCGGAAATGCGCGGCGTGAACATGCTCGGCGTGTTGTGGCGTCCGGCGGTAGCAGCCGGCGGGATGGCGGCTGCGATGGCGGCGGGCTACGGCCTGCATCCGCTGACAGGGGTTGCCGCTGGTGTGCTGGTATACCCGGCATTGTGGGCCGCCCTGCGCCCCTTGGATGCCGAAGAATGGGCGCTTGTCCGTCCGCTGCTACCGGGGCGGCTGGCACAACGGGCGATCAGCTACTCGTAGGCGATGGCCTCGCGGATGCTGATCTGCGAAGCGCGGTTGGCCGGGGCGATACTCGCCATACTGGAAACGACCGTCACAATCACAAACCAGATCAAAATGCCCACCGGCAACACAACTACGCTCAGCGGGTTGCCAAAAATCACATCGCCCAACACGTTAGCGAAAATAACCGTGCTAGGGATGCTCAACGGCAGCGCAAACAACACACTGATCATGCCGATCAACACGCCCTCTCCCACAAACATCAGCCGGATGACATTGTTACCGGCCCCCACCGCCCGCATCACGCCGATCTCGCGGGTGCGTTCCATCACGTTTAAGCTCATTGTCCCCGTCAAGCCCAACCCCGCCACAACCGCGATCAAGATCGCCACCCCCAGCAGCAAATAAACCAGCACGTTAAACCCACCTGTGATCCCCTCTACAATATCGACGTTTAACGTGGTGCTAGCAATTTTAATGTTACGGTCGTCCAGGTAATCCGTCAAAGCTAACGAGAGCGTGTTATGCTGGTCGTTCGGCACCGCCCCAGATACCCGCAGCACGATTCGGTCGGTCAAGCCGACCGTCCCCCGGAACGCCTGCACGGTATCAAAATACCCGTAGACACTCTCAAAGTCGCTATCCACCACCCCCACGATCCGGAACGTGTCGTTCTGGTTGCCCCGGCGCAGCTTGACTTCCGCCCCGACCTGTAAGCTCGGTTCGTTAAGCTGGAGGATGTCGGTAATCACGATGTCGTTTTCGCGGGTGCGGTCGTAGGGCAATAACCAGGTGCCCTCAACCATCAACGGGTTCACAAACGCAGAATCCGCCAGCAGCCCGACAAACCCATAAGACCCGCTTTGGGTGCGGTCTGCTCGTTCAAAGGTGACGCTTGTTTCGACACGGCTTTCGACAATCGCAACCCCAGGGAAATCCGCGATGCGTCGTTCTAGCCCAACACGATCCGCCGGGCGGGTCAGCACATACTGGATGTCATAATCCACCAGCGCCAACAGCTTATCAATATCGCCGAGTAAGCCGGTACGCACATTCAAAATGCTGATGAAAAAAGCCCCGGCTAAAGTCAGCGTAAAGACCGTCACCAGCAGCCGAATCTTACGGCGGAAGGTGTTCCGAATCGAAATCAAAATCGGGCGCGGCAACCCACCGAGCCGGGCCAACAGAACATCGATCAGGTTATTCTGCGAACTCACATTATGATCCGAAATAGCTTCGGCCGCAGTGAGGCGCGTCCCGGCAAGCACCG
>DAOTUA010000269.1:0-7570 GCA_034437355.1 Anaerolineae bacterium | reverse complement strand
CCTCTCCCCGCGAAGCTGTGGGAGAGGGGGATTTAGGGGGTGAGGGCGGGTGCGATACCGTAAGATGTGTTTAGTACCTGAGCAGTTACCTATTTTTGTAAAAATCGGAACTACTCTGGTAGAGATTAGAATATCGTGGAGTTTCACCCCACACCCCACCACTTTTTCCAGAAAAAGTGGACAAAAATCGTCCATTTTAATTGAAAATAGCGCCCCCGATCCCCTTATTTGCTTCTTTCTTGCTGGATAGCGTGTGAAAGTCCAGTACAATAGATCGCACAATTGTTCATCTATAGCGTTTGATATACGAAATGTCCGATCATGATTTGATGGTACGCGCCGCCTGGATGTACTACACCGACGACCTGACGCACGCACAGATCGCCAGTAAACTGCAACTGAGCCGGGTCAAGGTCACACGGCTGTTAAAACGCGCCCGCGAACAGGGCATTGTTGAGATTCGGGTCGTGCATCCCATGCCACCAGACCTGGCGCTTAGCCGTCAGTTAGAGGCGGCTTTCCCGTTGGGGTCCGCTATTGTCGTGCCGTCATCGGATGCCATGGGGCAAGCCGCCGCGAACCTGCTGCTTTACCTGCTCACCCCGGATATGCGCATTGGCTTTGGCTGGAGTAGCACCGTCAGCCGCCTAGCGGATTACCTGCCACCACAAACCGAGGCGTGCCAATGTACCGTAATCGACCTGGTAGGCAACATGATCGGCAAGGCCAACCCGTACAGCATCAGCGGGCGTGTGGCGGATGTGCTAGGCGCGGCGTTAATGCCGTTAGCGGTCCCGGTTTTGCTTAGCAGCCCAGAAGCCCGCGAAGCGTTGCTATCGGAGCCAAGCATCCGCCAAACATTAGCCGCAGGCCAAGAAAGCCACCTGGCCTTTATCGGGGTGGGCGAAGTCGGGCAGACCAGCACCCTCGTCCAGACCGGCTTCTTGAGCCAGGCCGATATGCAGGCGCTCCAGCAGCAAGGTGTGGTCGGGGATATGCTCATGCACTGCTTTAATGCAGATGGCGAGGTCGTCCATAACACCGCCTCCGAGCGCCTTTTGGGGATCGATTGGGAGGCGCTGAAGCAGATACCAAACGTGGTGTTGATGGCGCACGGCCCGCACAAGGTCCAGGCGCTACGCGGGGCGCTGCGTAGCGGGGTTCCCAAGACATTGATCACGGATATGCCGACCGCCCAGGCGCTATTACCCTGATAGCGCCTCATGGCAAAGATTGGCTTTATTTTGTAGCGGGACCAGCAACAGAGATCGTGACGTTATCCACATTGATATAAGCCTGGGCCGCGTTTAACAGATCGTCGGCGGTCAGGCTATTGATCGTGTCTCGGTAGCTGAGCAGGTAATCTAGCCCTAGCCCGTAGCTTTCTAGGCGTAAGATCGTATTGGCAACGCCCTCGCTGCTTTCTAGTTGTAGCGGTAAGTTCCCGGTATAGTAGGATTGCACGTTTTCCAGGTCTTCATCGCTAACGGGTTCTTCTGTGATGCGCCGGAACTCGTTCACAATATCGGTGACGGTTTCTTCCACGTTATGCGGCGCGACCCCAGCGGCGGCGCTCCATGCGCCCGGCCCATGCCCGCCCTCGACACTGCTATAGCTGTAATAAGCGTATCCTTTTTCTTCGCGGACAACATCGCCAATGCGCCCCATCATACCGAATTGGCCCAGCACACTGTTGACCAACGTGACCGCCTGGTAATTCTGCGCATAGCGCGATGGGCCAGCGAAACCGAGTACCACATCGGCCTGTGTTTTGCCGGGGATAAGCGTATCAACCCGTTGCAGGCCGCTAACGGTGGGCGGGGTGGGGGTGCTTGGGTTGCCGGGCTGGTCCGGGTTGGTCCAGTCGCCTAGTTGATCGCGCACAATATCGACTGCATCCGCCGCTTTGATGTTGCCAACGATGACCAACGCGCTTCCCTTGGGGCCGTAATATTGCTGGTGGAAGGTGCGTAGATCGTCTGGGGTGAAGCTCTCGATGGTTTCGAGCGTCCCGGTTACGCCGTCATGATAGGGGTGGCTGGATGGGTAGAGTTGTTGTGTAAAGGCTTTGCGGGCGCGGTAACGGGTATCTTGCATGGCATAGTTGATCGACGTGAGCAGTTCGCCGCGCAGCAGGTCGATCCGATTGGGATCGAAGGCCGGGTAGCGCAGCACATCGGCTAACAACGTGATCAGGGTCGGTAAATCTTCTGCGAGCGCCTTACCGCCGAAGCCGGCCTTAAAGCGCCCGGCGTCTACGTCCATATCCGCGCCCAGCACTTCGAGTTCGGTATGAAGTTGTTCAAAATCGCGGTGGGTCGTCCCTCGCATGAGTGCGGCGGCAGCCATGGAAGCGAGGCCGGTCTGTTGGCCAAGGCTGTAAAGGCTACCGGCGGGTATCGAGCCGCTAATCACGACAGAATCGACATTGGGCTTTTCGTAGACCAGCACGACGATCCCGTTATCAAGTTCGGTGCGGGTGATATTCTGGCTGGAGGGTAACGCTGCTTCAAAGGTGGTGGCTTGTGACATCGTTTTATCCTGTTGACGGTTGGCATAATCAAATCTGGTTGGCGGGGGCCGCCGCGCTGTTAGGCTTCCGGCTGTTGGGGGATCAGATAACCGACGGTGCGGTTACTGCGGCGCAGGTAGCGCCGGGCGACATCGTGAATATCCCCCAGTGTGACGGTTTGGATGCGGTCCATGTAGTTATCGACCCATTTGTAGCTATCGAAACTTTCGGCGCGAGCGTAGTTGAACGCCTGCCGGGTGACCCGTTCGGTATTGTAGGCGAAAGCCGCCCGTAGCTGCTTCTGGGCGCGGGCAAGTTCTTCTTGGGTGATGCCGTGGGTGAACACGTCATCTATGACGGTATCTAAGGCCGCTTCGTTAGCTTCTGGGGTTTGCCCGTCGCGCACGACAACCACGATGGAGTACAAATACGGATCAATACTCGATTGTAACCCGCCACTCAAACCAACTGCCAGGTCGGTATCTTGTAGCGCACGGTATAGGCGGCTGGTCTTGTTGCCGATGCCCCCGCCCGGCCCCGTCAGTACCGCATCCAGCACTTTCAGCGCGAACCAATCGCCAATCTTGGAGGCGGGCGGCGCGTGATAGCTGGCCATCATAAAAGCGGTATTACTGGGCCGGATGATGCTCACGCGGCGTTCGCCCTGTTGGGGCGGTTCTTCCCGGCTGAACAGGGGCGGGATGCTCCCCTGTGGTAGTGGCTCGTAATGCTCACGGATTTTGGCGAGCATCTCATCGGTATCGAACGCACCGATAGCGACGCCAATCGCGTTGTTGGGCATGTAGTACGTCTGATAATGGTGATACAGATCGTCGCGGGTCATCGTTTTCAGGTCGGCTAAGTCCCCGATGATCTCATGATGATAGCCATGCACCCGGAAGGCCGCCGCATGGACTTCTTCCCGTAGCCAGAAACTTGGCTGATTTTCGTACATGCTGCGCTCGGAGATGATCACATGCCGTTCGCTTTCGACTTCTTCCTCGTCAAAGGTCGCATTGATCATGCGGTCGGCTTCCAGTTCGAGCGCCAGTTCGACCTGGTTAGCGGGGAGCGTTTCGTAGTAACTTGTATAGTCATGCGAGGTCATCGCGTTCCAAGAGCCGCCGAGCTTGTCGATCAACTTATCGAGTTGCCCGCCGGGGAAGCGTTTTGTCCCTTTGAACATCATATGCTCTACCCAGTGGGAAATCCCAGTGAGGCCGGTACGCTCGTTGCGGCTACCGATGCGGTAAGACACAACCCAGGTCGTAATCGGGGCGCTGTGAACTTCCTTTAATAGCACGGTCATGCCGTTAGCAAGGGTATGCTTGGTGACTTCGGACACGTTAATTTCTCCAAATATTTTCACTGTAGAGGCTTAGATGATTCATTATACTTACCATTTGTGAGCGTGGCGTAAATGTGGCTCTAAAAAGGGGACAATTGCATCAAACGCACGGTGCGAGACCCGTTATATGCTCCCGAAACACACCGCGTCAAACACAAGCGGGTAGGGGTATAACGTGGCGCTGGGTTCAACACGCCGACCCCCTACAATCACCGCTATTGGGTGGAAACGTCAACAGAACTTAGTCAACCCTACAGCTACAGTCCGGGCGGGGGGCAAGCCTCCGATCCGTTACGCATCAGGCGTATCGGGCTTGCGTGACCCGTCCGCGTCGTAGTCGGCTGCGGCCAAAACTTCTTTCGCCTCCGGGCGATTCAGGTTTTGCAGGCTGATGATCACCTGCTCGTAGTAGTCCGGGTGTTCTTGCTGTACGATCTCGATGAGAGGTAACACGCCGTCATCCCCCAGGTCTAACAGCGCCTCTGTGACCATTTCCCAGGTAGCGGCGTCGTTGGTGTTGTAGCCCTTGGCAAGCGCGACGACATCCCCCCGCCGTGATAAAGCCCGGACCGCTTGCGGGGCGATCTCCGGGTCGTACAGCGCATGGATTAGCGGAACGTGCATAGCATCCCCGCCGATATACCCTAACGCCAGGGCTGCCGTTTGGCGTTGCGGCAGGTCATCGCCCTGCAACCAATCGAGAAACGTCATCAGTAAGGCGTCATCCTCATGGGCGTTGCGTGCCAGGCCCAAAGCCGCCCATCGCTGCCAGGCCGGTTTAGGCGGGTTGGCGTAAACATCCGCTAAGAGTTGGAGCGCCACCGGCCCGCCGATCTCGGTGAGGACATCCAACAAAACCACGCCCTGCGCTTCGCTCACGCCAGCGTGAAAGGTGGTTACGAGTGCTTGCACCGCGTCCTCATCCATCGCCAGTAGCATCATGCGGGCGCGTTGACGGCGGCCCTCATCGCCGCTTAGAATCTCATCGAGTAGAAATTTCAGGTCGGGTTGGTGGTCGGTCATGGTGCGGTTAGGTCATCCCCTTCATGCGAACCGTGATCTTGGTCCCTTGGTCGGGCGTGCTTTCGACATGGTAAGTCGCGCCGATCAAGTCTAGAACGCCAAAGGCGATAGGAACGCCCAAGCCACTGCCCTTGTGTTCGCGGACGGCCTCGCGCTCGCTACGCCAGAACAGCGTGCCTAGCATCGCGGTTTCTTCCGGTGTCATACCCAGGCCGTTGTCCTCAATTTCGACCACCAGCCAGTTATCATCGGCATAGGCCCGCACGTAGATTTCGCCGTCGTCCCCGGTGTACTGCAAGCTGTTTTCGATGAACTTACTCAGGGCGCGGGCAAAGTATTCGCCATCCGTATTGAGCAGTGGCAAGCCGGATGCGATGTCGAATGTGAGGGTTTTCCCGTGTTCTTCTGCCATCGGCTCGACCGTCTTTTGCACGATGCCAGCGATGTTTTTGAACATATCCATTTTTTCGGTGACGTTCAGCACGCCCCCGCGTAGCTTGCCCATATCGCTGACATCTTGTAGCAGGCTTTCCATGCGTTTGACGTTGGTGCGGATCGTCTCTAAGAACTGCTTTTGCATGTCGTTTAGCTCGCCCATGGCCGGGGTCGCCATCATATCGCTATAACCACGGATGCTCGTCATGGGGTTGCGTAACTCATGAACGGTCACGGAGATGAACTCCGCTTGTTCTTCGATGACCGTTTTCACATCTGCCGGGGCGGGGGTAGCCGGGGCGGGGGCCTGTGAGTCGGAATCGGAGGCCTGCATTAAGGCGGCGATCTCCTCCAGTTGCCCCGGTAGCCGGATCGGTATAATTTTGCCGGCGCGTGCATCATCGATCAGTTCGGACAGTTTTTGCTGTGCCTGTTGGCTTACCTCGGACATATGCTTACTTAGCCTTTATCCACCTGATAAAAATGCTCTGCTGGTTGATCGGTACGTTGGACCAATGCCGCCCGTACCCGTTTTTCGAGCGCCGCCTCGTTTTCCCAGAAGGTGCTAACTTGCGATTGATAGGCGCGTATCCCTTCAATCTTGGCAACAATATTGGCGTGTGTCAAATAGTTGATGCGCTGTTGGATAACCAATGCGTTCGGTAGGGTTGCCAGGGCCGTTTCGATGGCGGCGGCATCTTCTAAGTAGGGGTATTCCGGGTAGAATAACAGCGCGGGCGGGTTGGCTTGTTCGACCTGCGCGATCAGCCGATGAAATGCCAGCCCGATACGACGCACTACCAGATGATCGACGTGTTGACCAACCCCCAGCGGGATATAGATATGGGTGGCGTTATCGGGTAAGCGAACGCCTTCCAGGTGGTGCAGGGCCGGGTCTTGTGGGTGGATATTCACCCATAGGCTTTCCTCGGACGGGTAAAGCGGGGTGCCGTCGGCGCTGGTGCGATACACACAGTCGGGGGTATCCATGTGTTGCGTTTCCGCGCCCAGATGCGCCGCCGCTTGTTGATCCTCCTGCCGCCGGGCCGCGATGGGGGCAGGCCCGGCCCCCCAGCGCGTGTGCAAATCGTTGATGATGGGCGTCTGTGGCAGCGGGGTTGGCGGATCACCACCCATGATCGTCACAATACGGACGGTTTCGCCCTGTTCGGTTAGCTGGTGGATGGTGCCACCGCAGCTATAAACGGCGTCGTCTAAGTGAGGGGAAAGAAAGATGCGCATGTTAGGTTTCGGTGTTGGCGGTCATGAGGCGGCGTCCTGTTGTTCGCGTTGATAGTGATCGCACAGGTGCGTGAGGGGGCAGGCTTCACAACGGGGCTTGCGGGCTTTGCACACCGCCCGCCCGTGCTGTATCAGTTGAATGTGAAAGGCGAAATAATCCTTGGGCGGGACGATCTCCTCCATGATGTAATGTGCTTTATCTGGCGTGGTGCCTTGTGGCGTAAAGCCGATGCGCTGGCTGACGCGGTTGACGTGAGTATCAACTGGGAACGCCATCCCGTTGAACCCAAAGCAGATGACAATCGAAGCCGTTTTCAGGCCAATGCCCTTGATACTCGTCAGCCAAGCGCGGGCGTCGTCGGCGGGCATATCGCCCAAAAATTCCAGGTCGAACGCGCCGCGTTCATCCCATATTTTCTGTAGGCTACGCTGGATGCGGGGGGCCTTCTGGTTGGCTAACCCCGCCACGCGGATCACGTCTTTGAGTTCTTCGACCGGGGCGTCCAGAACATGCTGGTAGGTGGGGTAAGCCTCCCGGAGTTGGGCGAAGGCTTTGCCACTGTTGGCGTCGGTCGTATTCTGGCTAAGGATGGTACCGATCAACGAATCGAGCGCGGTGCCGCGTTGTCGCCACGTTTTCCGATCGTAGTGATTTTCCAATATTGTGGCGACGTGGGGGTATTTGTCGCGGCGGGCCGTCATATGCTCGACTGCCGCCAATACCTGCTCCCGTTTCATAGCTACCTCAACCTCTGTTTAGCGACTGTGTGATCCTATTTTACCGCAACTTGGGTGCGGCGCTACACACGGATATGGTAATTTTGCTGTAACGACTCAGGTAGAGATTAGAATATCGTGGGATTTCACCCCACACCCCACCCCTTTTTCCAGAAAAAGTGTAACTACTCAGCCCTCACCCCAACCCCTCTCCCAAACGTGCCTTTGGCACTGGGAGAGGGGCTAAATCACGCGATGAGAAGTCCCCCTCTCCCCGCGAAGCTGTGGGAGAG
>DAOTUA010000268.1:0-15288 GCA_034437355.1 Anaerolineae bacterium | reverse complement strand
ATTGCGCAAAGATTGAAGCAACCGCTTATCCTGGGATATATTTTCGGTGGTGTACTGGTCGGCCCATATACAGGCGGGATCACCATCAGCGATGTTCATGATATCGAGCTACTAGCAGAACTGGGTGTTGCGCTGTTGCTGTTTGCCCTGGGGTTAGAATTTTCGCTCAAAGACTTACAGCCCGTTCGTCGGGTGGCATTGTTGGGTGCGCCTATCCAAATGATATTGACGATTGTTTATGGGATGGGGGTGGGGCGTCTATTTGGGTTTGGATGGACTGAGGCGATCTGGTTGGGGGGGGTGGTGTCGGTTTCTAGCACAATGGTTATTCTAAAAACGCTGATGGGGCGCGGCTTGTTGGGCACGCTTTCTAGCCGGGTGATGATCGGGATTCTGATTGTGCAAGACCTGGCGATTATCCCGCTTATGCTTATCTTGCCACAACTTAACGACCTGCAAGCCGGCATACCATCCCTGTTAGGTGCTGCTGTTAAAGCCTTTATTTTTATTGTGGGGATGATCTTCGTTGGGACACGGGTCATGCCGATGCTGATGCGGATCGTCGCCCAATGGAAATCACGCGAATTGTTCTTGTTAACCGTTACGGCGATTGGGTTGGGCGTTGGTTACATTACCTTTCTTTTTGGGCTGTCTTTCGCGTTCGGGGCGTTTGTCGCGGGGATTGTGATGAGCGAATCGGATTACAGCCATCAGGCGCTCGGTGATATTACGCCGCTGCGCGATCTGTTTGGGCTGGTGTTTTTTGTGTCGGTGGGGATGCTGCTTGATCCTGGTTATCTTTTTCAGAACTTGACGACTGTGCTACTGTTGGTTGTGCTAGTGACTATCGGTAAGATGACGATCTTCAGTATCCTAGTGCGTGCTTTCGGCTACGGGAACATCATCCCTATTGCTGTCGGGCTAACCATGTTCCAGGTGGGGGAATTTTCCTTTGTGCTAACACGGGTGGGGTTAAGTACACAGTCGATCTCACAGGATTTGTACTCTTTGCTGCTCACCACTGCCATTCTAACGATGATCCTGACGCCGTTTGTGTCTCGGTTGGCGACGCCGATCTATCGTCTGTGGCAGAAACACTTCTCGGAAGAAAAGCTCGATTCGATCAACTTGCCGCAAGAGGGGTTGCACGATCATATTATTATCGCTGGCGGCGGGCGCACCGGCTATTATGTCGCCAAAGTTATGCAACGGATGGAACTCCCATTTGTCGTGATCGAACTCGACCAGCGGCGCGTTGATCGGTGCAAACAAGATGGGATGCCGGTCATCTATGGCGATGCAAATGAGGAAGTCGTGCTAGAAACTGCCGGGGTCCATACTGCCAAGCTGATGCTGATCACTTTGCCGGCGATGAGTACCACACAAGCCGTTGTGGATCGTGTGCGCTCGCTTCAACCGGACCTGCATATTGTCGCACGTGTTGAAAGTATCGAATTATCACATATTCTGCACGAATACGGCGTCTATGAAGTTGTTCAACCGGAGTTTGAGGCCGGGTTGGAAATCGTGCGACAGGCGTTACTTCACCTGGAAGTCCCGGCAATGGAAATCTACCAATTCACGGATAATATCCGCCATGAACTCTATGCGCCTCTGCAAGAGGCCAACCCGAACTACCAGGCGATTGGCAAGTTAAAGCGGGCGGCGGCTCACCTGATGGAGTTAAGCTGGATCGATATGCCAGAGCAGCACGAACTGCGCGTTCGATCCATCAAAGATTTACAGATTCGCCAGCAAACAGGGACTTCTATTGTCGGCATTTTGCGTGACGGGAAAGTGATCACCAACCCAAGCGCAGATAGCTTATTGCAAGCCGGAGACATGATTGCGGTACTCGGTGAACATCATCAGGTTGAGCAAGTCCGTGATTTGCTCCACGCCAACTCAAACGTATAGCAACCTCTCAAGAGTTTTGGCTCCGCCCTCTACAATCTTAGCTGACAAAATGGACGCTTTTTGTCCACTTTTTCTGGAAAAAGGGGTGGGATATGGGGTGAGACCCCACCAAACCTTACGCATTTTGAATTTCACATAGAACGTTTGCAGTAAGCGTGAGCTAGCAACTTTAACGCGACGAAAGCGACTTACAAAAAAAACGGAGTGTGCCATTGTCTGTAGCAATCCCATCAATGCCGCCGCAAGGGGTATAACCCAGGGCGGTATAGGTCGCCTGGGCAATGTGATTGAGCGCGTGCGCACAAGTAAAGATACGGTTGGCCTGCGTGGTCATCTCGATGTATTTGAGCATTTGCCGGGCGACCCCCTGGCGGCGGTGATCCGTGTGGATCACCAGCAGGCGCACCAACGGATACGCGAAAAAGTTCGTCTCGCGCACGGCATAGCCGATCACAGCCCAACCCTGTTTGGCAACCAAGCATTGCCGCGCATCAACCGCCCTCATCAGCGTAGCGCGGTTGGTCGTATCGGTATGATAGGTTTCATCCACCGCCCAGATAGCCGGTAAATCCTCACGGGTAGCACGTTCGACGTGTATCATGCGACCAACCACAATACGATTATCACAACCATCGTCAGCAAGAAGAACCCGCCGACCATACCCAGGCCTGCCAACAGGTAAGTTCGGCCCAACTGACGGTACGCTTGCTGGTGTTGCTGCGCCTCGTGTTGCTCGAACTTGCTGGCGAGCCAGTCCGGGGCTTGTTTGATAGTTTTGGGTTTGCGCGGTAAAGGTGCGCTGAGCGTTCGTGCTAGCTGGAGCTTTTCTGCGCTCGTTAGGCTGGTGTCATCTGCCAGCGTATGGACTAATTTTTTATGTGAAGTTTTTTTCGTCATGGCGCTCCTACCGGTTATCATTTGGTATGGGCAATTGGTGCAACCGTGCCGGCACAACCTACCGCCAAGCGCGAAGCGTGCCCCGCTTGATTTAGTCCGGGTTGCCCTCGGTGATGGTTTGCATCAACATGCCGATCAGAATCCCCAACACCACCCCGACCAATACTCCCGCCGTCAGGCCCATTGTCAGGTATTGACGCTTGACCTGCCGAATCCCGGTGACGCGCTCCACCAGTTCGTTAACCTGCTGTTGCAACCGATGCGTGATCTCGTTGATGTCACGCTCGCTGGCCTGTGGGATATTATTTCGCACACGATCACGGATGCGTTCTTGAATCTTGTTATCTGCCATGTGTTAGTCTCCTGGGTTGCTTGACCGCATTTTCAGCCTAGTATAGCATAACTTCTGGTGCGGCGATGAACCCTGGGTTTCTAGTGGGGTGTCATCGAATTTACGGGCGCTACGCGCTGACCTGTCGGGACAGGTTCACCGGTAGCCGGGTGATTTATCTCTCGGCGGGGGGCTAAACTCCTCGTGCTATAAACCGATAAGCGAAAAGCGCCAACGTCTGCTACAATGAAGATATTCAGTTGGCAAAAGGCCGTTAAGGAACTTGAACAATGGCGGACCCACAAATTGAAGACCATATCCAAAAATTGTCACATCCCAACCAGGAAGTTCATGATAAAGCCATGGACGATCTGGCCATCATAGGCGAGCCAGCAGTGGACCCCTTGCTGGCGATCATCCAATCAACGGAACGACCGGCTAAACAGCGGTATCGTTCGGCGTTGGTCGTTGGTCGTATCGGGACGGCGCACACGGTCGGACGGTTGCTGAACATGCTGGCAACCCACGATATGAGTACCGGGTCTTATGTGTCGGCGGCCCTTGGGGAAGTCAATAACCCGGATGCTATCCCGCCATTATTAGGCGCATTAGAGGATGACGATCCGATCACCCGTCAGTTGGTCATCGGCGCACTCAGCCACACCGGGGATACACGAGTAATTCCGGCCCTTATCGGGGCGTTGCAGGATGATAACGTGTGGGTGCGGTGTAATGCGGTGTGGGGCCTGGGCGAAATTGGCGAAGCCTCGGCGGTACCCGTCTTGGTGAAAGCGCTGGACGACGACGATGGGCAGGTGCGCATGTTGGCGATCAATGCGTTGGGGGCGTTAGGCGGGGTCGATGCCGCCGAGCCACTCGCACAGATGCTAGCGGACCGCGATATGCTGGTGCGCCGCGAGGCATCCGGGGCGCTGGTGCAGATCGGCAGCCCGGCCTGCGAAGCGGTTATCCCGTTAATGGTCGATGCCGACGATACCGCCACCCGCGAATTAGCGGCCCTGGTCATGCGCTGGATCAGCGATAGCCGCGCTGTCGTCGCACTCACACAAGCCTTAAAAGACGATAGCGCCTATGTCCGGCGGCAGGCTGCCCGCGCCCTGGGACGGCTGCGAGACAAAAACGCCATCGACCCGCTAAAAGACCTCTTAGCCGACCCCGATCAGCGCATCCGACAGACAGCCGAGATGTCGCTAAAGAAATTAGGCTTTAACCCGACCGAGTAGCGTCCATACCAGGGATAATCTTTTGCGATCACCGCCAACCGTAGCCGACCTATATCAGCCCATCACGCCCCATGAAAAATACAATGTGTTCGTGGCTCTTGCCGCCTACCCACACCCCCACGCACTCCCCCAACTCGCCCATCTGATGGCCCACGACGCGGACTGGGGAACCCGGCAGGGGGCTGTGTGGCTGGTGGGGCAGTGGCAATTGCCAGGCGCTATCCCGCACTTGCGGGCGGTCATCACCCGCCCCGATGAAGACGAACAAGTTCGTTATATGGCGGCGCTGGCGCTAACGCTCATCCCAACCGCAGGCGCGGCTCAAACGCTGCACGAGCTTACTGAAAACCCCTTGGATGCCGTGCAACGGGTGGCGCAATCTGCCAAACATGCGGTATGGTATACAGATTGTTAGCTTCGTTGTCGGCGGTTGCCGGAGGTATCATAACATGGACATCGGATTAAACTTGGTGTTGATTGCAATCGGGTTGGTGGGCTTATTCTTGGGAGGCAATTGGTTGGTCGATGCCGCCTCACGGATTGCGCGTAAATTGGGCCTGCCCCCCTTAATCGTTGGGTTGACGGTGGTTGCCTTCGGTACATCTATGCCAGAACTTATGGTGAGCGTGCGGGCGGCTATCTCTGGCTCAAGTGGAATTGCGCTTGGTAACGTCATTGGGTCCAATATCGCTAACATGGGCTTGATTCTCGGCCTGACCGGGTTGGTGTTGCCCATTACGGTCAAAGTCAGCTTGATTCGGCGCGAAATACCGATCATGATCGGCTTGACATTCTTCGGTTACTTCTTACTGCTGGATCAGGAAATTGGGCGGGTAGATGGGGCGGTGCTGCTGACGGCTTTCCTGTTATTTAATGCGGGTATGGTGTGGCTAACGCTCAACCGCACGGACGAACAACGCACTCTGGACAGCCAAGCCGGGGACAGTGGCAAAGCTATAGAGATCAACCTGCTGTTAGAGTTGGGCCGCTTGTTCGTTGGGCTTGCGGTGTTGTTGGGCGGCGCAGAACTCACCGTGCGCGGGGCATCGGCTATTGCAAGCGGCCTGGGCGTGTCGGAAGTTGTGATCGGCCTGACACTGGTGGCCTTCGGTACATCCTTACCGGAGCTGGCCGCGTCGCTAGTAGCGGCCTTACGTAACCAGGGTGACCTTGCCGTGGGGAATGTGGTCGGGTCGAATATCGCTAACTTGCTGCTGATCCTGGGGGCGACCAGCTTGATTAGCCCGATCCCGGTGAATGACCCCGGCACATTGACACCGTATACGTTCGGGGTGATCACGTTCGATTATCCCTTGATGTTCGCTTTTTCGATATTGTTGCTCCCCTTCGTGCTAGATCGGGTGTTGAACCGGCTTGAATCCGGCATGTTCCTGCTAACCTACAGCGCATTCATTGTTGCGTCATTTTTGATCAAATAGAGGGGTTTTATGAACCTAACAGCCTTTTTGATCGGTGTGTTTGGCATTTACCTGGGCGGGAATTGGGTTGTGAATGGGACATCGCGCTTAGCTCGCTCTTTTAGAGTGCCGCAATTGCTGGTCGGCCTAACGGTGATCACGCTGGTAACATCGGCTCCAGAGTTATTGATTGCAATTCGGGCATCGTTACAGGGCGCGAGTGGGTTAGTGTTTGGGACGGTTACGGGGTCTAATATTGCCAATATCGGCCTGGTGCTGGGGGTAAGCGGATTATTTGCCGGGTCGTTACCCATCGCTACTGGTATTGTGCGGCGTGGGGTGCCGATCATGGTTGGCGTGAGCCTGGCAGTATACGGCCTGATCTTTCTTAACCAGATCACCTGGGTGATTGGTTTGCTAATGATCGGCGGCTTTGTGGTCTTTAGTGTGTATTTTCAGAGCATCGTCCGGCAGGATAACCGGGTGCAGGTACTCGCCACACAAGAGATGCGGGCCGCTAATCCGTTACAAACAAGTGATGCGTTGTTGGTCGAAGATAATGAGATCGTTGAAAAAGAAGTGATGGAGAAGATCAACCGCCCGTTTGAGTTTGTGCGGGCCGTAACCGGGATCGTGTTATTGGTGTTCTGTTCGGATTTTCTGGTGCAGGGGGCGCTGGTGCTGGTCACACAGCTTGGCACCAATGATGTGCTAATCGGGGCAACGTTCATCGCGCTGATCACATCCGCCCCAGAACTGGTCGCAGTGACGGCGGCAACCCAACGCGGCCAGCCGGATGTCGCGTTCGGTAATTTGATCGGTGCGGCGGTAGCGAACATTCTGCTTGTTATCGGGGTATCGGCGGTGGTCAGCCCATTGACGGTACCGGCACAGGTGCGCATCTACGAGTACCCGGTGATGCTTGCTTTCATGCTGTATATGATTGTGGTGGCGTTGGATGGCAAGTTATCTCGCTTAGAAGCGACCTTATACAGCTTAGCGTATGGGGCGTTCATCGCTGGGTTTTTCTTTTTGCCGATCTTCTAGCTGAAAATTAGCATCAAAGCGGCTGGTATGGCGATCAGCGCCAACATCAGAAAAGCACTACCGATAACGAACATCGCACGATATTGTTTTTGGTCGGTCATATATAGGTGTGATCTCTTGGTAGGTTACATAAAAGCGAAGCATATTTTAGCGCGATTTGTACGAAAAACAACACAACATTACTGAGTGTTGAGGGGATCGAGTCAAATTTTTCTAGTCGCAAACTTCGGAGACGAAGCACCTGAGCAGTTACCTATCAACGGCGAACAGAAAGCCTTTCACTATGGTTGATCTGATAGGCGCACAGCAGTTTATCGCAGCCTACGGCACGCCCCTTCAAGATATATCTGCGCAGTTTGTCCTGGGCCTGGCCACCCGCCAACAGGTGATCGACACGCTGGCATTGCACCAACAAGCTAACGGGGGCTGGGCCGGGTTAGTCGCGGCAGATGACGCACACCCCGTTTTAGAAGCTGCCCAGGCATTGCGCTGGTGCCGTTGGATCAGCGCGGAAAACCACCCGATAGTTGCCAATACAACCGCAGAGCTGGCCTCGCAACAGCGGCATGATGGCGTGTGGCCTGGGGCCTCGGCTGCGCAGACGATCCTACTGACGGCGGCGGTGTGCCGCGCAGTACAGGCTGTCGGCAGAGATACCGATGTGTACTTTGGCCCGGCGCTGAGCTATCTCAAAACAGCCTGGGACCGCGATCAACTAACGGGCACGCCCATAAGCGCCCGTGCCTACATGCTCCCGCTTTTCAACATTGGCGGTCAACCTGCCGATACCACACTCATTGACGGACTTAACCGCGACTTATTGACCGCCGTCCACCGCACCGATACCCCCGCCGCCGCCATCGTGACGATTGCCCATACCGCGCTCAATTCACGCTACGCCGGCAGCCAGCTTTACGTTGCCGCCCGCGACCGCGCCCTAACGCGCCAGGCGACTGATGGCGGGTGGGAAGGGGCGACCATGCAACAGCGCACAGATACGACCGCCGCCGTACTGATGTTGTTACGCTGGGGCGGGATGCTCTAGCGCGTTAGTTAGGTTGTGTTGACATTACGCAAAAAAACCGGTGATTGTAAGGATTCAGCGTGCTGAACCCAAGGCATAGCGTGCTATGCCCCTACGTTTTGAATCGTTGTGGTCTTTAACGAGATCGAAATTTCAAACGTCAACAGCGCCTAGTGATCCGGGCTGCCGTAGTCCTGGTAACGCGGGTCGTGGGGGTACAGGTAATCGTGCCAATCCACAATAGGCGGGTCCGCTAGCCCGACGACCTGCCGCAATAAATTGAGCGCCGCCCGCCGCACCGCCCGGCGATACGCCCACCACAGCACCCCCGCCGCGCTCAAGATCATCACACCGTAAACGCCGACAAACATCGTCCCGACCGTCAAGCCCTGTGCCCACCACAACAACGGGAATAACACCACCGCCGCCAACCCCGCCCCCGCCATCGCTGCCGTCCACGAACGCCAATTCGGGTAGAACGTATAGCGTGTCACCCGCAGCTGTGCCCCTGCCCCGGCTGGCACCACCACGCCGCGCACCACCAGCTTAAAATCCGGGAACATCACCTCGCGGCGGTCGTGCCAACGCACCCCGACGACAAAAGCATAAGCGCCGTCCCCCTGCTTGATGCGCACTTGCCGCGCCTGCACCGCCAATACGCCCCGCCAGCGCCGCCATAAGACCACATCAAACGTCTGAACCGGGTACTGCCGGAGTTGTAATAAGTTGGCCGCCACCACATCAGGCGGATACTCGCTAAGGAAAGCGGTCACGGGTACGCCTCGGTTACATCGATCATGCTTTTATAGTAACGGGTCCGGTAGAGATAGTATATCGTGGGGTTTCATCCCACCACTTTTTATAAGACGTCCCAGCAACCGGACACTGAACGAAAGTTCGGTTACTGGCGAATTTTAGGATGGGATTATCGAAATCGCGAAGGTTGTATTAAAGAACCGCCACCCATTGTCGAGATTAATAGGCTTGCTAAGTTGTTAAACGATAGGTTGTGTGTTACCTTGATAAATCTGTCTAACTTACATTCAGTCATAAAAGGACAAGTGTAATGACACATTCAAGTAAAGCGGTATTTTTATCCATCATGCTCGCGCTCATCGCAACATTTGGTACAAGTACAATTTTTGCACAAAGTGGTGAAGTATCCCCTGCACAACCAGGTGATTGGACTTTCAGCACATTTGAATCATCACCTCCTGGTAATCCGCCTGCCAACTATGGTTTTGCTGTCAACCCCATCACCGGTAATCAGGGAATCTTTGCAGATATCACGCAAGATGGCACGAAGGTTATTGCCACCTATACTGGCTTGAGTGGCAAAACACTGGGTGATCTCGATTCTATCAACTACAATACATCCGTGGAAACCGGTACGGGCCCCTCTCTCGGTTGGTATATAAATATCTACACAAAAGATACCCCCAGCGGAAATTGGTTCGATTGTCGTTACGACTACCAGCCTCCTTCGATTGCACCAGGAAATACGCAGAACGTTGTTCTAAATAACTCAACCACCTGGTCAAATATCGACGAGAGAAATGGCCAAATCTGTGGTACGGCTGCTTTCGACGAAAGCCGGACAATTCTGGCTATAGCCTTCAACATGGGCGACACAAGTTCTACCTATACTGGTACAAAATCATGGATCGATACCGTTAGCTTAGCGCCGGATTCTGGCGGTCCGTTAGATACGGGTACACCACTCACTTTCAATTTTGTTATTGAGGTGACACCACCTCCGTCTACCACTAGCCCATCTGCACCCCGCGCCCCGGAAGTTAGCCCGATAACCTTCACCGGTGATCTGCAATCTACGACCAGCTTCCAACTGGTGGACGGCACGCGGGTATCCTACGACGGCACGACCGGGATAATCACAGTCGTTTTCCCGAACGGCAGCAGCCGCACCGTCGGTTTCCCTGGGCGTATCACGGATAACCGAGACGGCACGCTCAACGTGTTTGACGAGACCGGCGACGCCTTTGTAGACCGGGTGATCATCACCGGGCGCGGCGGCGAGATTGTCACGAGCGCACCGCAACAAACCACCAACGCTGGCGGGGCACAGGTCCGTGATGTGGCAGGCTGCACCGTCACCACACAGAACATCATGAACCTGCGGGCCGAGCCGAGCGTCAACAGCACCGACTTGGATGATGTGGCCTTCGCGACACCGTTAAGCGTGTCGCAAGTCGCCACCGTCCCCGGCGACCCGAACAGCCCGTGGTACCGCGTGACCTACAACGGTCAAACCGGGTGGATTGCCGGGCCGTTCGTAACAACCTCCGGGACGTGCTAAGACGCACATCAACCTGAAATAACGGGCGGATAACCTGCCCCTTCTATCCCTTGGTGAAAGCCAGGGGATTTTTTGTTGACAGCTTTTCAATTGCGTTATCGCTATCGAAGGCTTATAGTTAAGACTGCCATTAATAATCAAAACAGGAGATACCATGCTGTATATTCTCAAACGTGCTGGCCTGGCTACGGTCGTCATCGGGCTGATGCTCGTGCTGGTCGGATGTGGCAGCCCGGACCCAGAAACGCCGCCCACCATCGCCCCTACAAGCGATGAGGCCGAGACGGAAACTGACGAGACGGAAACCGACCAGAGCGAAACATCGGAGGCCACCGACGATAAAGACTATTACACTGGCTTCACCGTTAGCGGGGATGTTAACGCGACAGTCGAAAACGGTTCATACTACACGGAAGATTATGATCCCAATTTCAGCACGGACTACTCCGCGTTTAACCTGATCTTGTTCCCGGATGATAGCGTGACGCCGGCATTAGGGTTCGAGGTGATCCCGCGTAGCGCCAACACCGGCGATACCCTCACCTTAGCCATTGAACCAGACGGCGAACAGGTCGGCTTATACTTCCAGGAACAGCTTTCTAGTGCGGACGGTGTTTACGCACGGGCGGTATCCGGTGAATTGACGCTAACCTTTTTCGATGGCGAAACCGTCTCCGGTGAGTTTACCGCCGAGCTAGTCCCAGCCATCGCTAGCGGCGGGCTGCGCGAAGGGACGGACGACGCTTATACCGTTACCGGGTCTTTTGAGAATATCCCCGTCGCACAGGAATCTACCGACTAGCGCGGGCCTCAGCTGCCGGCCCACGCACAGCTTGATCGAATCGCGGCAGTTCAACAACCGCCGCGATTGTACTTGTTTTTGCCAGATGAACCCTAAACCCGAACGGCTGCTTTACCCCTTTTGGCGGGCTGTTAGCAACTGATGAGCTAAAGCAAGTGCTTCTTCTCGCGAGGCTGTCATTTTAACGTCGATCTTGCCGTATTGCTCCTGCTTGAAACCCTCCGCCACAAGCTTGACCATATCGTCATCGCCCACCACAACGCTAATCACCTCTGGGTGTTGAAAGGCCTTATCCGTACTCATGCCCTTAACTAGCACACCAAAGGGGATGGGGGTACGGGTGTAGTCGGTAATCCGGCAGATTGTCCCACCGACTTCCGCCTGGAATTCCAGCGTCACTGCCGTTGCTTCCACTGGGTCCGTATCGCCGTTCAATGGTGGATGCGTTTCTATCACAATGATAGCTTCATCTGGCCGTTTCTGTACCTGTAGTGCCATGGTTTATCCTCCCTAAAATGGATATATTCAACTTAAAATATAAATATAGAATAAACGAAAAATTGCATTTTTGCAAGTTCGACAATATGTTTCCAAATCGCTATAGGGAACCTCCCACCTACCAACCACCGTGATCATTCGCTGCGTCGATGGTTATTAAATATTTAACGCTTCTATCAATATTTCATAATCATAGATAGTTAGGCTCTTGGTGTTAAGTTTGTCGCTAAAGGTTTTGTCTATGACCGATACGTCACAAATAGAATCAGGTTTTCCGCTTGCGTCCAAAATAAAACCTAATCGGCGGCGTAAGGTGTGGGAAGCTATCGAAGGGTATCTTTACCTTGCCCCCACCCTGATTATCCTGACTATTTTTGTATTTATCCCCATCATCACCTCATTTCAGATTAGCTTAACCCGCGTGGCTCCGTTTGGCGGGGCAACGCGCTACGTTGAGTTTGAAAATTACGTGCGCCTGTTCAACAGCCCGGAATACTGGCGCACGATCCGCATCACGTTGTTATTCACGCTCTACACTGTCCCGACCGGGATCATTCTATCGGTCGCGCTGGCGATCTTGTTGTCTTACCCGTTGAAAAACTTCAGTTGGTTTCATCGTCTGCTGATCTTCCTGCCGATTGTGATCAGTACGGCGGTGACCGGTGTGCTGTTTCGCTGGATTTACCATCCCATCGTCGGCTACCTCAATTACATTCTTAGCTTGATAGGCATCGATGGCCCCAACTGGCTAAATGATGCGGATTGGGCGCTCGTCAGCGTGAGTATTGCGGTCGTCTGGCGGCAACTGGGGTTCAATACGATTATCGCGCTGGCGGGCATACAGAATATTGACGAAGTGTACTACGAGGCCGCCAAAGTAGACGGCGCAACCATCTATCACCGCATCCGCTTTATCATGCTTCCGCTACTTTCCCCCACGCTATTCTTCCTACTAATCATCAACGTGATCAACTCGTTGCAAGTCTTCGGAGAGATCAACATCCTCACCCGTGGCTCACAGGCTACCCGCACCATGTTGTATTCCATCTACGATAAAGCTTTTGTGGGGACACCCTTCCGGGGGCTAGCATCTGCCGAAGCGTACCTATTGTTTCTGTTGATTCTCGTCTTATCTATCATTCAGTTTCGTTACATTGGCCGGAGAGTGCATTACTAAATGGTTGAGGAAAAATCACTAGCGGTTCCGACGGCAGATGTGAAATCGGCAGCAGAAATAGAAGCTGCCGCCGATGCGCGGCGTCGGCGCTTCACACCCTTGATCTTACAAGCGATCCTCTTTCTTTTGGGGCTGGTTGTGTCGTTCCCTGTAGTTCTGGCGGTCCTCACTAGCTTCAAAGTACCAGAGGATATCATCAACTACCCGCCAACGCTGTTCCCGGATGTGTGGACGTTTGAAAATTACGTCGTCGCCTGGACCGCCCAACCCCTGGCGCGTTACTTCTTCAATAGCGTGATTCAAACCACGGTGATCGTATTTTTCCAGATCATCACCAGCATATTTGCAGCTTATGCCTTCGCTATTCTGCGGTTCCCAGGCCGCAACACGATGTTTTTCTTGATCCTGGGTAGCTTGATGGTCCCCTTCCAATTGACATTTATCCCCAACTTTATTTTGATCAGTGAACTGGGCTGGGCCAATAGCTACATGGGGTTAACAGTGCCGTTCTTGGCGAGCGCCTTTGGCGTGTTTATGCTGCGGCAGTTCTTCTTATCGCTCCCGGCAGAACTCTATGACGCCGCGAAAATCGACGGGGCTTCTAGCTGGACGTACCTATGGCGGGTGGTGGTCCCACTCAGTAAAGGGTCGATCAGCGCCTTTGGGATTTTCGCGTTTCTAAGCGCCTGGAACCAATACCTATGGCCGTTGATCATTACCAACGAGCCGGAAATGCGGACGCTGCAAATTGGCATACGCTTTTTCTTGTTCGACCAAGAACGCGGGGCCGATTGGGGCGGCATCATGGCCGCAACCGTGATTGCGTTGCTCCCTACCCTGCTTATCTTCCTGGTGGCCCAACGTCAGCTTGTGAAGGGCATCGCGACAACAGGCTTAAAAGGGTAACACTAGCACTTTGGCTTTAATGCGGGTGGGTCATCCGCTTAAAGTGATGGAGAGGAGACGCTCCCATCCATAATGACCATTTGAACACATCACACACATTTTATGGAGGCTATACCTTTGAAGAATAAGACTTTCCTTACTGCTGGGTTGGTAATCCTGCTGGCTCTCGTGGCCGTGTTACCGGGTATCGGGGCGCAGGATGAACCGATTGAGTTGAACTTCTGGCACGCGATGGGCGGCGGCCTGGGCGAAACCGTTGACGAACTGGTTGCCCGTTTCAACGAAAGCCAGGACGACATCGTTGTGAACGCCACCTTCCAGGGGTCCTACGATGACACCTACAACGCGCTGCTGGCGTCTTTCGAGACCGGCACCGAACCGAACATCGTTCAGAACTTCGACTTGGCCGCCCAGACCATGTTTGACACCGGTCGTTTGGTCCCGGCTTATACCCTGATGGAAGCAGACGGCTACGATAGCGGCATCTTCGTTGACGCCGTGCGCGAATACTACTCTGATGAAAACGGTATGGTCGCGATGGCGTTCAATAGCTCCACGCCGATTCTGTACTACAACACCGAACTGCTGGCCGAAGCCGGTTACGACGAAATCCCTCGTGACCTGTCCTTCTCCGAATTCCTCGCTATCTGTGACGACATCCAGGCCAACACCGACGCCGAGTTCTGCGTCACGCTTGGTCAGGTAGGCTGGTACTTCGAGCAGATTCTAGCCAACTCCGGCGGCCTGTACTTCGATAACGACAACGGGCGTACCGGGCGTGCCACCGAAGTTGTATTTAACCAGGGCCAGGGCGTCGAAGTCTTTGAGTTCCTGACCGGGCTGTACCTGGATGGCTACGCGCCGAACCTCGGCAACACCTGGACCGACACCGACGCCGCCTTCCTGGCTGGCCAGGCGGCCATGATCTTTGACTCTACCGCTGGCGCACCGGGCCTGCAAGAAGCTGCCGACTTTACCGTTGGGACGACCTACATCCCGCACAGCGACAGCAGCGAGCGTAACGGCGTCGTCATCGGTGGCGCGGCCCTGTGGCTGCTCGACAGCGGCGACGACGAAATCAACCAGGCATCCTGGGAGTTCATGAAGTTCCTGGCCGAAACCGATCAGCAGATCACCTGGCACACCAGCACCGGCTACTTCCCGGTACGCGAAGACCTGGAAGATAACGAAACGTTAGCCGAGTTCTGGGTAGACAGCCCGAACCTGCTGACCGCCATCGAGCAGCTAGCGGCAACCAACACCACCACCGAAGACAGCGAAATCAACTATGCTGTTCTCGGCGGGCGTGCGGGTCCGTTCCCGGCTATCCGTCAGGTCATCGTTGACGCTTACAGCGACGTACTGGATAACGGCCTGACCCCGCAAGAAGCCCTGGATGCCGCCGCTGTCAAGGCGAACCAGGAACTGGCAGACTACAACGCCTTCTTTGAGTAAACCGACGACCTCGGTTTAAACGTATGATTCATCGGGGGATATGTGCTAATGTCGCATGTCCCCCTTTTTTAGTAACGACTCAGGTAGAGATTAGACTATCGTGCGGTTTCACCCCACACCCCACCCCTTTTTCCAAAAAAAGTGTAACTACTCAGCCCTCACCCCAACCCCTCTCCCAAACGTGCCTTTGGCACTGGGAGAGGGGCTAAATCACGCGATGAGAAGTCCCCCTCTCCCCGCGAAGCTGTGGGAGAG
>DAOTUA010000267.1:0-16079 GCA_034437355.1 Anaerolineae bacterium | reverse complement strand
GAAGGGGAACAGTTATGTACCACTTAAACCCCTCCCTCCCGCCGCTAAAGCGGCGATAGTGGGGGAGGGGTGGCGCTTTAGCGCCGGGGTGGGGGGCAGGCTGAGCAGTTACCAAAAATCGGTGATTGTAGCCCTTACGTTTTGAACCGTTGTGGTCTCTAACGAGATCGGAATTTGAAACGTCAACAGCGCCCAAGAAAAATTTGATGCGATTGCCCTGCTTAGCACGATGAAACAGTTTGCCAAGCATCGTATCGGCGGTATACTTCTGTTGTGCAGGTAAAATAACCTTAACAAATAAACTTAATGAGGGTTGCAAACCATGACGACGGATACGTCGATGGTCTTGGAGGTACGCGGGCTAACGAAACGGTTCCCCGGTGTGCTGGCAAATGACCATATCGACCTACAGTTAAAAAAAGGGCAGGTCTTAGGGTTATTGGGAGAAAACGGTGCCGGGAAATCAACCCTGATGAATATGATCTACGGGTTATACGCCCCAGATGAGGGGGAAATCCTGGTCAATGGGCAGCCCGTGACAATTGACGATGCCAACGATGCGATTGCACTTGGCATCGGGATGGTGCATCAACATTTTCAGTTGGTCCCGGTATTGACCGTCACCGAAAATATTATGCTGGGTAACGAGTCAGTGCGAGGCGGCTTTTTCCGCTTTTTGGACCGCCGCACCGCCCGCCATAATATTGTAGCTATCGCGGAGCAGTACGGGTTAAATATGGACCCGGACGCGCTGGTCGAAGATTTGCCCGTCGGTGTGCAGCAACGTGTAGAAATTATTAAGGCGCTCTACCGACAGGCGGATATTTTGATCTTAGACGAGCCAACCGCCGTTTTGACTCCCCAGGAAACCGAGGGGTTATTTCGCATTATCGAAACCCTGGTCGAGCGCGGCGTGAGTGTGATCTTTATCTCGCACAAGCTCAAAGAGATCCAGCGCATCTGCGATCGGGTGGTTGTGTTACGCGATGGCAAAGTTGTTGGCGAAGCCGACCCGAAAGTCGCCACCGAGGGCGAGTTAGCGTCGATGATGGTCGGGCGGGAGGTGCTGCTACGGGTAGAGAAATCCCCCGCGAACCCCGGCGAACAGGTGCTAGCCATCGACAACTTAACCGCCGTTGACGACCGCGACTTACCCGCCCTACGTGGTTTTTCGTTGGCGCTACATACCGGGGAAATATTGGGCATCGCCGGGGTACAGGGCAACGGGCAGACCGAACTTGTCGAGGTGATCACCGGGCTACGCGAGGCAACCAGCGGCACGATCCGCATGATGGGCAAGAACATCACGCATGTCTCGCCGCGTAAGGTGATCGAAACCGGTGTCGCTCACGTCCCGGAGGACCGCCGCAAAAACGGGATGGTCGCCAGCTTCCCCATCACCGATAACATGGTGCTGCAAACTTACCATAAATCCCCGTTTGCCAAGGGGGTCTTGCGCCAAGATCGGAAAATTGAGGAAAACGCAAACGAACAGGTCGATAAATTTGACGTGCGCACGCCTAGCATTTTCGCACATATCGGCACGCTTTCCGGTGGGAACCAACAGAAAGCCATCATCGCCCGCGAGTTCTCCCGCGAGAGTAACCTGCTAATCGTCGCCCAACCCACACGCGGCGTTGATGTCGGCTCGATTGAGTTTATCCATAAGCAGATCGTCGCCATGCGCGACGCCGGGACCGCCGTTTTACTGGTTAGCACCGAGCTAGACGAAATTCTATCGCTTAGCGACCGAATCGCGGTGATGTACGCCGGGCAAATTGTCGGGACGCTATCGGCGGCCGAGGCCAACCGCGAGCGCATCGGCTTGCTGATGGCCGGGATCACCGATCAACAGCCTACCCAAGCCGAGGAGGTAATCTCATGACCGACCAATCCCGTTCTCTGCCCCGCAACAGTTGGGGGGCTATCTCTAAGCGATTGGTGCCCGTCTTTGCGGTGATCACCGCGCTGGTGCTGACCGTACCGTTGATGGCGCTCACTGGCGGCAGTGGCTTACAGTCTGGGCTAGCGATTTCTGGGCGGGCTTACGCTGGCCTGGCAGAAGGGGCGCTCGGGCTGGCAGTCAATGACCGGGTAACCGCCGATAATTTATCGCTGGCCTTGCAATTAGCGGAGGTCGATCCGCTGGAGGTTGAGCAAGCGACACGGGTTGCCCGTCGCGCCGATGCTGTCGGTGAGATCGGCCTGAGTAATGCGCTCCGCTACGGTGCCCTGCTCGAAGCGTTGGCGTTCGATACGCCTGATGAGGCCGACGCGCTGATCGAACGGACCACAGAAATTGCCCGGATCACGCCAGCCACACTCGACGCGATGGCCCCACTCATCCGCGAGTTAGACGAGGCCAACCGGGGTGAGGTCCGTACATTGGCGGAGGGCTACCGCAGCCTGCCAGATACCCTGACCAGCCAAGCCCGCGCCGAGATCGAAGCCCTGGCCCCATCTGCCGCCAATATCCCCGATGACGAACTCATGCAATACATGCAGATCGTCAACGCGGAGGGCGTGGTATCACTCCAGCGAAACTTAGACGCGCTCGATACCCTCGCCAGCCTGGATGCCGCCCCCGGCTCGGAAAACTTCGCGACACTAACCGAGATGGCCAGCATCGGCGCAAGCAATATCGAGAATGCCTACGACGTAGCACAACTCATGCAACAGGCCGGGATCACAACCCAGCAGGCCCCGCTTCTAAACGCGCAGTTGCGTTTAATTGGCGAAATAGCGCAGGTCATCCCGTTTGCATCCGATGATGTCGCCACCATTATCACCAGCGAGATCGATACAGCCCGCCAGAATTACCTGATCGTTCGCCGTCCAGGGGACCGCGTCTTTATCACCGAAAGTACCAGCCTGGCCGGGATTACCTACAACGACCAGAACACGCCAGAGGATGCCAGCGACGACCAACCGGATACCGTCTGGGTGCGGCTGGGCGGCAACGCGCTGCTGTTCTTCCCCCGCGAGCTAGAAGGCATGATCGTTCGTTCGATTCCGTTTATCATCGCAGGGCTGGCGGTGGCACTCGGTTTTAAGGCCGGGTTGTTTAATATCGGCGCAGAAGGCCAGCTTTACCTGGGGGCGATCTTTGCGGTATGGGTCGGTTATAGCGTGTTCTTCCAGGGCCTCCCGGCGATCATCCACCTACCGTTGGTGGTCCTCGTCGGGATCGTCGGCGGGCTGATATGGGGGGCGATCCCTGGTGCGTTACGGGCCTATACCGGGGCGCATGAGGTGATCACCACTATTATGTTAAACTTTGTGGCGATCCGGCTGGTGGACTGGTTGGTCCGTACCGAGGGCCTCATGCTGGACCCGTCCGCTAGTGTCCCCAAAACGCCCTTCGTTGCGGAAAGCGCCCGCCTCCCCAGCTTAGACTTACCGATCTGGTTTTTCCTGTTGGCGGCGGTTGCGCTGATGGGGGTGATGCTCTACCAACGCCGCGAGCGCATCCAACAAGACACCTCCGCCGCGATTGTGCCAATTCTATACGGCGTGCTGGCGTTTGCGGTCGGTTGGTTCCTCAGTTGGATCACGGTACGCGGCGACCTACATACCGGGCTGCTGTTGATGCTGATCGCCGTCTGGCTAACGGACTGGTTGATCAAACGAACGACGGTCGGCTTCGAGATACGCACCGTCGGGACCAATGCGAACGCCGCCGAATACGCCGGCATGAGTGTCCCCTATAACCTGGTGCTAGCGATGGCACTTAGCGGGGCGTTGGCGGGGCTGGCAGGGACAATCGAAGTCACGGCGGTTCAGTATAACCTGCAACCGGCCTTCTTTAGCGGCCTGGGGTTCGATGCGATTGCTGTTGCGCTGCTGGCACGCACCAACCCACGCAATATGATCTGGGCCGGGTTGTTGTGGGGCGCGTTGTATGCCGGTGCCCCCCTGATGCAAACCCGCGCTCAAATTAGTATCGACCTGGTACGGATTATCCAGGCGTTGATTATTATGTTTATCGCGGCAGATGCGATCATCCGGTACCTGTGGCGTGTGCCAGAGGCCACCCCGGAAGAAAAAGCCGCGCAAATGTTTTCTAGTGGCTGGGGAGGCTAAACGAGTATGGTAACTGCAAACCCAACAGTAGGCAGCACCGCGCCCGAAGGCACCGGCTTTCGGTTCACGCGCTTTGTGGTCTTTTCGCTGTTCTTTATCGTGGTCGGCTTGATGCTGGCGGTATGGGTGCCGGCAGCAATGGGCGCTGATGTGTCAACGGGGGTCGGGCTGGGCCAGAACATGCGCCAACTGCTTAATGCCGATGACCGGGTGATACTGTTCGTTCCGACGGTGCCCTATGCGCTGGTAATCGGTATTCTGTACTTGATCACCGGCGTGATCGGGCTGGTGCAGGTCCCCACGCTGCAACGCTTGCGAAACATGCTGATGATCACCAGCGGGGTCTTGCTGATCCCCACCGTCTTGATTATCGCCGGGGCTGATAACTCTTTTAATGTGGTGGTGCTGCTCCAGGTGAGCTTACGCCTGGCCACACCGATCATTTTAGGGTCGTTAGCCGGTATCTGGACCGAGCGTTCCGGCGTGATTAATATCGCCATAGAAGGCATGATGCTCACCGGGGCCGGGATCGGCTTTGTCGCGTATTCGCTCATGCTCGGTGTCGATATGAACAACGGCTGGCGGCAGCTTTTAGCCGTGATCATCGCAGTTTTGGCGGGCGGGTTGATGAGCCTGCTCCATGCGTGGCTATCGATCACGTTCAAAACCGATCAGATCGTGAGTGGGACGGTGGTTAACATCCTGGCCATCGGCCTGACCAGTTTTTTACGGCGCGAGGTCTTACTTAGTAACGAGGCTGGGCGGCAAACCCTGCCGATTGTCGATATTCCGATCTTGAAGGATGTGCCTATCCTGGGGGAAGTGTTTTTCCAGGGCAAACCGATCTTCTACATGATGCTGATCTTGGTGGTGGCAACGCACGTCATCATGTTCTACACCCAATGGGGCTTACGCACGCGCTCGGTGGGCGAGAACCCCCACGCCGCCGACACACTCGGTATTAACGTACAACGAACGCGCTGGATCAACGTATTCATTGGCGGGTTGATCGCTGGTCTTGCCGGGGCGTGGTTCTCACTAGAAACAACTGGTAGCTTCGACGATAACATGACCAACGGCAAGGGCTTTATCTCGTTGGCCGCTATGATCTTTGGCAAGTGGATGCCGTTCGGGGCAGCTGGTGGCGGGCTGTTATTCGGCTTTAGTGAGGCGCTCGGTGACCGCTTCCAGGCGTTGGGCGTGCCGGTCCCGCATCAACTGGTGCAGATGACGCCCTACGTGATTACGATTGTCGTGCTGGCCGGGTTAGTCGGGCGGGCCATCCCACCGAAGGCTATCGGGCAACCCTACGAAAAAGAATAGCGGCTCGGTAAATAACCATACGGCCCATCATCCAGATCATGCCTGTAGTTTAGCCGGTACTCATCCCCCCTTGCTAAACTGTAGACCAAACAGGTAAATGAGTTTAGCAAACGGAGAATAAGCCATATGTGGCGTATATTTGGCCTGGGCGTTGCCGCGCTTTTGATCGTGGTCGTGGGGTTCAATCTAGTTGATATTGGCGCGGGTGAATCTGTTGAGGCAAACGCGGTATTGGGGACAACCAATATCGATATGGACGGCTTCACCCGCGCCACCCGCACCGATTACGACTGGCAGTTCCCACAAGATCACGGCCCCCACCGGGACTTTCTGACCGAGTGGTGGTATTACACCGGCAACTTGGCCACCGACGATGGGCGACGTTTCGGTTATCAGTTTACGGTCTTTCGCCGCGCTATCCTGCCAACCCCCCCCATACCAGGCGACGCCTCCGAGTGGCGTACAAATCAGGTCTATTTAGCACATTTCACCGTCAGCGATATTGCCGATAATGCCTTTTACCACGATGAGCGCCTCAGCCGGGGGGCCGCCGGGCTAGCCGGGGCAACCACCGACCCGGTTTATCGCGTCTGGTTGGAAGATTGGGAGGTACGGGCGATCAACCCGCAAGCAACCCAACTTCGGATGACCGCCGCCACCGAGGGGGCCGCCATCGACCTGACGCTAGAACAGGCCAAGCCGCCCGTCTTACAGGGGACCAACGGCCTTAGCCCCAAAAGCGATGATCCGGGCAACGCCAGTTATTACTACAGCATCCCGCGCTTGCTGACGGAAGGCACGATTACCATCGGCGGTCAAACGTACACCGTCAGCGGCAATACCTGGATGGACCAGGAATTTAGCACCAGCGCACTAGGCGGCAGTGCCCAGGGCTGGGACTGGTTCGGGCTAATCTTTGATGACGGTACCGAGATGATGATCGGGCAGATACGGCTCACCGATAGCGGGCGCGAAACGGCTTTCGGTGGGTTGTACATCCGTGAAGATGCCAGCACCGTTTACTTACCGTCGGCTAGCCTTACCATCACGCCGACCGCTACCTATCGCAGCAGCTACACCAACACAGAATACCCGGTCGCTTGGGAGCTAACAGTCGATGCCGACACGCTAGGCCGCGACACGCCGCTAACCATCACCGCGACGGCGCTTATGCAAGACCAGGAACTCCAAACCAACCCCATCTACTGGGAAGGGGCGGTCGAGATCGGCGGCGACAAAACCGGCTACGGTTACGCAGAACTCACGGGGTATGCCGGGGCGATGCGGGGTTTCTTCTAATCGTACCGGAGGCGTGCATCCGCCTGGGCCTGGTTGAGGGCGGCGAAAGCCTCGCGGTAGGCCGTGACGGATTGGCGTAGATCGTCGTCGTAACCGCCAGCTGGCTCCAACTTGTTGAGCATTAGCATTGTGATCGCGTCCTGCGCGGCGCTAATGGCAGCTATCGCGGCATGGTTCACGGCCTGGGCGCAATCGGGGAGCGTGGCGCGGGCGTCCGTATGATACGCTCGCATCGAGATCAACATCTTATAGTTGACGGCGAGCATATCCGTATTCGTCAGGGTGATGTCGCCCATGCTCAGGCGCATATTCAAACCGAGTATCGTGTAGGCGTGTTCGTCTAGCGCCTCCGCGTAAAATTCGGAGACCGTGCAGTCTTGCGCTTGTGTAGCGGCAGGCCCGGTAAGAGGAATGATCAAAAACAAAGTGGTGAGAAACCATCGCATCGTGTGTTTCGTCTCCTTGACATACTCTCCACAGCTAAAGCAGGGGAATGCTTGACCTCAAGCAAGGTGCCCGGTTATGCCGAAGCGTTCCCAGGTCTGACAACCTCTAAGTCGTGGGTTGATGCCTCAACCCGCTTTTGACGACAATATGTTGTATGATGATGACCGGATTCTCATATCTTGTGACATCATGATGTGACTGTATCACATCTGTGGCGGCATGGCACGTTTGAATTGACGCACGGGTGCATTTCAAATTGGTGGCAAATGTGTTCTTCACATGAGCAGGGCAATCGCGCCGTAGAGCCGGGCGCATCCCAAGAACCCAAATCCGACGTAGGGGAGGGTCGCTGTGCAATCCCAGGCTGTGCCACTAGAAAAATTTGATGCGATTACCCTGAGTTGGTAGCCAACACCCCACGCAAAAGCGCCGGACCTCTGCTAGAATAAGCCCATTCGTTAGCCAACCGATGGGACGTTCCCCCATGACCACCATACTAGGCATTGAAACCAGTTGCGATGAGACCGCCGCAGCGGTTGTGTTAAATGGGCGCACCATCGCGTCGAATGTAGTTGCAAGCCAGGTAGACTTACACGCAGCCTATGGCGGTGTTTTCCCGGAGTTAGCATCACGGGCACACGCGGAAGCCATCGGCGCGATTGTCGAACAGGCCGTGACCGATGCCGGCATCACTTACGATCAGTTAGACGCCATCGCCGTTACCAGGGGGCCGGGGCTGGTCGGGTCGTTGATGGTCGGCATTAACTACGCCAAGGGGCTGGCGCTCGCTACGGCTAAACCGCTACTGGGGATCAACCATCTGGAAGGCCACATTTATTCGTTGTGGCTCACACAGCCCCCCCGCGATCCGGTTTTCCCGGTGCTGGTGCTGATCGTCAGTGGCGGGCATACCGAACTGCTGCTGATGACCGACCACGGGCGTTACCAACGGCTTGGCGGTACGCTGGACGATGCCGCTGGCGAAGCGTTCGATAAGGTCGGGCGGATGCTGGGCCTACCGTATCCTGGCGGCCCTCACATCGAACGCGAGGCGCAACGCGGTAACGCAGTGGCGTACACCTTCCCCCGCGCCATGCTGCAAGATACTGGCTACGACTTCAGCTTTAGCGGCCTCAAAACGGCTGTCATGCGCGAGGTGACTGTACAGCCAAGCAGTAAGAACCGCCGCGAGCGCGGCGCGGAAAAACAGACCAAGTTGCGATCCGATGTGAGTATGGCGGACGTTGCCGCGAGTTTCCAAGCGGCATTGGTCGAAACACTGACGGAGAAAACCGCACGGGCAGCGGCGGCTTACGGTGTCACCGAAATATTATTGGCGGGCGGTGTCAGTGCCAATACCCTGCTACGCCAGCAGATGCGCTCCCAGACCGACCTCCCCGTCCGCTACCCCCCCTTAAACCTATGTACCGATAACGCCGCCATGATTGCAGCAGCGGCGCACTACCGCTATGAAGAAGGCTTGCGCAGCCCGTTAGCGTTTGACGTGGCCCCGATGTGGCCGCTATCGGATGATACGTATGGCCTCCGGGCGGCTTCAGAATAAGCGATCTTGTGTGCCACCGGTATAATTTGCGTTTTGACCTTGAGATCGGCTTGTCATCAGAAAGTCCTTATCAAAACTTCGCCCACTTTGCCGCGTTTTTTGGCATTGGCGTTAACAGATCGTGCGGCTTTGACCTCGGTGATCTTAAATATATCCGGTGCTTGATAAATCTCTCGGATGAAATCCGTATCGGCGTTGGACAGCATCACATGAACCCCCTGATGGTGCAAACTCACGGCGAAATCTCGTAGGCGTTTTTGGTCTTCCTGGTTGAAATCGTCTTTGCTGTATTTGGTGAATGAACTATCGTTCACGGGGTCATATGGTGGGTCGAAGTACACAAAATCACCTGGTGCGGGCTCTATTTCGTGGAATGACTGCGCCTGAATATCCACCCCCTGCAACACCCGATGGCAAGCGCGTAAGTTATCCGCCGTGACAATGCTTGGGTTCTTGTAGCGGCCTATCGGCACGTTAAACTCACCCTGGTTGTTCACGCGCCACAGTCCGTTAAAACACGTTTTATTCAGGTAGATGAGCCGCGCCGCAAACGCCACCGGGTCCGCTAGCCGATGCTGACCACGTATTTTGTAGTAATACCCTTTATCGTGGTTGTCGGCATGTTCCTGCAATTTGGCGATCAAACTCTCTACATCCTGTTGGATGACCTTGTACGTAATGATCAGATCGTGGTTGACATCGCATAGGGTCGCGCCGTTTGGGTGTGGGGCCAACGCGAAAAACAACGCACCGCCGCCCACGAACGGCTCATAATATCGGTGGTAGTTCGGCAGTCGGGCGGTGAGATCAGCCATTAGCCCACGCTTCCCACCCACCCATTTAACAAACGGTGTCGCGGTTGTGGCGGGGCCTAAGGTGGCAGTGGGCACATGGGCCGCGTTCTCGTTAAGTTGTTTAATCATCTGTTGTTTGACGTTTGCCGTCATGTTGAGTTCGATCCTAAATTGTGATGTGCGGTGGTGGGCTAGGTCGTCATCAATTTTTGCAGCGCCCCGACCGTGTGCAACACCATTCTATCATAGTCAAAGCGTTCTAAGCCGCGCCGGGTTTGTGCGGCGAGTTGGTCCCGCTGCCCTGGTTGGAAGGCCGTCACCAGCGCGGAGGCCAGCGCGTGTGGGTCGTTATACGGCACCAGTAGCCCGTTCACGCCGTCTTGCACGATCTCCGGGTTGCCCCCCTTATCACTGGCGATCACCGGGGTGCCCGCGCTCAGGCTCTCGATAATCACATGCGATAAGCCCTCGTAGCCGCTGTACAGCCCCACATAATCCGCTGCCCGCATATACAGCGCCACCCGTTCACGCGGGATGCGCCCCAAAAACGTGACCCGGTTGCCCACGCCGCGCTCGTGTGCAAACTGTTCAAAATCTGCCCGATACGCGCCATCTCCCGCTACGATTAGATGCAACTCCGGCACCGCAGCTAACGCCAGAATAAAATCGTCAATGCCTTTCCAGGGGACCAAACGCGCCACCGTCAACAAGATCGGTTGTTTGGCGGCTAAGCCGAGTTGTTGACGCGCTTCCGCCTGGGGGATGGCGACCGCCTCATGCGTGGGCGGCAGCGCGTTGTAGACCACTTCAATTCGGCTTGACGGTTGCCCCCAACCCCGCACCAACGTTTGTAGATACTGGCTCGGTACAATCACCCCATCCATCTGCCGGACCTCCCACCGCCGCAACCATTGACTAACCCGGACCCACGGATGCCGATAGCGGCTGCTTTGAAAGCGGTCAATGTCGGTTGTTGGGGGGACCCACCCCCGCCGGATGCTGCGCTCCCACGCTTGATCACCGACGATCTTCACCACACGCGGCTTGCGCGGTTCCCAGGGGAGGCGGGCCAGCGGTAACATCAGCGTATGCAGATAAACTTGATCGGCCCAGGCCATTAACGGGCGGGCGGCGCGGGCATATTGCGCCATCCGCCGGGGTAACGGCTGTTCACGCGGGATGCGCGTCACCGGGTACGGATAAGCGGTATCAGCGGTCGATGGGGTGCCGTAGCTGATCACTTGTACCTCATAACCGTGGGCTTGCAGTTGGGGCAGCAAGTGATATAGGTAAGTTGCCGGTCCGCCGGCTTCCGGGTGAAAAATACCAGTAGCGATCAATAGTTTGGGCATGGTGGGCGCTTATCCAGCTTATGAACAGGGGGCGAAACACCGATATTGTAACAATATACCCTGGTTAGGATAGAAAAAACTAACCAAGTCACTACTTTGTGAGACTAGAAAATACGTTACAATGGAGCTGTTGAAGGCAATAACAACAGGGTAATCTCACGTTATGAGCCAGCAAAATAACAACAAAGCGGTCGCTGGGAGCAAAACAGGTATTATTCGTCGCACGTATATGCAACTAGACGGCCCGGACCGCGAAGCCAACAAAACCGGGGTCTTTAAGCGCGAGGATGAACCGTTCCTACGTGATAAAGACGCCGATTTGCGCCGCGAACCCCCGGCCCCCCGCACATTACCGGAGGTCAACGAGGACAAAGGCGGCACCACCGGCCTGGTCGATTTCAACAGCGAAGGCCAAGATCGCGCCCGGCGCGAGGACCATCCCAACCACTAACGCTCATCCAGTCGGCTAGAGTGCCTTCTCGATAAGTTGCTGGATAGCTGGCTGCGGGAGTGCGCCGACCAACTGCCCGACCTGCTCGCCATCTTTGAACATCAGCAAGGTTGGGATACCGCGCACCCCGAACGATTGCGCCGTGACCGGGTTTTCATCAACGTTCAGCTTGGCTACCCGCACCGTCCCGGCGAACTCGGCAGCGAGTTTTTCTAGCGTCGGGGCGATGGCATGGCACGGTCCGCACCACGGTGCCCAGAAATCCACCAGCACCGGCAACTCACTTGCGAGTACATCCTGTTGAAAAGTTGCATCTGTCGTATGGAACGGGGCGGCCTCATCGTCGGTACTGGCGGTGCGTTCGGCGGCGGTGTCTTGCGGGAGTGGCCCCTGCCCCATCAAGAACATCAGGTGATCGTCCACATCTTCCGAGCGGATATTCGCCGCTTCAGACTCGATGCGTCCGTCATCTACGGTAACGAGTGCCGGTAGCGTCAGGTTCCCGTATTCCGCGTGGACCTGTGGGTTTTCTCGCGTATTCACTCGTACGATTAACACATCCCCCGCGAAATCCTCGGCCCCTTCTCGCAAAACCTCATCCAGCACATCGGAGGGGGTCTCGTACAAGTACAATAAGACGGGCAACCCGGCCCCCAAAAGGCGAGGTAGGCTGGCGGCATCGGTGTTAATTGGGGTGTCATAAACAGGCATGGTCTAATAATCCTCCATTTGAAAACATATATATACCTTGGTGGTAGTTCGTCATTGAGGGCGCTGCCCTCAATTTCTCGTAAGGGGGATAATCCCCTTTGACCCGTAACTGCTCAGGGGCTTCACCCCCGAACCCCCACAAGCTTTTGCAAAAGCTTGACCAAAACTTTAGCTGTGAAAATCTTCGATTTTCACAAAAAATCGTCTAAACCTTCATCTTAGATGACGAAATGGACGCTTTTTGTCCACTTTTTCTGGAAAAAGTGGTGGGGTGTGGGGTGAAACCCCTGGAAAATGATCGCGTCGTGGCAACCAGCAATTCGGGTATATGTGTCAGACGCAGCGGCGGCGGCACAGATTACTAAGCTCGATATGATTGTGGCGTATCTGGGTTGGCGGCGGCGGGGGCTAGCCCGGTTCGGAGCATCAGTAACGGGTACAGGCCCAGGATGAGCAGCGACACCAGCGCGTAACGGATCACCCGGAAGAGCGGTTCCGGTTGGAGTGACTCAAAGGCGATATCTAGCGGCACAAACACGAGCAGCATCAACAGCAACCCGACCGCAAAGCGTGCCCCACGCTGCCAGGCGCTCCCATCGACCGCAAAGCGCCCAAAACGATATTCTACCATTGCCCCTAACCCGCCTCCCAACAAAATACCCCCGGCAGTTACACCGTTCTCATCGTTCAGCAGTAACACCGCCATCAGCACGCCGCCGCTGGCAATCAGGGCGACCTCCGCCGCCGCCGGCAGGCTGTCCCAGGCGCTTGCTAAGCGATTGCGCCCGGTATATAACCCCACGCAAACAAGCGACCCCAAAATAAAACCGCCGATCACGTCTTGCGGATAATGCACCCCGCCGTACATCCGCGACCAGCCCATCCCAACCAGATAAACCGCCAGCGCCACATACCCCCACCAGCGCCGCGCCCACAACGCCACAAAGCCCCATATCGCAGTGGATAGGCCGACGTGCCCGCTAGGGAAACCGTAGCCATCCGCCAGGGTGATCAACAACGCGACCTGTTCTGGCAATAAGATAAACGGACGGGGGCGCTCGAATAGTTCTTTGGCCCCAATAATCACAAACAGCGCCAATGTCAGCACCACCAGCAGCCAACGACCCAACCGCCGATCGACGGACCAGTATAATAGCGGCAACAACAGCAGATAACCAAAATCGCCGCCCAAGGTCGCGAATAACTGCGCGATTAGATTCAGCGTCTCGTTCTCGAAGGATTGTAGCCACACGACCACATCCAGACCGATGCCGGTTTCCCAGTTTGCAAACATATCAACTCCTCAAACGCCATGGCATTAAACCTACTATGTATTATACGCCTTATGTGAAATTTGAAATGTATGTAACTGCTCAGGGGTTTCACCCTCGAACCCCCGCAATCTTTTGCAAAAGCTTGACCAAAACTTTCGCTGTGAAAATCGTCTAAACCTTCATCTTGGATAACAAAACGGACGCTTTTTGTCCACTTTTTCTGGAAAAAGCGGTGGGGTGTGGGGTGAAACCCCACGGTATCCTAATCTGTACCTGAGTAGTTACAGAGACAAAATAAAAGACGCGGCTGTTAGCCCCGTCTTAATCGGCGTTGCTGTTTTGTACTTACAAACGGAGAGGACAGGATTCGAACCTGCGAGGGCGTGAACCCAACACGCGTTCCAGGCGTGCGCCTTAAACCACTCGGCCACCTCTCCAATTAAACTGGGCGTATTATACGTAACTCCCGCCAGATTTCCACCCTGATTGTAGGCTGGTACCGAACCGTCAGTCGCGTTATCCTGTGATGGATACCATAACCGACACGCAAGCGGAGCCACCCATGCCCCCCTCAATTCAACTTCCCCCAGCACTGACGTTCTTAACCGACCTGCTCAACATCCACAGCCCCACCGGTATGACCGACGACGCGATCCGCTTTTGCCAGGGCGCATTCACCGCGCTAGCTATACCGGGCCTGCAAACCACCATCACCCCGAAAGGCGCACTCCTGCTGGATATTCCGGGCGCATCGGCGGCGCGGGCTGTCGGGCTGACAGCCCACGTAGACACGCTCGGATTGATGGTCAAGCAGATCAAAAGTAACGGACGGCTCAAGTGTGTGACGTTGGGCGGCATCGCCTGGAATGGCATAGAGTTTGAAGGTGTGACGGTGTTCCCATCGGCGGGGGATGATCGCATACGCGGGGCCGTTGTCCCGGTGAATGGCAGCGTACACGTTAACCGTCGGCTACGCAGTACCGACCGCAACGAGGACACGATGGAGATTCGGCTAGACATCCGCACGACCAGCGCCGCCGACACCGAAGCCGCCGGGGTGTGCGTGGGCGATTTCGTGTGTTTGGATACCCGCACCGAAATTGTAGACGGCTTCATCCGGTCCCGGTTTTTGGATGATAAGCTCAGTGTGGCCTGCCTGTATGCGGCGCTGGCAGCATTGGATGGACAACCGCCCGCGTATGACACGCAAATTCTGATCAGCCCATACGAGGAAGTCGGGCATGGGGGTGCGGCGGGATGGCGCGATGATCTGTATGAACTGCTAGCGGTCGATATGGCGGCGGTCGGGAATGGGCAAGCCTCCGATGAGTTCCATGTGACGCTCTGCATCCGCGATTCGGGCGGGCCGTACCACTACCACACCAACCAGCGCCTACGCCGCGTTGCTGCCGCACACGAGATCGACCTGATAACGGATATTTACCCTTACTACAACTCCGATGGGACGGCCTACTGGCTAAGCGGCGGCCCGGCCCGTGTCGGTTTGATTGGTCCAGGCGTGGATAGCTCGCACGGCTACGAACGGTCCCACACCGACGCCCTCACCGCGACGGCTCAGTTATTGGCGGCCTACCTGCTCGATCACGAGCTAGAATAAGACGCATCGACCGTTTCGCGGTGGGCCAGGTACCAATCAATCGTGCGCTTGAGGCCAGTCCGAAAATCGGTCGTCGCCTCAAAGCCGATCTGCTCGCGTGCGCGAGACACATCCAGCGCCCGGCGGGGCTGCCCGTTCGGTTTGGAGGTATCCCATCGGATTTCGCCTTCAAACCCGGTTAGCTGCGCGATGGTTTCCATCAGATCGCGGATGCTGATTTCAAACCCGCTGCCCAGGTTCATCGGCTCGCTGCTGTGGTAATGCTCGGTGGCGAGCAGCAAGCCCTCGGCGGCATCTTCCACATACAAAAACTCACGGGTGGGCGAGCCATCGCCCCAGGCGGTGATATAGGGCTGTTGCGTTTCTTTCGCTTCGATGCACTTGCGGATCAACGCCGGGATAACGTGCGACGTTTGCAGGTCGAAGTTATCACGCGGGCCGTATAGGTTGGTCGGCATCACCTGGGCGGAGTTGAACCCGTATTGATCGCGGTAGGCTATACTCTGAACCAATAAGGCTTTCTTGGCGATACCGTAGGGCGCGTTGGTTTCCTCCGGGAAGCCGTTCCACAGCTCGCTTTCTTGGAAGGGGACCGGCGTCATCTTCGGATACGAGCAGACTGTACCGGCTACCAATAGTTTTTCGACACCGGCTTGGTAGCTTTCGTGGATGAGGTGTGCGCCCATCACCAAGTTATCGTAGAAAAAATCCGCCGGACGTTCTCGATTCGCGCCAATCCCGCCGACCGATGCCGCCAGATGAATGATGATATGCGGTTGCGCGTCCGCTAGTAGCTGTTTCACCGCGCCTAACTCGCGCAGGTCGTATTCGTGGCTACGCGGGACGGTGATATCGGCGGCTTCGGTTGCTTGTAATTTTTCGACGACAAATGACCCCAGGAAGCCAGCCCCGCCAGTGACAACAATCCGTTTGTCTTTCCAGAATTGACCCATAATGATTGTACATCCTTCGTTATTGTTTGTAGCTTTTGTGATGACTATGCCAACCGTTGCTACATTTTATGGATAACTAACGCTGCTTAAAGGTCCAGTTTGCCGAACCATATGATCGGCACATCTTTTTATATATCCGAGGGCATCCCAAAAACCCAAATCCGACGTAGGGGACGGTCTCTGTGCCCTCCCGCTACACGTATAGCCAAC
>DAOTUA010000266.1:0-8182 GCA_034437355.1 Anaerolineae bacterium | reverse complement strand
GGTGACGGGGCTTCGGTTGCGGGGGGTGTATAATATCGACACGGGGGATGAGACGGGGATTGTGTTATATATTTATACGGCAGATGCGAGTGACGATGCGCTGATGGTGCAGACGGATGAGGGGTCGCTGCATTGGGTGGCGCGGGAGGCGGTGTTATCGTTGGATTTGGTGGAGGATTTGCCGTATATCTTGCCGCGTGTGTTGGGGGCGGGGGATGCAACGCCGCCGTTTTCGGCGCATGTGAGTTATGATGAGCAAGATAGGATACAGATTCGGTTTGCAGATGATGAGGAATAACGGCATGGCGAAGCAATTACCAGACGCGACGACGGCGGCTGATGACAGTTCGGTTAGAACGTATACACGGCGGGAGTTGGTGGTACGGCGGGTGGTGTTCTGGGGGGGGATTGTGGTTTGGGTGTTGGTTTTATCGCTGCCGTTGTTGGTGGTGATGCTGGCGATGAGGGGCGAGATCACGGTGGGGGTGCCGGGGGATTACCCGGATAGTGAGGTGCGGGTGTGGATGATTATGGAACGGGATCAGCGTGGGGTGGGGGTTTCGCGCCCGGTGGTGGCGTCGCGGACGGATAGCGCGTTGCAGGTGCAGATGAATGTCCGGTATTTGTTGTGGGAGGGGGAGAGCGAGGCGGCGCGGTATTGTGTGACGTATACGCGGGCTGGTGAGGGTTGGCAGATGGCGGGGACAGTGGAAGGGGCGTGTTCGTCATGACGCGGTTGGTATTTTTCGATGTGGCGGGAACGTTGGTGACGGGGAACCCGTGGGCGAAGTTGGTCGAGGCGGAGCAGGTGAGCCGGGTGCGGGTGTATGCGATGTACCCGGTGATTTTGCCGTTGTGGGTGGCAAAGCGGGTGGGGTTGATAACGGATGCGCGGTTCCGGCAGGGGTGGATACGAGCGATTGCTCGGTTGTTGTGGGGGATGCACCGGGATGAGTTGGCGGAGGTTTTCCGGTGGTTGGCGGCGACGCGGATGGCGGGGGATTATCGGGGGGCGGTGGTGGATCGGCTACGGGAGCATAAAGCGGCGGGGGACCGGGTGATTTTGATCTCTGGGATGTTTACGGGGATGACGCGGGCGTTTGCGGAGCATGTGGGGGCGGATGATGCGATCGGAACTGACCTGGCATTTGATGAGGCGGGGGTGTGTATGGGTCGGATTGTGGGGACGGGGTGCGCGGGCGAGATGAAGGCGGTGTTTCTGAAGCAGTATTTAGCGGCGGAGGGGGTATCGTTGGCGGATTATGAGACGTTCGCGTATGCGGATAGTTATTCTGATGTGCCGTTGTTGTCGTTGGCGGATCATGCGACGGCGACTTACCCGGATGATGATCTAGCGGCGGAAGTGGCGGCGCGGGGGTGGGGTCGGATTGGGTAGCTGTGCCCACCCGCCTACACCAACGGGAGTCCACAGAGGGACTCCGTTACAACATCGCTTTGGGGGTGGGGTCTGGTTGGGGTTCGATGAGGCCGCCGCCGAGACAGAGATCGTCCTGGTAGATAACGGCCCCTTGGCCGGGGGTGATGTCGCGTAGGGATTCATCGAATTGGACGTGAAAGCGGTCATCGGGTAGTGGGGTGATGGTGGCGGGGGGGGGTTTGGCCTTATAGCGGATTTTCACCTGGGCGCGGAAGGGCTGCGCCGGGGGTGTGCCGCTGGTCCAGTTGGTGCGCTTGGCGGTGAGGGTGTTGCGTCCGAGTTCGTCGCGGGTGCCGACGACGAGGGCGTTTTGGGCGGTGTCTTTGCCGAGAACGTAGAGGGGTTCGGTGTGGGTGAGGCCAAGCCCTTTGCGCTGCCCGATGGTGTAATTGGCGAGGCCGATATGTTGGCCGAGAACTTCTCCGTTACGACGGATGATGGGGCCGGGGTCCATGATGGCGGGGGCGTGGTCTTGGAGGAAGCGGCGGTAGTCGCCATCACCGAGGAAGCAGAGGTCTTGGCTATCTTGTTTGCTGTGGACGGATAGGCCGATGCGTTGTGCGATGGCGCGGACTTCGGGTTTTTCGTACTCCCCTATCGGGAATAGGGTATGGGATAGTTCGTGTTGGCCCATGACGCTGAGTACGTAGCTTTGGTCTTTGCGTGGGTCCAGGCCGGTACGGAGTTGGTAGAGGCCGTCATCGGATTGGGTGATGCGGGCGTAGTGGCCGGTGGCGAGATAGTCGGCATCGAGGGCGAGTGCGTTTTCTAGTAGGAAGGTGAAGCGAATTTGGCGGTTACACTCGATGCAGGGGTTGGGGGTGTTGCCGGCGGTGTGTTGGTCGATGAAGTATTGAACGACGGTGTTACGGAAGGTGGCTTTGGTATCTAGCACGTAGAAGGGGATGCCGAGGTTATCGGCGATGCGGCGGGCGTCGTTCATTTGCTCTGGGGTGCAGCAGCGGTTATGGGCACCGCCGCCGAAGGTATCTTCGGACCAGAGGCGCATCATCATGCCGATGACGTTGTAGCCACGTTCTACGAGTAGGGCGGCGGCCACGGAGCTATCGACGCCGCCACTCATGGCGACGACAACGGTTTTGTTGGTGGTGTTGGTCATCGGGTCCCCTTTTTTGTTAACGTTCAGTTTTACTAGTTAGTTTTTGAGGGCGCTACCCTCAAACTCCCGCAGGGGGGATAATCCCGGAAAATGATCGAATCGTAGCAACTAGCAATTAGGGTAAATTATACGTTAAAGCGACCTGAATGTTTAGGATGGGTGTATTTCAAATTGGTGGCAAATGCGTTCTCCACATGAGCAGAGCAATCGCGCCGTAGGTCCGGGCGCATCCCAAGAACCCAAATCCGACGTAGGGGAGGGTCGCTGTGCCCTCCCGATACGCGCACCAACGGGAGTCCACAGAGGGACTCCCCTACAACAGCGCCATGATAGACCATCAAGCGATTTCCGTTTAAGCACGAAAACAACTCATCCGCTCCTGAAGTGAAATGCACCCGTTTAGGATAGGGTGGCAAGTTTGGTTAGGCGGTGGACGGTATCGGCGATGGTGTGGGCGGCGTAGTCGATGTCGTCGGGGGTGGTGTGGGTGCCGACGGTGGCGCGGAGGCTGCCGCGGGCGGTGTCGCGGTCGTAGCCGAGAGCGAGTAGGACGCTGGAGGGTTCTGGGTTGCCGACTTTACAGGCGGAGGCGCTACTGGCGGCGACGCCTTTGGTGTCGAGGTGGATAAGCAGGGTGTTGGCGTCTATACCGGGAAAGACAAAGCTGGCGTGAGAGGGTAGGCGTTGGGTGGGGTGCCCGGTGAGTTGGGCGGTGGGGGCCTGGGCGAGAACGCTGTCGATGAGGCGGTCGCGCATTTGTGAGAGGTGGGCGACGCGGGTTGCTTGTTCGGCGTGGGCGATTTCTAGGGCGGTGGCGAGGCCGACGATAAAGGGGGTGTTGTGGGTTCCGGCGCGGCGTCCGTTTTCGTGGCTGCCGCCGGTCTGGGTGGGGGTGAGGTTGAGGCCATTGCGGATGTAGAGGGCACCGATCCCTTTGGGGCCATAGAATTTATGCCCGGAGATGCTGAGCAGATCGACGCCGAGGTGCTGGACATCGAGCGTGAGTTGCCCGGCGGCTTGGACGGCATCGGTATGAAAGATGATGTCGTGTTGGTGGGCGATGGCGGTTAGGTCCGGGATGGGTTGGACGGTGCCGACTTCGTTGTTGGCATACATGATGCTGGCAAAGACGGTGTTGGGGGTGCAGGCGTCGGCAAAGGTGGCGGGGGTGATGCGGGCGTCTGGGGTGACGGGGAGCAGGGTGTGGTCGAAGCCGTGGAGGGCGGCGAGTTGTTCGACGGTGCGCACGACGGCGCTATGTTCGATGGGGGTGGTGATGAGGTGTTGGCCTTTGCCGGCGGCACGGGCGGACCAGGCCGCGCCACGGACGGCGAGGTTATCGCTTTCGGAGCCGCCGCTGGTGAATACGATTTCGTGGGGTTGGCAGTTGAGGACGGCGGCGACACGCTCGCGGGCGGTTTCGATGGCGTTATCGGCGTCACGTCCGAAGCGGTGGACGGATGAGGCGTTGCCGTAGATGGTGGTGAAGTAGGGGGTCATGGCTTCGACAACGCGGGGGTCGGTGGGGGTGGTGGCGGAGTGATCCAGGTAGACGGTTCGTTTCGGGGTCATGGGGTGGAACCTCATAAAGTGGTGTACGGTTTGGATTTGTGGGGGCTTTTGGGAAATGCGGACATGCTCTTCTACGGTTAGATTCCGGTACGCTGTCGGGAATATCCGCTACGGGAGCATACGGAGATGCCCCCTTACAAAACAGCCATTGTCAACTCTTATGGCGGTAGGTTTTGCGCCGTGTAGTACGTTAGAGGCCAAAGACGGATTGCAGTTTCATGGCGAGACCCATATCGCCTTTGACTTTGAGCTTGCCTTGCATGAAGGATTGCATGGCGTTGGTGCGACCGTAAACGATGTCGGCGTAGTCTTGTGCGTTGGCGATAAAGGTGGTGGTAGCGTCGTCGGATTGGCCTTCGGTGATGTCGGCGGTTTGGTCGTGGATGTGGACGTAGTATTGAACTTCGGTGTCGCCGGTGAGTAGGAATTGAACGACGGTGTTGAGTCCGTCGGCTTTGTCTGGGTTAAAGTCGGCTTTCATTTTGTCGTACATATCGTTGATGTCGGCTTGGGTGAGTGCCATACCGGGTTACTCCTCATAAAAAATGTTCATCTAGTTAGCTTTCCCTGAATTTAGCATATTGAGTTGTATACTGATAGTCAAAACCTATCATTTTAATTGAAATCTAGGGATGACGTATGGCATACAAACGGTTGTTATGGGTGTTGGTTGGGTTGTTGGTGATGCCGGTGATGAGCTATGCCCAGGATGGCGAGCGTATCCTGGGGAAGATTGCTTATATTGGGACAGATAATAATGTTTATGTGTGGCAGGGTTTAGAAGAGGATGTTATCCAGTTGACGGATGATGCGAGCCGGAGTGTGGCGGGGCTGCGGCGCTATCAGATGCCAACATGGTCTACGGATGGGCGGCTGGCGTATTTTAGTACAGACCGGGGTGGCGGTGAGTATCGGACGAAGGTTTTTGTTTCTGAGGACGGGTTAAATGATGGGGTGCTGGTTTATGAGGGGGTGGATGAGGTGCTGAACTATGCGGCGTGGTCGCCGGGGGGTTGTGGGGCGGCGGTGGGGTGCCGCGAGTTGGCGATGTTGTTTAATCAACGGCAGACGGGCGGGTTATTTGTGCGGGTGGTGCAGGATGGGGTGACGGATTATCCGAGTGATGTGATTGGGCGGGGTGGGCCGTTTTATTTTAGTTGGTCGGGGGATGGTGAGCGTATGATCTGGCAGCGGAATAATAGCCGGTTGGATGTGTTTGATGTGGTTAACCGGGAGGTGCTGGAGCAATTGCCGTATGTTCCGGGTGTTTTCCAGACGCCGCATTGGTCGCCGGTTGATGATCGGGTGTTGTTTGGGGTGATGAATGAGGACAACGCGACGACGGATTTAACGGTTTTGGCGGGGGATGAGGTGCGCACATTGGCGGAGGCGTTGGAGGGGGTGGTGTATTTCGGTTGGTCGCCGGATGGTGAGCAGGTGGCGTATACGATGCGGAATGGGTCGGTGGTGGTGGTGGATGCCGCTAACGGGCGGGTGTTGACGCGGACGATGGTTGAGGGGATCGGGCCGTTTTTCTGGTCGCCGGATAGTAAAAAAGTGGCGTTTGTGACGTTGGCGCGGCCTGAAGGGACGTTTACGACGCGGGCGGGCGGGATGGCTCGCCCGGCCCCACAACGGGATGTGCCGGCGCTGGCGTGGTCGGTGGTTGATATTGATACGGGTGAGGTTCGGCGGTATAGTGCGTTTATTCCGACACCGGAGATGGTGTATATTTTCACGTATTTTGATCAGTTTGCGGAGAGTCATTCGGTGTGGTCGCCGGATAGTCGTTATCTGGTGTATGGTGAGGTAAACGAGGATGAGGATCGGATTATCAGTATTATTGATACGAGTGTGCAGGACACGTTACCGTTGGCAATTGCGGACGGGGTGCTTGGGATTTGGAGTTATGACGAGTAGCCGGTTTTAGGATAGAGAGGAAACAGCCAGACGGTCGTTGTGTGGCTAGGGGGTGATGATATGAAGGTGTTTCGGTTTTATCTGGTGTGGGTGGTGGGGTTGATGTTGGTGGGATGTGGGCCATCCCCTACGCCGATTGTGATCACGGCGACATTTGCGCCACCGGATACGCCGTCCCCGGCAAGGACGACGATGGTATTTACCGAGCCAACACTGGACCCGACCCGCGCCTTACCGCCGCTGGCGGGGGATACGTATGAGGTGCAGCCGGGGGATACGTTATCCGGGATTGCGACGGCGAATAATGTAACAATGGAAACGTTGATTGAGTTGAACGGGCTGACGGACCCGAATTTGTTGTCGGTGGGGCAGGTGCTTGCGTTACCGGAACCGCCATCGACCTATACGCCGCCGGAGAAGGTGCTGGCAGATGCGCGTTTCGTGCGGGGTCCGGGGGCGGTGGGGTTCGATGTGGCGGGGTTTGTGGCGAGCCAGCCGGGGTATATCCGCACAGCGAGCGATACGGTGGAGCGCGGGTTATCGAATGGGCGGCGGGTGGCGGAAACGTTGGGCGCGGCGCAGGTGGTGGCGCGTGTATCACGCGAGTTTAGCGTGGACCCGCGTTTGTTGTTGGCGTTGTTGGAGTATCAATCTGGCTGGTTATCGCAGGTGGACATTGGGGAGGCGGGGCGGGTGTACCCGATGGGGAATGAGGATGAGAGGCGCGAGGGGCTGTATCGTCAGTTGGCGTGGGCAGCGGATCAGTTGAATCGGGCGTATTATGGTTGGCGGTATGATGAGTTACAGGTGTTGGCGTTTGCGTCGGGGGAGCGTGTGTTATATCACCCTGGCCTGAATGGGGCGAGTGTGGCGGTGCAGTTTTTTTTGAGCCAGAACCGGTCTTATCTGGCGTGGGAGGGTGCGCCGGCGGATTTTTTGCGGGTGTATGGTGGGTTGTTTGGCGATCCGTTTGTGGATGATGTGGCGGTGGTCCCGGCGGATATTGAGCAGCCGGTGATGGCGCTGCCGTTTGCGGGGGATCAGACGTGGTTTTATACGGGGGGTCCGCATGGAGGATGGGGTAGCGGTAGCGCATGGGCAGCGATTGACCTGGCCCCGCCGGATGAGCGCGAGCCGGGGGCAGCGGCGTGTTATACGTCGGATTATGCGGCGCGGGCGGTGGCGGCGGGGGTGATCGCACGGGATGAAAACGGGGCGGTGGTGTTGGATTTAGATGGGGATGGATACGAGGAAACGGGCTGGACGGTGTTGTATTTACACGTCGATACGATGGGGGGGGTGACGGCGGGGCAACAGGTGGCGGTGGGGGATGTGATCGGGTATCCGTCGTGTGCGGGGGGGTTCTCTAATGCGACGCATTTGCATATTGCGCGGCGGTATAATGGGGAGTGGTTACCGGCAGATTGCACCGACTGCCCTACCGGGCGGACTCCCCCACCCTTTACGCTTGGCGGCTGGCGGGTTTATGGTATTGCGGGCCAGGAATACCAGGGAACGATGGTGCGGGCGGGGGTAACGATGCGGGCGGAGCAGGGGCGGCTGGTGACGTATAATCGGATAAGTGAGGGGTGATGATGAAGCGGATTTATTGGGTTGTGGTTGTTGGGTTGATGTGGGGTGGGGTGGCGGCCCAGGAGTTGCCGACATCGACGCCGATACAGGTTCGGATTGCGACAAGTACGCCGTTCCAAGTGGTAGAGACGCCGACCCCGACGCCGTTAACGGCAGATATTGGCCAGCCGACGCCGCCGGATCGGATTTTATTGGAGCCGATTGGTGAGGTGAATGTGCGCTCTAGCCCGGAGATTACGGAGGAGAATCGGATCGGGTCGATCCGGGAGGGTGAGCGTTATGTGGTGTTGGGGTCGTATTTTAATTGGATACAGTTTCAGTATGACCAGGTGCCAAGTAACCGGGGCTGGGTTTACCGAGATTTGGTGCAGATTATCCAGGGGGATGAGGGGGCGATCCCGGTGGTGGAGCTAGGCGCAGCGCCGACGGTTGATCCGCAGGTGGTGGCGGCCACGGAGACACGCGAGGCGCTCTTGGCGGAACCGGGGGGGGTGTTGACGGTGACGGCGCAGGCGCGGATATTGGTTTTGCCGGGGGAT
>DAOTUA010000265.1:0-14491 GCA_034437355.1 Anaerolineae bacterium | reverse complement strand
CCCCCACCAACCGACCCGCCCCCGCCCACAACCGAGCCAACACCGTTACCTGTCAACCAGACTGATTTCCAGCTTGGGATTCAGATTCAGGTCAATCTGCAAGGCCAACAAGAGTTATGGGTCGGGGAGGCAGAAAAGCTGGGCATGGAGTGGATCAAGCAGCAGGTTCGCTGGGAGTTGATCGAACCACAACGGGACGAGTACGATTGGGCACAGCTTGATGTGGGGATCAATAGTGCGACCGATAAGGGCTTCAAAGTGCTGTTGAGTGTTGTCACCGCGCCGGATTGGTCGCGTGAGCCGGGGGTGGACCTGTCCGAACATGGGCCGCCAGCCGATATGCAAGATTACGTCTCGTTCATCCAGAAAATACTGGAACGCTACCCCGGTCAGGTCCATGCGGTCGAGATTTGGAACGAGCCAAACCTGGACCGCGAATGGACTTCCACACGCGGGTTACAGCCGTCCCACTATATGGAAATGCTGCGGGCGAGCTACCAGGGCATCAAAGCGATTGACCCCGGCATTATTGTTATCAGTGGTGCCCCCAGCCCGACCGGGCTTGATAACCGCGTCAATGCCTGGGATGACTTCGCTTATATAGATGCGTTGATCGCCAACGGGCTGCTAAATTACTCCGATTGTGTCGGCGTGCATCATAACGGGATCAATGTTGGCCCTTCTTACACCTGGGATGCGGTGCCCAATGACCCGACGGCCCAGTTCCGCGGGCCATTTGATAATCCGCATCATAGCTGGTCGTTCCGTAGTACGCTGCAAGGCTACGCTTCCCGGGTACAGCAGGCCGGCGGCGATCAAAAGCTGTGTATTACCGAGTTCGGCTGGGCCTCGACGGAGGACTTGGGCGCGACCCCACCCGGCTTCGAGTTCGCGATTGATAACACGCTTGAGGAACAACGCGAGTGGACAATTGAAGCAGTCGAGAACATGATCGAGTGGGACATCGTGCAGGTTGCCATTTTATGGAACCTGAATTATGGGCCGCAGGCCGGCTGGGACCCGGAAAACGAAAATGTCGCTTATTCGATTATCGGCAAAGATTGGAACTTCCGCCCGGTTTACGGTGCGATACAGGAGTGGAACGCCGAACAGGGGCGCGGGCCAGGCCGATGAAACGTTTAGGGTATCTGGGCCTATTGGTGATGGCGGTCGGAGGGCTAGCAGCGGGGTGGTGGGGCTGGTCTGCCACTACGGACCCTTTCCGGGCTAGGGCCATAGACCCGGCTACCGCGCCCTTTGCATCGCCAACCTACGCCTTTCACACGTTCTTATGGTATAACCCATATGACGAGTTACATCTCGCGTGGGTGCGTCAGGCCAATTTCACGCACGCCAAGCAGGTTTTCGCCTGGGAGGAGATCCAACCGGGGGCGGACTTGTGGACCTGGGAGCGTGCCGACCGGGTGGTGCAGCTAGCGGAAAATGCGAATGTCGAGCTGATCGCCCGCCTTTCCGACGCGCCCGGTTGGAGCCATGCACTACCGGGGCAGAAAGATACCGATTGGCACGACGCCCCACCGGATGACTTAGATCAGTTTGGCGTATTCTGCGGGGAGATCGCAGCCCGCTATGCTGGGCGTATTCATGCGTATCAGGTATGGAACGAGCCGAACCTGTCGCGGGAATGGGGTATGAATCCGCCGGACGCCGCCGGTTATGTCGAGTTGTTGGCGGTGTGCAGCCAGGCGATCCGTGAGGCGGACCCAAACGCGATCATTATCTCGGCGGGGTTATCCCCCACCGGCAACATGGATGCCGCCGCGATGCGCGATGACATCTTCTTACAGCAGATGTACGATGCCGGGTTCGCGCAGTATGTTGATGTAGTCGGAGTCCATGCGCCGGGATGGACCCCGGTTGATTACACGTTCCAGGATGCGGCTAACGAGGACCCGCCCCGCGGTCGGTGGTTTGTGTGGCGGCGTGTCGAGGATTTGCGTAAGATCATGGTTGCCAATGGCGATGCAGCCACTCAGATGGCGGTTTTGGAGATGGGATGGACGGTCGCGCCGGAGGAATTGGACGGGTATGGTTGGTTTGCCGTCAGCGAGGAAGAACAGGCGGCGCAGTTGGTCGCGGCGCATGAGTATATCGTGGCGAACTGGCGGCCCTGGGTCGGGTTGGTGACGACGATCTATATCGCAGACCCGGCCTGGGACGAAACCGACGAGGAAACCTACTTTGCCGTGACCTTGCCCAATAACTGGACACGCCCGGCTTTCAGCGCATTAAATAATATGGCAAAATATTGTAACAATGGGGTCGTCCCCCCCCGCGACCCCGGTAGCCCGGAGGCCATAGGACTTGAACAGCCTTTACCTTGCAATTAGCTACTTTTTTCACCTGGTAGCAACAATCGTCTGGTTGGGTGGCCTGATGATCCTAACGATCATGGTTTACCCGGCGGCCAACCTTGCCCTGCGCGAGCATCCCGCCTTTTACGCTTTTATGAACCGTATTCGGAAGCGGTTTGTCCCGCTTGCCAATTTTAGCTTAGCGGTGTTGGTTGGCACTGGCTTGGTGCAGATGTCGCTTGACGAAAATTACCAGGGCGTGCTGGATTTTAGCAATCAGTGGAGTGTGGCGCTACTGCTGAAACACGTTGCTATTGTGGGTATGGTCGGGTGTAGTGTTGCGATACAATATGTTGTCTCGCCTGCGCTAGAGCGAACCACGCTCATGTTAGAGCGTGGCAAGGCCGCCGAGGGGGACTGGGCCAAGTTACAGCGCCGCGAGTTGATCCTGACGTGGGTCAACAACGGGCTGGGGGTGCTGGTATTGGCTTTTACCGCCTGGATGACGGCCTTATAACTTCACCCTGACCGCACCTTGAGGAGTTGTTTTTTTTGTCTAAACAACAAAGTTTCGCGCTAGCAGTGGCATTCCTGATGATTGCGGCGGCCTTACGGATTATTGGGCTTGGGGCGGTCCCGCCGGGGCTAAGTACCCCAGAAGCACAGGATGCTCAGATTGTAGAGCTAACCCGCTTCGGGCAGATCGAGGTGTTGTATGAGCTTGAAAGCGGCGGGCGTGAAAGCCTATATCATGTGCTGGTTAGTGCGGTAACAGTTTTTATCGGTAATCATCCATTAGGTTACCGGGCGTTATCCGTCTGGTTTAGCCTGTTGGCGTTATCATTTACTTATACGCTCACGCGGCAAATGTATGGACGTTATGTCGGGGTAGGTGCGTTGGCGGCGCTGGCGATGCCGTTATGGTCGGTCTTGCTATCGCGGACGATTGCACGCGAGGCGCTGCTGTTGCTGTTAGTCGTGATGGTTTTAATGGCTTTTGCGCGGGCACTCCCGGTTTATCGTCGCCCCAACCTGAACCCTAGCACGCTCCCCTTTGCGGCACTGGGTGTGATTCTAGGGATCGGATTTTACATTCACCCGGCCCATTACATGATCGTGTTATCTGGCATGGTTTTTATCGCCTATATGATCCTCACACGCCAGCCGATGTCTCGCCGCACGCTCAGCTATCTGAACTTCACGATTCTCATTCTGATTATCGTTGCGATGCCCTATCTGATTACCATCTTACGCCGCCCGGACCTGGGCGGCGCGGCGCGGCTGGCGGATGTGCTGAACGCGGTTCGGAGTGAGGGGGGGTTACTGCTCCCGATAGCCCGTAACCTGATGGGCTTGCTTGTATGGGGAGATACCAACGTATTACACAATGTACCGGGCCGCCCTTATGTGGACCCCATCAGCGGGTTGTTGATCTTGTGGGGGGCGCTTAAGTGTGGCCGGCGGTTCTTGGAACCGCGCTACGCGCTGCCGTTGATTGTCTTTATCGGCGTGCTTCCCGTTAGTTTATTTGCGCCGCATAGCCCCAACTTTATGGGGTATGTGGTGATCATGCCGTTGTTGGCGATCTTCTTTGCGATTGGTGCGAAGGCCATCGCTAAAAGCCTGCCGCGTGTTCATTGGGGGACGGCAGCCGTCAGCGGTGTTATCGTAGCGAACCTGTTATGGTCGGTGATTGGCCTGGGGCAATGGGGCCAACACGCAGACGTTAAGACGGCTTACCATGATCGGGCCTATGCCCTGGCGCGTTACCTGGATAGCACCGTTAGCGGTACACGTACCGTTGTTTGTACGCCCATGCTCCCCACTTACCCCACCTGGCTAGCCTCCACAGATAACCCGGCAACCCTGCTGGCGCTGATGATGGATAACCCGGATGCAGATCAAATTCGTTATGCGGAGTGTGGGTCTGGGTTGGTACTGACGCGGGGCGGCGAACATCAACAGGTAATCATGCTGCGTGAAGATGGTGCGGAGGGGTTCCACCCGACGATTCGGACGTGGGTCAACCAGGGGGACCTGCTTCAAACGGAGGTTGCGCAGGGGGTGGTGAGTATGATTGTCGATGATACGCTGGGGGATAGGGTGGGGCGGTTTACGACGACGGCCCCGGTCGGCTATGCGCCTGAATCCCCTGGTGGGGTGGCCCCGGTGAGCCTGCCGGTGGGCTTCGAGAACAACCTGACATTCCTCGGCTACGAAACACCGGACAACGATAACACCTATACACCGGGGGATATTATCACGGTCATCAGTTACTGGCGGGTCGATGGCAGCTTACCAGAGGCGCTGAATATCTTTGTGCATTTGTTATTCGATGCCGAAACACTTGTGACCCAGACGGATACTATCAGCGTGCAATCGCAGCAATTACAACCCCGTGATGTGTTTTTGCAGGTGTCGTTTGTCACGCTCCCCCAGCAGATACCCTCCGGGGACTACCAGATCAGCATCGGGGCTTACCAATCGGGTACGGATAGGCGGCTCTCGGTGTTGGATGGGGACACGACTCGCGGGAATCGGTTGTTTCTGAACGAAATCCAGGTTGTGCCGCCTGCGACGACCGTAGACGCCAACGAGGGCGGGGAAAGCTAATGTTTGAACTGGTCTTTTTAGGAACGTCTGCCGCCGCCCCGTCGGTGCATCGGGGGCTGTCGTCGTTAGCGGTGCTGGCTGGCGAATATCGCTACCTGGTGGACTGCGGCGAGGGTACACAACGCCAGATACTCAAAAGCGGGATCGGGTTCAAAAAGCTGAATAATATCTTGCTGACCCATGGCCATCTTGATCACATTTTGGGGTTAGGCGGGTTGATCTCTACTTTTACTTCGTGGGAGGACATCCATGATATTCACTTATGGGGTGGGCGAGCAACACTCGAACGGGTGCGGCGGTTGTTGTTCGATGTGGTGCTAGATGAAGATCGCTTACAGGTCGAGATTGTGTTGAACGAACTGCTGGCACCAAGCAATATTGCCCATCACCGCGAGTTCGACGTGCGGGCGTTTCCGGTTTCGCATCGGGGTAGCGGAAACTTCGCGTTTACGTTCAAAGAACACGATTACCGACCGTTCCAGGTGAGTAAGGCGCAGGCGCTCGGCGTGCCAAGCGGCCCAGAACGCGGGCGGCTGGTTAAGGGGGAGGCAATCACGCTGGTTAATGGCACGGTTGTTCAGCCGGAAGATGTGTTGGGGGAAACCGAACCAGGCGTCAAAGTCGTGGTCACTGGGGATATTGCCCGCACTGATAATATCCGTCATGAGGTAGACGGGGCCGATGTGTTGGTAACCGAAGCAACTTTCTTGGATGAACATAAGGAAATTGCCGAAACACACGGCCACCTGACCGCCGCTGATGCGGCCCGGTTCGCTAAAGAAATGGGCGTGCGGACTTTGATCTTGCACCATGTATCGCGGCGCTATCACGAATGGCAACTGATCAACGAAGCACGGGATATTTTCCCGGATACGTTTGTCGCCCGCGACTTTGACCATTACGTGATCAACCGGGGCAAGCCGACACTGCGTAACCCCGACACAACCTAAGGCCTGCGATTTACAATCAAAATCGTCGCTTTTTATCATCCAAGATGAAGGTTTAGACGATTTTCATAGCTAAAGTTTTGGTCAAGCTTTTGCAAAAGCTTGTGGGGGTTCGGGGGTGAAACCCCTGAGTAGTTACGTGCATTTTTAATTTCACACAGTGCGTATCCTCGTTCTACCGGAGTTGTTACGGCTGTGGTTGGAAGATCAGGTCCAGGTGATGCCCGCTGATCCCGTCCATGTAGGCCATTACCCGGTCGCTGTCCGTTCCGCAGTCGATCAGCGCGCCGTCGGGATCGATGATATGGACGGTATAACCGCGTTCGATAAAGGCTTTCAAGAATTGTTGTGGCGTGATGTCGTCGTTGAAGGCTTCAATATTGCTAGGCGCAAACTCACAGGCGACAATCGGCTTACAACGGGCTAACATCTGTTCCATGCCGCGCACCGCGACCGGCTCGAACCCTTCGATATCAATTTTCACCAGGTCGAAGTCGGTTTCCGGCAGGAATTCATCAATCGCGACCGACTCTACCGTCCCCCATGTGACCTCATCGCCGTGTATCCACTTTTCCAGCACACGCCGATCATTATGCGTGAAACGAGCGCCGTAGTTGTTCTGTGCGCCCAGGTCGGTGATGATCAACTCGCCGTGTTCTTCGCCAACTGCCATGTTGTGAATGTGAACGCGATTGCGGTAGGCATTGATCGCCACGTTGACGGTCAACAGGTCGTATACGCGGCTATCCGGCTCGAAGCTATGGACGGTCGCTTGTGGGCATTGGGAAGCGACAAACAGGCTAAACCAGCCGATGTTCGCACCTACGTCTAAAAATTGGGTATCTGGCTTCAAAAACTGCTCGATAGCGCGGGTGACGTTGCGTTCGTAGGTGCCGGTCATCAGGATAGACCGCCCGACCGTCCAGTCGTTTAGATCGGCTACCACAAGAAAACCGTGCAAGGTGTGGCGGATGGCGTGGGCATCGCCAGAAAACAGCTTGATCAGGTAGCGTAGACGGAAGCGCCGCAAGCCGGCCCACAACCCGCCGGCATACCGTCTGATTTTCTCTGGCTTGAGGCGTGCAATAATGCTCATGATAGCTCCAGGTTTTTGCAAAACGAAACGATTGTACCCCTAAACCCCACCCGATGAAGGGTATAATCGCGGACTCTAAAGGCCGAGTGTATTAGTCGAACACATCGAAGATGTCTTCCAGAAAGTCCTTGACTTTTTTGGCTGTGGGCTTTTGGCGGTAAGGCCGTCTCCCCCGTTCATAGCGATCATCGTCGCGGTCGGTATACTGTTCAATCGGACTGCGCTTGGCGTACTTATTGTCGTTTTTGCGCTTGCGCACCTCAGGCATAGTAACGGGTGGCAAGGCGGGCGTATGTGGGAAATGCTGCGTGCGCTCGATGAGCTTATCAAGTTCACCCCGGTCTAGCCATACGCCCCGGCAACGCGGGCAATAATCAATTTCGATTCCCTGCCGTTCGCTAATCCGCAATAGTTCATCTACACAGACGGGGCATTGCATAACGGGTATCCTCGCGGTTAACCAATATCACCAACATCGATCATACCGTCACTGTAACGCTTGCCCGGCTCGATCACGGTGCTGTTTGTATCGACCGTTGCCATCAGGTCGTAAGTCGTCGCCCCGGTGATACGAACGGGTACGATCTGGCCGGGGGGTAGCTCGCCGTCAACCACCACATAGCCATCGATCTCCGGCGCATCGCGGTAGCTGCGCCCCAAACTGACGATCCCCGCGTCGGTGCCGTCGTCGTTCTCGCCCTCCCCGTGGCCCTCCACCAATATATTTAGCGTCTGCCCGATGAAGGTCTGGTTTTTCTGTAGGCTGATACCCTGTTGCAACGACATCAACTGATCGTAGCGATTTTGTTTCACATCGTCGGCAACCATGCCCGGTAGCGTGGCCGATGGCGTGCCGATCTCATACGAGTAGGTGAACGCGCCAACACGGTCGAACTGAAGATCGCTGACAAACTGGAGCAACTCATCGAACTCGGCGTCAGTTTCGCCGGGATAGCCGACGATAAACGTCGTTCGGACGCACAAATTCGGGACGATGCGCCGCAACTTCCCGACAGTCTCGTAGACCCACTCGACTTTAGCCGGGCGCTTCATCCGCTTGAGTGTCTCGCGGCTGCCGTGCTGCAAAGGAATATCCAGGTAGGGCAAAATCTGGTCATGTTGGGCGATGGTTTCCATCAGGCGCTCGGTTACATAACCGGGGTAAGCGTACATGATCCGAATCCAGGGGATGCGCGGGGCGGCGGCGACAATCGCATCTAGCAACTGGGCAAGGCCGTTTTTCATACCAATATCGGACCCGTAATCGGTGCTGTCTTGTGCGATGAGAATCAACTCTTGCACACCCATATCTTGCAGGCGCACGGCTTCGGCTATCAGCCGTTCTAGTGGGCGGCTGACCAGCGTGCCTTTGATCTTGGGGATGGCACAGAAGGCACATGGGCGGCGGCACCCATCAGAAATTTTCAGGTAGGCGCTGGCCCCCTCCACGCTAGCGCGTAGCACGCCGCGTTCATCCAAGCCAACAACCTTAGCGTCGGTCGGTAGGTGATACAACGGCTGCGGGTGCTTGCGATCTCGTAGGCGTGTGATCAGCTCGAAGATGTCCATCCAGCGGCGGGTACCGATCACCCCATCGAGGCCGGGCACTTCTTGGACCAAGTTCGCGCCGTATCGCTGCGATAGGCACCCCGCCGCGATCACCATCTGATTACCCTGTTTAAGTTCGACCAACTCGCGCAGCGCATCGACCGACTCACGCTTAGCCGAATTGATAAAGCCGCAGGTATTGACGATCATCACTTCGGCTTTGGTGGGGTCCCCCACCCCGCGCAGGCCGTTATCGGCTAAGACCTGGGCGATAGACTCTGAATCGACTGTGTTTTTCGAGCAGCCGAGGCTGAGAAGATAGTATTTGTCCTGCATACGTGTTTGCATGGTTTATCCCTGCTATGATCTACTCAAATTGTATTGAAAACCGCGTCGTGTACAAATAACTATCCCGGCGGTTTGGTGGGCGTGGTGGTGGCAGATGTCGCCCGGATGGGCAGGACCGCCGTCGGGACCGGTGTTTCGCTCGGCGTCATTGTGAGCGTGGGTGTGGGTGTGAGCGTAGGTGTGGGGGATGGCCCGGTCGTGTTGGTTGGAACCGGGGTATTGGTCGGGATCGAGGTCCAGGTGGGCGTCGTTGTCGGTAGTGGGGTATCGCTTGGCAGCGGTGTTTGTGAAGGGGTGGGCGATGGCCCCGGTGTGCGACTGGGCGTTTGAGCTTCGATCAATGCGCCGACATCAACCTGTGTTTGGGCCACGGATGGGGGCGCAGTGACAAGCGGTGTTGGATCAAAGTTGGCGCTAGAGACGATCTCTAGCCCATCCGGGCGGAAGATCAGTTCCAATGGTTGCCCGCGTCGCCCAAAAGAGCGTTGCGGCTCACCGTTATAGGTGATCAACAAGGCCCCAGCGTTACTGGCGGTTAACGTCACTTCGCTGAGCAGTTCGCCGTTACCCACCACCACCTCGGCCCCTGGGGGCGCGTCCCCGGCGTAGCGTTCTTGCCCGTCCGCCTGGACCCTTAACCAGGTGCGCTGCTGCATCAACACGGACACGACGACCCCTTGCCCGTTGTACACCTGCGTCAGATGAACGCGCTCGGTAGATTGTAGGGCTTGTTGTTGAGAAGTCGAGGACGGTAACGGCGTAAACGTGGGGGTATTGGTTTCTGTGGCGATAATGTTGGGCAACTCCTCAAACTCGATCAGGTTAGCCGGGCGCTGTAACAACTCGTAGGTGACAAACGCAATTACGGAGAGCGCGGCAACCGTTGCCAGCATCAGCACGCTTCGGTTCAGGTTATTGCGACGCCGCCGCTTACGGTTTTCGGCTGCATCGCCCATAGTGACGAATGCCTCTGATACTGTCGGTAGCGTCGGGTCGGTGTCGGTCACCTGGCGGGCGGCTACCGGGGATGGCGTGTCTGGTGGTGGCGTGCGCCTGTTGCGGCTGGGTGCGGATACCTGCTTGTTGGCCTGGGCTTTACGGCGTTGGGCCTTCGGGTCGTTCGCCTCTACAATCGCGACATCGTAATAATCAATGATCCGTTCTTCATCTAAGCCCAGGTAGCGGGCATAATTACGGATAAAACCGCGTACCTGCACATGAGATAAGCCTTCCGGGTTGAAGTCGCCCATTTCAAATGCGACTAAGATACGGCGACGTATCTTCAACGCGGCTTCGGCATCGTCCATGCTGAGTTCTTTTGCCTCGCGGCTTTCCCGCAGGTAACGCCCCAGTTCGAGAAAATCCATGCTGGCGCTGTGTTCTCCTCGCTCACCAAAAATAAAACAACCCCGCTGCGCCCAGATGCCGCACGGGGTCCTCGTTGGTTGTGATGGGGCCGCCGTGTGACTTTATGTGTCGCTGTCGTCGGCGTACTCATCCTCGTCACTGGCGGGGGGGGCATCGGCGTATTCGTCGTATGCCTCGTATGCGTCGGCTGCTGCCGGGACTTCGACATCGTCCTCGTCGATGACCTCACGCGCTGCTTCCATCTCGGCGGCGGCTTCGGCGGCGGCGGCTTGGCGTTCCTTCCGAGAGCGCAACTGGTCCAGGTCCACCGAAACCAGCATGCCTTCATCGTCAAAGGTCATCTGATCTAGCAAACCGTTCTCAATTGCTTCGAGTTGACGATTGTACTCAACACGCTCAGATTCGCGCAGTACCCGAATTTGTAAAACCGGGGAAATATCAGTCCCTAAGCGGACCGGGACTTCGTGCAGGCCGATGTCGCGTAGCCCCTGCTGGCTGATGCGCCGGCGGTTAATATCGACCCCGGTCGCCTCATCGAGTGCTTCGGCAATATCCTGTGTGGTGACGGACCCGAACAGCTTGCCAGAGTTCGCAGCACGGCGGAAGAACACCAGCGCCGTACCGTCGATGCGCCGGCCCAACTCGTTGAGCATCCCTTCGTATTCCTGGCGCTTCGCCTCGGATACTTCACGGATTTTGCGATATTTCTTCAAGGCGGTTGGTGTGGCTTTCGTTGCTAGCCCTTTGGGGATCAGATAATTGCGTGCGAACCCGTTGGCAACGTCAACCACTTCGCCTGCCACGCCGTGCTTGTAGACGGTTTCTAGTAGGATAATTTTCATAATGGCATGTCCCTTGTGTAACGCTAATCGCGCCTCGTCGTAAAGAGGCGCGGTATTTGCTCTATTGACTTGAAATACTTGGAATGATTATATCAATCGGGGGTGCCCAAGCAACCCCAAAAACAGCTATACAACCTATGTGGAATTCAAAATGCACAAGGTTTTGTGGGATTTCATCCCATAACTGAAGAAGAACTATACGATTTCGCATCAGGCCCGCTATTGCAGCACATTCGGCGGGAAGATGATCCGCCAGCCGACCAGCGCACAGATCACATAGCCGCCCGCCGCGAACCATGTAAACCCACTGATAAACAGTAGCGTACTGGAAACCAGAAATCCGCTAAAGATCACCGCCCGCATCACAACCCGAATCTGTATTTCTAAGAAGCGGGTTTGTAGCTGCCACTTACGTGACGGGTCCGCTGTGACACGGATTTCGCCGCTACGCAGTTCACGCAGGATGTCCTGATTGTTGGCGCTGGTGGGGGCAACTGCCCGCGTCAGTATTTTCGTGCCCACGTCAAACAGATTGCCGACCAAGGTACTATTCACACTAGACCCATCCCGCGCTCGCATTCGCATCATTTTATTGGCGAACGGTTGTAAAGACATCCACGGGTTAAAGGTGGCGTCCATGCTGGTACACATCCCGCTTAATATGCCCATCGTCCGCGCTAGGTAAATGAAGTTCTGCGGCATCTGGAACGGCATATCGAACAGTAGGTCGTTGAACTCCTCACCGAGTTGTTCCATGACCTCATAATCGACATTACTCAGGTCTTGCATATCCATGCCCCACACCTGGTCGAAGGCGGCTTTGGTGGCGGCCTCTAATCGGTCTAAGTCGGCACTGGGGAGCAGCAAGTTTAACTCTTTATAGCTACGGATCAACCCACCCGCATCACGGTTGACGACTGCGATCAGTGTGCTAACCAACCCGTCGATAATTTGCGGGGTAAGTGTGCCGGTCATCCCGAAGTCGATATAGATCAGATAGAACGGGCGGCCCTTCGGCCCGAAGTCGGCGTCCTCGTCATCGACCGGCAGCGGATAGACGAACAAATTACCGGGGTGGGGGTCCGCATGGAAAAATTGGTGATCAAAGACCATGTGCAAGTAGGAGTTCATCAACCGATTAGCGATCTCTCGGCGGCTAATGCCCGCCGCTTCGATGCGTTCGTAATCGTTGACTTTGATCGACGTAACATCCTCCATGACAACAATCCGGTCGGTAGAATACTCGTTGTAGACCATTGGGATATAGACGGTCAGATCGTCTTTGAAGATGCGGGCGAACTTGCGGGCGTTCTCGGCTTCATTGAGGTATGAGACTTCTTCCCACAACACGCGCCCGAACTCCTCGGAGATTTCTACCGCATCCACCCGGCGCGAGATAAACCGAAAGCGCATAGCAATATGGGCGATGACGTTGAGCGCGGCCAGGTCGGTATCGACAATACGCACGATCCCCGGCCTTTGTACTTTGACAACAACCCGGTCGCCGTTAGTCAGCTTGGCCCGGTGGACTTGCCCAAGCGATGCGGCGGCAATCGGTTCTTCGCGCAGCCACTCGAAATGCGCGGCGTAGTCTTTGCCAAGCTCGGTGATCAGCACAGTTTCGATCTGCTTAAAGGGGACGGCGGGAATCTCGTCTTGTAAGCCGGCCAGTTCCATGATGATCTCTTCCGGGAAGATGTCTGCGCGGGTAGAGATAAACTGCCCGGCCTTGATGAACACGCCGCCCATATCTGCCGCGAAGTTGCGTAGCTCGCGGGCGTACTGCTTCCAGCGGGCGATATTACGCTGTCGCACAAACTCCTCGCCCATCACCCGCTTGAGGCCCCACTCCCAGAACAGGATACGCACCAACAACCCAGACGCCCAGAATAACGAGCGCGTATAGCGTAATTGCATCCGTAGGGAACGCCGCCCCGGTACGCGGTTTTTAGCGGCGGACGTGCCCGGCCCAGCCTCCGGGCGGGGCTTGGGTGGTGGGGGCGGGGTCTGGATTTCGACGCCATCGGACCGAACGATACTGCTAGACGGCGGCCCGTCGTCGGTGTTGATTTCGTCGGTGTCATGCACCACTTCGATCTCGACGGACGTTGACGGCGGCGCGGGGTCCGGCGACGAATTAAGGGGTTGCGGTTGTTGCTCCGTCTGCGGGGGCAAATCGGATGTTGAGGGTTGATTGGTCAAATTTGGCATCTGCTATTTCCAGGTTCCAGAGAGCATAAGGGAGAACGATATTGCGGCGGTAAGGCCCCACGCGCAACGTAATCTCATCGCGTGAACGGTATAAGTCCATGTCGTCTTTTTCCGCAAACGGCAAGGTGAAGGACAGTTTATAGGTGCCGTCCGCCTCGGTGTCGATCTGATGTGTCGTACCATTGAACAGGCGTTGATTGGGTTCGGTCTCGGCGTAAAGGGCCTGGCCAAGCTCGCGTAAAGTTTCTAACCCGCCGACCTCGGTTTGGAACATGGGCGCGGTCAACAGGGGCAATTCGCCAAACGCTTCTTTGATGAACGCGATGTTTTGTTTTTGGTTGGCTTTGCGTTCTGCGAAATAGGGGTCGGTGACTTCATCGGGTATCAGGCGGTTGCAGATGATGGCATCGGTAGCATAGCCGTACAGGTTCAGGTAGGTATAGGTGCGCTGAGTTTCTTTGATGACCATGTGTTCGGGGTTGACGACCAGGCGCATGGATGCGATTTCCGGGTCTGCTAGTAAGTCGCGCACGCGGTCTAGCGTGTTGAACAGGCTATTGACCTGTTCCCAGGCGTCCTCATCGGGGATGTCTTTACGTCCGATCATTTTCCCGATGGGGCGCAGCACCCGTGCTGCGCCGCGTGTGATGGTCATCAACCTCTCGAACCACCAGCGCGTGACATCTGGCAACGACAACAACCGCAGTGTTTCGGCGGTTGGGGCGGCATCGACCACCAGCACATCGAACTCATCATCGCGAACGTACTTGTCGATCCATAACAGGTGCGCCCCTTCTTCCAACCCCGGTAAGATCGTCACTTCCTCCGCGACGATATTACTGGCACCATTGCTAAACAACGCCACCAGGTATTTCTGGAAGGTGCCCCAATACTTATCCATGCTATAACGGGCGTCAACTTCCTGCGCCCACAGGTTTTCGTAAAGCTCGACCGGCTCCGGGCCGATCTTCTTGCCGAGAGAATCGGCTAGGCTGTGGGCGGTATCAGTGCTGATCACAATCGTTTTCAGCCCGGCCTCGGCACAGCGTAATGCTGTCGCAGCAGAGACACTCGTCTTGCCAACGCCACCCTTCCCGGTATGGACGATAATACGCATAGTTGCCATTTCCTTGTACTTGATGTGGATATTATATAGCCTACCGTGGGTAGGCTAAAGGGTAGCCGACTAAAACCCACCCTATG
>DAOTUA010000264.1:0-6139 GCA_034437355.1 Anaerolineae bacterium | reverse complement strand
ACAGGCGGCTTTCAGCGTATTGGTGGTGAATACGCCGCCGGTAGCGCAGTCGGCCTGGCTGACGAATAGCGCGAAATCCAGTTCGGCATCGGGCTTGAGGCCGGCATGGACCCCCGCCGCCTGAAAGCCATTGATGTGGTCAATCGTTGGGTGAACGTGTGTCATATCGGCTTAACCCATCAAATCTAGCTCACCCAGGATGCTCGTTAGGCGAGCGATCAGGGTGTCGATGTGTGTTTGCTGGATGATGAGGGGCGGCACGAAGCGCAGCACGTTTTCGCCGGCATTGATCAGCAGCAGCCCGTGGGCATAACCGGCTTGCACGATCGGTTTAACGGACACATCCAGTTCCATCGCGCACATCAGGCCACGCCCGCGCACGTCTAGGATGTGGCGGCTTTCGATCTTGCGGAGGCTGCCGCGCAGGTAGTGCCCCATTTCGGTGACGTGGGCGAGCATGTGCGGGTCGCTGACGCGCCGGACAACCACTTGCGCGGCTTTGGTGACCATCAACCCACCGGCAAACGTGGAGCCGTGATCGCCGGGTTGGATGGCATGGGCGACGCGCTGGTTAACGAGGGTCGCGCCGATGGGTAAGCCACCGCCAAGCGACTTGGCGAGCGTGATCATGTCCGGTTCGACCCCGCTAAACTGATGGCTGAACAGGTCCCCGGTGCGGCCCAGGCCGCATTGTACCTGGTCGAATACCAATAACGCGCCGCGCTCGTCGCATAGCTGGCGTAGGCCCTGTAAAAACTCGGCGGTGGCGGGGTTAATACCGCCTTCCCCCTGCACCGGTTCGACAAACACGGCGGCGGTGTGGTCTGTGATAGCGGATTGTGCCGATTCGAGGTCGTTATAGGTGGCTAGCGAAACCCCCGGCATGAGTGGGCGGAACGGTTGCTGGTATTTTTCGCGGGCGGTGAGTGCTAACGCGCCCATTGTGCGCCCGTGGAAGCTACCGGTAAACGCGACAAATTCGTTACGTTGGGGGGTATTGTTGGCATAGGCAACTTTCCGTGCAAACTTAATGGCGGCTTCGTTGGCCTCCGCGCCACTGTTGCAAAAAAAGACTTTATCTGCGAACGATTTTTCGACCAACATTCGCGCCAGTTGAACATGGGGGGCGGTGTGATAGAGGTTGCTAACGTGCAGGACGTCCCCGGCGGCGTGTTGCAGCGTTTCGACCAGTTCCGGGTCGTTGTAGCCCAGCGCGTTAACCGCGATCCCGGCGACAAAATCTAAATAGGCGTTGCCTTCGCTGTCGTAAAGCGTGACGCCTTCGCCATGGACCAGCATAAAGGGCGGGCGGGTGTAGGTGTTCAGGATGTAGTCGGCCTCACCCTGGATAATCTCATCGGTATAGGTGGTCGGTGTAGAAACCATAATATTGATCAGTCCTCTAATTCTGTAGTTATCTCGGATTTAGAAAAAACGGTGCCGCCGTGTGTGCGTAGGCCCTTCAAGTTGGTGATGACGGCCTGCGGGATACCCTGTTTGAGTGTCGAAAGGGCCGTCCGAACTTTGGGGATCATCCCACCGAAGATCACCTCATCTGCGATCATCTGCTCGGCTTCGGTGGGGGTGATGGTTCGTCGGACTTCCCCGTGGTGGATAACGCCTTCAACGTTGGTGATAAACACGACTCGCGAGGCGTTGACGGCCCCGGCGACGGCTCCGGCGACGTGATCGGCATTGATGTTAAAGGTATCGCCATTTTCCCCCAGGCACACGGGGGCGATAACGGGCGTGACGCCCGTTTCAATCATCTGGTGGAGCAGGCCGGCCCGCACATCGGTAACGCGCCCGGTGAATTGCATATCCTGGGTGGGGTGGGGCATGGGCTCGGCGCGGATGAGGGCGCGGTCTACGCCACTCATGCCCTGGGCTTCGATGCCCCCGGCTAGCAACTTCCCGACCAGGCGCGTATTGACCGTACCACATAGCACCATTTCCACCACTTGTAGCGAGGCAATATCGGTGATGCGTACCCCGTCGATATAGCGTGGTTGGATGCCGAGCCGCCGCTGAAGGTCGGAAATTTCGACACCGCCGCCATGGACAATCACCACCGGGTGGCCCGTCTGTTTGATCACGTTTGGGAGTTCGCCGAGGAAGGTATAGTCGGCGATCTCGTGCCCGCCGATTTTCATCACAATGGGTTGAGTCATAGTAAGGCTGTTGTCTCCGGGAAATTATACATCAGGTTGAAACACTGTACGGCCTGGCCTGCTGCGCCTTTGCGTAGGTTATCGGTGACACTGGTAATGTGCAGATATTGGTCGGTGACGGGTGTTAGGCTGATGGCGCAGTGATTGCGACGGACCACATGCTTGAGGGTGGCGGTGGCCCCAAGCGGCAGCACCTCGACCAATCGTTCGCCATCGTAAGTATCCTGGTAAAGTGCGCGGGCTTTATCCGACGTGATACGGTAGTTGAGCGTAACGTAGATGCTTGCCATCAGGCCACGGGCTACGGGGAGCAGGTGCGGCACAAAGATCAACGGGCCGCCCTGGTAACCGAGCTTGTCCATCTGTAGCTCGATTTCCCCGACATGGCGATGCTGCCGCCCGGCTTTGTACGGTGTCAGGTTCCCGAACACCTCAACAAATTGGGTGTTGGCCTTGGGGGTGCGCCCGGCCCCACTCACCCCACTCTTGGCGTCTACGATGACGGGGACGGTATCGGCGAGTGCGCCGGCTTTGAGTAACGGCAGCAGCCCAAGTAAGGTCGTGGTGGGGTAACAGCCGGGGACGGCGACGAGATCGGCGGTGCGGATGTCGTCGCGGTAAAGCTCTGGCAGTCCGTAGGGGGTGGTGGGCAATAGTTCTGGGTGGGGGTGGTCGTGTTGATACCAACGGCGATAGCTCTGGGGGGTATCCAGCCGGAAATCGGCGGAAAGGTCGATTACGCGGGCACCAGCGGCACGAGCTTGGGCCGCCACCGGTGCGGAGGCGGTATGCGGTAAGGCCAGCAATACGGCGTCTACTTCGGTGTAGGGGGCGTCGTCGTGGGCGGTGTAGAAGATGAATGTACCGGGCACGGGTTGCCCAGCAAAGGTGTTCGACGTGGCGAATACGACATCGACATAAGGGTGTGCGATCAGGATTTCGATTAAGTCCTGCCCGGCATACCCCCCGGCCCCATAAACGCCTACCCGTATTTTATCTTGTGCCATGCTTTGATCCTAAAGTTATCCGTTTATTGCGAATAAAAAACCCCTGCCTTGGGAGAGGTCAGGGGTATAGATGCCATATTAGCTGTTGGCTGTGGCTGGTGTGTGGGTTGTCTTGATCGCCATCACAACGTGCCTCCGTGACCTCATTGGGTTGAGTTGGTACGGCGGCGGCGGCGCTCACAGCAATTAGGTTGTGGGAGATGTTTTACGATCATGGTTGTGGTATCCCACATCAGTTATTTGACAAGCAGTGTACGCAAAGTCGGGCGATGCGTCAAGCAGTTGGTGGCGATCAAAGCAGCGAGTTCATGCCCTCAAACAGCCGGTCGATGGCTTTTTCGGTTTTTTCGGGCGGGAGCGCGTAAGAGAAGCGAACCCAGTATTTACCGGCATCGGAGAAATACACGCCCGGCACGACGACGACGCCGTAGTTTTCGCCCAGGAAGGTGAGCAGGTCGTGGGTATCTGGGTATCCACCGGCTTTGACGAACTTTTCTACGTCGATAAAGGCGTAATAGCCATCACCCATGACGTAATTTTGACCGCTGGCATCCAGGCGTTGGGTTAACACCTTACGGCTGGCGCTGCACGCTTCGATGATCGGCTTGGCAGCGACCCCGAAGCCCTTTTCGTAGGCGGCGATAGCGACGGCCTGCGCGAAGAAGGACGGGATCACGCCGTGGGAGGCCTGGCTGCTGATGTGCTTGACGATGGCTTCATCGGCTAGCAGGTGGGCGCTACGGATGTTGGATGCGCCGAGGCTCTTGGTAATGCCATCGACAAAGACCAGCTTTTTACGGTCGTCGGCGTCGAAGGCTTGCAGCACCTTGTTGATGTCGGTGGGGCCGTTATCCGTCAGCCAGTGATACATCCAGTCGAAGATCACGTAGGGGTAGCCGGCTTCGAGGGCGGCGCGAGCCAGGTTGACCTGTTCATCGGTGGACATGGTGCGCCCGGTGGGGTTATCGGGGGAGGTGATGACCAGTCCGGCCACCTGGCGTCCCTGGGCTTTGGCAAATTCGGCTGTGGCCTTGATGCTTTCTGGTGTGTAGCGCCAGCCGTTTTCCGGGTGGCCGGGTGCGCGTAAGACGTTTAGCGCCATGCCATACGGCCCCCAGTTGTAGCTAATCCAGGGCACACGCGAGACGACCAGCAAGTCGCCCACGTTACCTGTGCCGAGGGTGGTAATGGCCCCGTAAATCTTCTGGAGTGCATCGCGCCCACCCTGTGCGAAAACGATGTTCTCGCCGGTCCAGCCGGAGGCAGCTTGCAGGCCCCAGTATTTTTCGGCGGCAGCCTCGCGGAACATGGGGGTTCCCCAGGGTTTATCGTAGCCGGTGCCGTGTGCCATCTGTAGCTCGAAGGCGCGTTCGAGTAGTTCTTGTGGGACGCCCGGCAAGCTGGCCCCGCCGTCGCCCTGGGAGGCGTCGTAGGTGGCGGCGTCATCCCCCGCTTTTTGCTTGTAGGTTTTGAGCGCGTTTTTAATCAAGAACATGCGCGAAGGCGGGATCGGCATCATTTTACCGGGGTAGCCGTTGACAGGGACGCGGTGTTGTTCCGGCTGTGCGAATTCGGGCGTATCTAAGCTGACGGGTATTTGCTGGTTAACCAAGGTGCGAGCCTCCAAAGTGATTTGTAAATAAAAACACCCCGTTTGGGGTGTATGGTTCGTACAACATCAGACAACCCCAACCTACCGTCGTTTTTGGCGACGGGTGGTATCCGTATTGGTGGTGGTTGTGGTTGTGCGCGTCATGGTAGAAACTACTTTTTTGTACATTTTTACTATAGATAGGATTCTGTCATGGGCCTGGGATGCTGTCAACGGGGCAAGGTGTTACAAATAAACGGGGTTTATTTGTGCAAATTACCAAAAAGGGACGCCCGTAAGCGCCCCATCTCGTGCTTGAAATGTGATAGAGGTTACATCTCTTCGGAAATTTCCCAGATGGTAACGGTGCCGCTAATCTCGAAGGAGACAACCAACAACGGATTGCTCGTTGGGCTTTCGTCAGCGGAAATAAAGACCATGCCCTCTGGCCCCTGGTCGCCAGCGGTAAGTTCAGCAGCATCGCCCTCCGGAACGTTGGTGTAAATGTAGGAGACAAACGCCGGGTTCATCGGGTCGGTGACGTTATAGATTATCACGCCGCCGGTACGCTCTAGGCCGATAAAGGCGTAAGTCTGATCGCCAATCATGCCAGTGGTAATAGCTTCCGGTTCTGCGCCCTTATCATCGGAGCGTTGGTCGAAGGAGTCGTTGGCGCCGTTTGAGTTGAAGAAGCTCTCGGCTTCAGCGGCGGTAATTTCTTCAAAGTCGTTGGCGCTGTCGTAGATCATGTTGCCATCGGCATCTAAGATGGAGAAGGAACGGGCACCGTAGGCGTATAGTTCTTCGTATTCGCCGTCTTCGTCCGTATCACCGAGTGTCGTGGTGATTTTGAGGCGACCAAGTTGATCTTCGGCCTGGAGTTCATCGGCATTCGGGAAGGCTTCGGGATCGAGCGTGAGGTCTGCGACGCGAGCTTCTTCGCTGAAGCCGTCGTAGTCGCGGGCGTCGCCTTCGTTAGCAATAACGACGTAGATTTCGCCATCGACTTCATAAGTTGCAATAGAATCTGGCTGGAACATGCCAAAGACGGGCCATGGTTGATATTGATAGCACCGTCTTCGCTGCTGGCATCGATGGCATTTTCTTCGACGTTAAAGTCTTTGAAACCAAGCGGCACAAGTGCGGAAATTTCTTCGGCTTGCATGTCGATGATCGCCAGGGCGTTGTTCTCTTGGATGGAGACATAAGCGGTGCTGCCATCTGGTGAGACAGCGACGTATTCTGGTTCCAGGTCTTGGGCGGGGGTGCTACCTGGGCCGAACACACGCACTTCATCCGGGATGTCTACGTTTTCAAAGGTCAGTGTGTTGCCTTCGAAGGTTTCGGTATCAATGATGGTGACGCTGCCG
>DAOTUA010000263.1:0-7632 GCA_034437355.1 Anaerolineae bacterium | reverse complement strand
TTGCGCCAAAAAGCGCCGGTCAAGGATTGCTAAATCCTTGTGGGGGTGTGGGGGCAAAGCCCCCACTATACTTTTTAACAATACAAAATGCTTTTTTTACGTCAATTCAGATTTGAAGCGATTGCCCTGCGGCATTTCAGATCATTGGTAAGCTAGGGGGGGGGGAAACCCCGGAGCCGTTACGAAAAAATGCTATTTTATTTTTCGCGGCAGTCATACCAGATCGGCACATCTAAGGCATCGGCTAAGTAAGTGGCGGTGGCTTGTAGGCGCGTGGTGATCATCTCTCGCGTTAACGGTCGCGTTTCACCAATAACCCCCCGAACGGGGTCCGCGACGGTTTCTTTTTCTTTCTGGTTGAGGATGAAGAAAAAGTCGCCATTCGTCAGCCGCAAGTTGATCTCACCGTACACAATATCTGCCGTGATCGGCTGGTCGGCTTCTGTTGATGGCGATGACGGCGTGCGCTGCTTCACCACCTCGGTAACGTAAACCGAGTCGATTTCTTGACGGCCCATACGCCAGACCGGTTGCCCGTTCTTGCTCGCTTTCCCCCAGATGCGATGCGTCGTTGGGTCCGTGATGACCCGGCGGGCGCGTCGTCGCAGTTCATACGCGCTATAGATCGATAACCCCACCAGCAAAACTGCCGAAGCCAGCCCCAGGTACGGCAAGAACGCCGGGCGCGGGGGGGCAATGTCGCTCATGAGGGTTGCGACAGACAGTAGCACATAGATCACTGACCAGGCCGCGTACCACAGCACCCGCCGAGAACGCTCGTTGGCCCAGGCATCCTCCCGGACGAGGACAAGCCACCCAGTACGCGCCGCCCGTCCCAGCGACCACTCCTGTAAGCTCAGGGGCAGAGCAGGTAATGGCGGGGGTGGGGGAATTGGATCGGCGTTTTGCTGCTGGATCGGGATGCGATTAAACGGGCATCCCAGGGCTTGGGCTAGCGTTTCGCCAGCTTGTATGGCCAGTTGCTCGTAGAGGTCTTGTTCGGGGTCTGGCCATTTGGCAAACTCGCACCAGCGGCTACCGCGAGCTTGTGCCAGGGGCGCGGCCACCAGTAACCCCAGATGCCAGGCCTCATCATCCCAACTCCAGCCAAGCACCACCCGCCGGATATGCGTTACGGAAAGTTCGCCGCTTTTGGGTAGGCGGCGTGTGCGGGCGAAAACGGTCGTATAGCGTAACGGGCCGCCCTCGGCGGCTTCCGCCAGGATAGTGTCCCCCTGGATGTTATCGACAAAGTTGGTATTGATCGACAAGCGCCAACGTGCCGGGTTCGCTTCGATCACCAGGTTATTTGCTGCGGAGATGTGGCTCATAGTAGGGTCCGGGTTATACGTGCGTGTCCATAATGACTGCCAAACGGGAATTAGTCTACCGTGCATAGTCGCCCGTTGCTAGGCGATATTCTAGTAGCGCGTTGGGGGATCGTGCGAACTCGAGTGCTAAGCGGAGGGTCTGCTATTGTGAGGTGTGGGCTTTGACGCTAACATGACATGCGCGTTTCCAGAGACCTATTTAAGGACGAAGCTATGACAAAAGCATTGATCACAGGCGGGGCTGGCTTTATCGGCAGTCATCTGGCGGAACACCTGTTGAAAGCCGGGGAGTCAGTCACCGTGATCGACAACTTGACGACTGGCCAAATAGAGAATATCCAGCACCTAGAGCAATACGACCGCTTTCACTATGCTATCGAGGACATCCGCAATATTCATGTGATCGACCGCCTAGTCAGTGAGTGTGATGTCATCTACCACCTGGCGGCGATGGTCGGCGTCCAACGGATCATTGAATCTCCGATTGCCACGATTGAGGTCAATATCGGCGGGACCGAAGTGATTTTGCAAACGGCGCGTCGGTATCGTAAGCGGGTGCTGATCACATCGACCAGTGAGGTTTACGGGAAAGGCGTCAGCATCCCCTTTCGGGAAGATGACGACCGCTTATTAGGCCCCACCAGCCGTAACCGTTGGAGCTATGCGACCAGTAAAGCGGTCGATGAGTTCTTGGCGTTGGCGTATCACAAAGAGGTCGGGCTGCCGGTTACGATTGTGCGCCTATTCAACACGGTTGGGCCACGCCAGAGTGGGCAATATGGTATGGTCGTCCCGCGTTTTGTGCAATGGGCGCTACAGCACCAGCCGATCCAGGTTTATGGGGACGGCGAGCAAACGCGCTGTTTCGGGAATGTGTTCGACGTGATCCGCGCATTACATGGGGTGATGGTTGCCGAGAACACCATCGGGCAGGTGTATAACGTTGGCTCTGGCGAGGAAATCAGCATTATGAGCCTGGCAGAGCGCATCCGAGATCGGGCCGATAGCGCGTCGGAGATTCAGAAAATCGCTTATGAGCAGGCTTACGAAAGCGGCTTTGAGGACTTTAGAAGGCGTGTCCCATCGGTAGAGAAGATATATAATGCGATTGGCTGGCAACCTCAAACCGGGTTAGACCAGACCATCGACCAGGTAATCGAATACTACCGAAAGGACAGCTAACCACATGGCAGAAATTAACCGTCAACAACTGATTCTAGCCCTGATCCCCGCCGGGCAAAACCCGCGTTTAAGTGGCGTCGATTTATCCGCATTGGATATGACCCGCCTGAATTTGGAAGGGGCACAGCTACGCGGGGCGAACTTACAGGCCGCTAACTTGCGCGAAGCTGTGGTGCGTTCTGCGAGTATGCCGTATGCCAATATGAACGTGACGCAGGCCGTCGGCACAGATTTTAACGGCGCGAATATGACCGGCGTCAACCTGACCGGGGCCAACTTACAGGGCGCTCGGCTGACATCCGCCAACCTTGCCGGGGCCAACCTGAACGACACCAACCTGCTAGACTCGAATTTGTCCGGCGCGAATGTTGATAACATCACCTTTAATGAATCCACCGTCTGGCCGGATGGCAAGAAAGGCTCGCGAGGAAACCCCGCCGAATACGTGTAAGTTCGGCTGAGGCCGTCTTGCCTGGGTGCCCCTATCACGCGAACGATTCGCTGCGAACCCCGCAGCAAAAACCCAACGCTGTAGGGGCTTTTGCATCCGGCCATTTTCACAGCTAAAGTTTTGGTCCAGCTTTTGCAAAAACCCTGAGCAAAATACACGGTTACATTGCTTTTGAGTCGCTTTTCGATAAAATGCGGCTCATACCCTTTAATAACTGATTGAGGTCTACAATGAACAACATCCAACGCGATACGCTCTACCTAATGCTACTCATGTTGGGGGTTGGTATCGTGATCGGGGTTTTGATCGCGCCGCGTGGGGGCCGCCGAGATAACCACAGCCGCCACGATGATAAACGGCGCAGTGGGGCCAACCTGGTCTTTGGCAATATCGTGATCGGCAGCAACAACGCGCCGGATAGCATCATGAGCTTCGGCTATGAAGATACCGGCGATACCGACTAGCCAACACGCCAAACTCTAACCGTTCTATATCCCTTTCAAACTTCATAAATATTACAGGACTGCTACACTGTAGATGAGTTAACGAAAGAAAATAGGTTACGGTTATGACCGATACCCCCAACGAGAAATCACAAGACGAACAGAATAAGCCCTCCTCTCCCACAGGCCCAAACCCCAGCAATGGCGTGACAGGGGCAAGCAGCCTGGGCGATACCCTGCGGCGGTCGCAAGCCAAACTGAAAGGCGCTAGTAAAATCCCCCATGCGGATTTCCCCATAACGGACGACGACCGCCTACCAGATGCCCCGCCAAACATTGCCGCCCCCACCCCGGCCAACCCCGATCAGCCCCATCGTATGCCACAACTAGGCGATAAGGTGGACCGCGACACCCGGCAGGCCCTCCGGCGTGTACAAGAACATCTGCTGCACGCCCAACTAGACTTATACACCGAACATCACACCATCGACATGGTAGAGGTCATTTATCACCCCGAAAACCGGATCGGCAGCTTGAACTATGTCACCCCGCGTCGTATGACGGCCTGGGTGTCTGGCAGCCACATCGAACGCGGGCTAGACTTCCTGCGCGATCACAATCGCCGCTTGCGCTTCCAGTACATCGAAGGGCTGTACCCGCCTATCTTCGCCCGCAGCTTGAACGAGCTAGGTTTGACTATCGAACAAGAAACCCCGGTGATGGTCTACCAACACCCGGATAATCACACCATCCCCCCCATTCAAGCCGAACCGGGCGTCCATATCCAGCGCGTGTCCGAAGCTCAAGGCGCGGGTATCTGGTCGTATGTGTGGCACAACGCCTATTACGATGTGTTCACGCTGGGGGTGCAACCGTTGCAGGTCGGGCAGGCATTAGCCGCCGTTCGGATGGGCCGCCAGATCGACCTGATCGCTTATCAAGGCGCGTTCCCGTTTGCCGTCGCACGGGTCACACGTTACGAAGAAACCGCGCATATTGTCGCTGTGGCGCTGTTGCGTGATATGCGCACCCCCGCAAGCTATCGGCTGATGATCCAACAGGCGATGCAGGCCGCCCTTGATGACGGTAGCACGCTCATTTTTATGTCCGGGGATACCAACGTCACCCGCCGGGCCGTCCGCGATTTTGGTTTTATGGACTTTGGCAGCATCGTATGCTATGCTGCCAAATTAGATGATACCCACCTAACAGCAGGTCAACATGAAACCCTGGTACAGCCGCTACTGGACATCAAACCCACTCACCCCCCCGACAGTGACTAAACCCGTCATGAGTGCGGCGAATGGGCTGGCGGCACACGAGAACCCCCACCATGCGGCCCCTGTTTTTGATCGGAAGGATGTTTAGACGATGTCAACGACGGAGCGCGTCTACTGGGATAGTCATTATCGACAACAGCGCGGCACCCGCGATTACCCCTCCCCAGACCCGATCCTGTTCGAGCATGTGCCGCCCCTACTTGAACCGCGTGTGTACCGGGCGCTAGACCTGGCCTGCGGCTATGCTCAAAACGCGATCTGGATAGCACAGCAGGGCTATCGGACGGACGCAATGGATATTAGCCGGGTGGCTTTGGCCGTCGCGCAGGTGCGGGCAGCAAAAGCGAACGTCAAGCACCTGAACTTGCTCCCCGTAGACCTGGACGAAACCGATTTACACCCACAATATTATGATGTCGCGGTCGTGTTCCGCTTTATTAAACGCGGCCTGATGCCGATGTTACGCGCCTGCGTACGCCCCGGCGGGCGCGTCATCTACCAGGCCCCAAACACCCAATATCTACACCAAGCACCCGATTACGACCCGGAACAACTTTTCCGGGTCGGCGAGTTGATCGGTTACTTTGCCGATTGGGACGTACTGCACAATTCCAACATTAAAGGCATATCACAGTTGGTTGTTGTCAAGCCGGGGGACGCATGATCGAGCCACGGCTACGGCGTCCCCCGGCACGTTCGCCAGCATCCGATCTGTGGCGCTGGCGGCTGGTTCTGGCAGCGTGCCTATTTTGGGCCACGGAGGTTGTTTTGCTGACGGACATCAGCCGGCCCTGGTGGGGCTGGGCGTTGCTGGTGCCTGGGTATATCGGGGTAGCGGCGTTGTTGCTGGCGATGATCGAGTATTACCGGGTGCGGGAGCTATTCGGGGTTTTGGTGGTGGTCGGGCTTTATGGGCTGTTGGCGTCAATGTTGCTCAACCCGGCAGCGACGTTAAGCGGCCTCCCGGTGACGTTGATCACCCAAGTCATGGGGACGCAAACCTTAGCCGGGATGATCGGGCTAGGGGTGTTCTATGCGCTGTACAGCGGGCAACAGCGCCGGTTGCTATGGGCGGCGGTTGGGGTGGGGGCTTTTTGGGGGATGTGGGGCCGGGCTTACCCGGTCTTGCTGGGGACTGCGCCCGTATCTGCTATTGTGCTGGTGGGGGGTGGTGCGATAGGCGTTACGGTGATCGCGGTTTTGGCGGGGTGGGCCAGCCGTTCGTCGCTCTCGGTGGGAGGCGGGTTAGGGTTATCCGCTGCCGGATGGGGTGGGGTGTTGCTGGTGCTGACGGGGCTGTTTGCTTTCCAGCTATGGCGCGGCTGGATCACCCGTGACGCGCTATCCTATATTGTGACGTTGATTTTCTTCTGCGTGATGGTGCTATGGTTCCAGAAGCAGCCGCAGAGCGCGTCCCTGCTCACGGAAAACGCGCCGTCAATGGTAGCGCGGGCGTGGCTGGTTGCCGGGGCGTTATTCTTACTGGCAGGGGCGGCGGTCTATGTGCTGCTGCCCACCCCCCAACCGGATGCCACGTTATTAGAGGTAATCACGGTGGTGTTTGGCGCGTTCGGCCTGGGATGGCTCCCGGCGGTGTGTGTGGTGCTAGGGGTGCGGGCGTATCGCTATAACAGCCGCACCGGGAAATCGCTTTAGTGCCCGCGTAAGAACGCCTTAACCGCCTGCAAGATCGCCTCCGCTTGGGATTGCTCAAACGCTTGTAACACGCCTAACGGGATGCGTTCACCACTGCGCAACACCAACAACACCGCCAGCGTTTTCAATTCCAGGTTGTGTTCGATGTGCGCGTGCGACACTCCATAGATTGACATTTGCTGCGGTGGCTGGCGCGGCCACCCGGCCCGGCGGACCGTGACGGTTTCCGCGAGGCGGTCAAAAGTGCAGGTGGTCCCCTGGAGGACCTGCACTGCCGTTTGCCCGACCACCCACGCCAGCACCACCCCAAACACGAAAAATATCAACAGGCCCAACATCCGTACCCAGTATAAGCTCGGTAACGGCTGCTGCCTCGAAACCTCTATCGCGCCCTGTACCGCCGCCCCCGCCACCAGTACCAACCACATCAGCGCCCCGATAACGAACACCGCCCCGAACAACCGCGAGCGACTGCTCAACATCAGGCGATCCGGTTCATTCACAACAATTTGCATACCGCTTTCCTCTGCTATTCGATACGTGTTTGGGCTTGTGGGCGTAAGTCCGTGTTAAGCGACCAATTCCCGGCGTAGTCTACCGCCCATACTGCAAACGCATAGCTGCGGCCCGGCTCGCCGGTAAATTCGGCGGACGTCTGCGCCGCTTCGATCCAGGGCCGCCACTCGCTGCCTTCGGGACGCACCCACACCAGATAACGCTCGATCCCGCCCGTATCGGAGCCGTTCCAGGTGACGGTAAACGTCGGCGGGCTGATGTCCGGTAGCGCGGTCATCCCCGTAATGGGGGGCGTGATGTCCGACAATATGCCAAGCGTGCCGCCTCCGGTTGTGCCATCACCCAAAATCGATCCGACTTGTGCCGGGAGTGGGGCGCGGGGCGTCACAACGGCGGGCAAGGCCGGGGCCGCCGCCAGTTGTGGCTCATCTGGGCGGACCTGCTCCAGCATCGCGAAAGTGCGCCCACCGACCATCACGGTCTGCCCGATGGGGCGTTGCGGGTCGTCATCGAACCGTGCCGGGGGTAACGTAACGGTATAGGTAGCATCCTGTGGTGTGAGGGTGAACCGTTCGTTATCGTAAGCGTAGACCTGGGCGCGGGTGCTTTCCGCCTGCCACTCGATGGTTATATCAGTCGTCTGTTCACTCCATAAGAACGTCAGGCGCTCATCGCTGTTGGCGAGGCCAAACCGGATAAACACGCTGCCATCTGCCCGCCGGATGATGGCCCGGCTATCGAACCGAGCATTCCCGGCGACCTGCGCCAGGGTA
>DAOTUA010000262.1:0-5664 GCA_034437355.1 Anaerolineae bacterium | reverse complement strand
CCTGCTCACAAACGCCGCCGACCGGGGTGTGGAGCTACGGGCACGTTTGATTGATATGCAGAAACGGTTCTCATTTATTGGGGATGTGCGCGGCATGGGGTTAATGCAAGCCCTCGAACTCGTCCACCCCGGCACGGAAAAACAACCAGATGCCGACCGAACCGCCGCGTTACTGGCAGCAGCGCGGGATGTCGGGCTGTTGATCGGTAAGGGTGGGTTATACGGCAACACCATTCGGATTGCGCCTCATCTGAACGTCACTGCCGAAGATATCCAAACCGGCTGCGACCTGTTAGACCAGGCGCTCAACGCGATTGCGGATTAGCGCATATGTCCGCTTGCGGTTGATGGGGGTCGGCTCGTCGGTCGGCCCTCTATCAACCGCGCCGGTTATCGAGGGCGCATTTCAGATTGGTGGCAGAGGCTTTCTCCACATGAGCAGGGCAATCACGCCGTCGATCCGAGCGCATCCCAAGAACCCAAATCCGACGTAGGGGAGGGTCGCTGTGCCCTCCCGACAGGCAGCGATGACCTTTTAAGCACGAAAACAACTCATCCGCCCCGGAAGTGGAAAACATCTCAGATGTCGGTGATTTGGGACAATATTTTAGTAAGGATGTTACAATTTTAGCTTCACATCCGATCAAAGTCATCTCTAAATATGATTTTCCACCAACTTGAAATGCACCCGATAACATTCAATCGCTTGACATCGCCCCCTATTTTGTCATATAAGATAAAGGAGAAAGCGTAAGTCGCTTCCCGAAAAAGCGCACACGCTTTTTTTATGTGCATCCCAAAATAAATTTAGTTCTAAATATCCTGCACTAAATCTTGTGCATACCGACTAGATAACTCATACCTGACTGCAAGGAGAACCCGACGATGGTCGTAAGCGTTTATATCCCAGAAAAAATCTGGATCGAATATCATGAGAGTGAAAACGATAGTAAATCCTCTTGTGATGTGCTGGTCAAAATAGAAGAGGGCAACATCTATACCGCGCATTTTGTGACCCTGGCCCACTTACGCCGCGAGATGGACCTCAGCTATGCCGTGACCCGCCAGATCGACCACACCCCGGCGGTACGGTATGCCACGCTCGAACACCCGCATTTGCTGGTTGATGACCTCTCGCGAGATAACATCGAGGACATCATCGACAACCTGATCGCGCTCAGCATGTTCGGGAGCGTCTTTACACAAGTAACAGACGACCGTGACTGGGATGACAACCAAGGCGACCGAACAGCCCAGAGCAACGGTACGCGCACCACCCAAGAGCTTGCCGCTGTGGTATTATCGGATGTTCTCGTTGTCGAAAGTGACGACTAAGCCACACACATTTACAACCCCCTTTGAGGACAGTATGCCAGACGAAACCTATCAAGAGAGCCGCCTATATCGTATCCGCCATTCACTGGCGCACGTCATGGCCCAGGCTATGCTCGAACGGTTCCCAGAAGCCGCTTTAGCCATCGGCCCCCCCGTTGACGACGGGTTCTACTACGATTTCGATCTCCCGCGCCCCATCACCGAGGACGATGTAAAATGGGTCGAAAAACGGATGCGTAAGATCGTCAGCCAAAATCACGACTTTACCCGGCAGGAGATCAGCGCCGAGGACGCCCGCGAGATGTTCGCGGACCAACCCTACAAGCTCGAACTGATCGATGACCTGCAAAAAGGCCGCGTAGACGAAAACGGCGAGGAGATCGCCGCCCCCGCCGAAACGATCTCGATCTACACCCAGGATACTTTCACCGACCTCTGCCGGGGGCCGCACGTCGAAAACACCAAACAGATCGACCCCAAATGTTTTAGCATCACCTATAAGCCGGTCGCTGGGGCCTACTGGCGTGGTAATGCCGAAAATAATCAACTTACGCGCATCTATGGCACCGCCTGGGAGAGTGCCGACGACCTACGCGAGTATCTGAACCTGCTCAAAGAGGCTCGCAAGCGCGATCACCGTGTGGTTGGCGAAAAACTCAAGCTGTTCACCATCAACCCGTTGGTCGGCAAAGGCCTGATCTTGTGGAAGCCGAATGGGGCTATCCTGCGCGATACACTCGAACGCTGGCTGCGAGACCTGCAAGTCGCACGCGGTTATCAACCTGTCGTGACACCCCATGTCGGCAATATCGAACTGTACAAAACCAGCGGGCACTATCCGTTTTATGCTGATAGCCAGTTCGATCCGATCCAGGTCGATGAGGACGAACAGTACATGCTCAAGCCGATGAACTGCCCACATCACATCATGATCTACAAGAGCGAACCCCATTCCTACCGCGATTTACCGGTTCGCCTGGCGGAGTTCGGCACAGTCTACCGTTACGAGCAATCCGGCGAGTTAAACGGCCTGACCCGCGTTCGGGGCTTCACCGTGGATGATGCGCATCTGTTTGTCACACCCGAACAAGTCATCCAAGAGTTTAAGGACGTGGTGGCGCTGTTCCAACACGTTACACAAACACTTGGCATGGCGGATTTCCGCGCCCGTGTTGGCACACGAGACCCGCAGAGCGACAAATACGTTGGGGAAGATGCGCTATGGGAAAAAGCCACCGAAGCGATTATCCAGGCGTGTGATGAAATGGGCCTGAATTATACCGTCGAAGCGGGGGAAGCCGCCTTCTATGGCCCCAAGCTGGACCTTGTGATTAACGATGTCCTCAAGCGAGAATGGCAACTTGGCACGGTGCAAGTCGATTATAACTTACCGAATCGCTTCGATATTGAATATGTCACGGAGGACAACGACCGCCAACGCCCAATTATGATCCACCGGGCGCTATTCGGGAGTGTGGAACGCTTCACCGGGATTCTGATCGAACACTTCAACGGCGAGTTCCCGGCGTGGTTGGCTCCGGTGCAGGCGATGGTTATCCCGGTGACGGATGAACACAACGCCTATGCTGATAAAGTATGCGCCCACCTACGGGAACGGGGTTTCCGTGTGGATGTGGATAAAGGGCGTGGGCGCATGGGTGGGAAGATTCGCAGCGCACGCGCTATGAAGATCCCATACCTGCTGATTGTGGGCGATAACGAGGTTGAAAACGAATCGGTTTCCGTGCGCTTACGTGATGATACCGACCTGGGTGAAATGCCGTTGCTGCTATTCACCGCACAGATCACGGAGATTGTCGAACAGCGGTCTTTGCATCTGGTCATCAACTCAACCGAAACGACTTAACCGCCCCAAAAAACCTATCTGCTTTCTTTCCAGAAAGGTAACTACTCATGCGCTTCACCCCAGAACCGCCACAAGCTTTTGCAAAAGCTTGACCAAAACTTTAGCTGTGAAAATCGTCTAAACCTTCATCTTGGATGACAAAATGGACGCTTTTTGTCCACGTTTTCTGGAAAAAGTGGTGGGGTGTGGGGTGAAACCCCGCCCCTACACTTTGCGGTTGCCCCCACGTAAAACGACCCTATGCTGCTGTCGCTTGTGTCGGTGCCCCGCCACCCTGCGGCGACTGCCAGAAACGCCACATCGTCATCAACGTGACGACCGCCGCCGCCCCCAACGCTACCACGCCAACCATCATCGACTTGTCCGCATTCCCCAGGTAGACCCCCACAAACGCCCACACCAAGACGGCCGCATAAACCAGCGTCCCGGCGTGGCCTTTGCTGTAGATGATCATGGCGGTAGTGACGAATGTTGCCGCTACAATCGCCATCACGGACCACACCGCATCGCTGACGCCGGCCCCGTCCCATCCCCAAGAAAGTAAGGTCGTGGTAACGTTGGCGACGGTCGCCACCGTGATCCAGGCGAAGTAGCCACTAAACGGAATCATCACCGCCCACCGATCCGCTGTTGTGAGCGTACCGCGTAAATCTCGTAAGATAACGAAGATGGCCGCCAACGCTGCCAGCATCCCCAGCATAACCACCATCGAAATTGTGACGTTGCCGGTCACAAACAACGGTGTCCAGAGCGCATTACCGACAGCGGCCCCAGCTGCCAGCCACCCGACCCGTCGATGAATCGTGCGATCATGCTGGCCCGGTAACGCCTGGTAGATAGCATAAGCCGTCAGGCCCAGGTAGATCGGCCCCCACACCGAAAACGTAACCCCGGCTGGCACGAAAGCGTTTGAGAATGAATTCGACACCGAACCGACGCTCTGACCGTTAATACCCGCGCCACCAATGGCGTTGGTGATCAACTGGGTGATTGCGAGTACAACATTTGTGGCCTGACGTATACGATCTTGCATAGGCTTTTATTTTCCTTGTTTATAATTTTTACTTGTGAGTTAAATTTACCGACCCTACCTGAGCAGTCCGTGAACCTGCGTGCAACAATCCCTTAATAGGGTTTCCTGTGCTAAGATAACCCATATCTTCTATAAGGGGTTTAACGTCAAACGGATAGAGGCGCTAAAGCACCGCACCGCCGGCCACGGTAAAGACGTAGTCATAACGCCGGAACGCCGTATCGTCCGCCTCAAAAGCCAAGGGTTGGTGTTCCATTGGCACAGCGACCACGACCAACACCACCCGCTCGCCACGGTTAACCGTCAGTGAAAAATGAACCTTACAGCGCCGTTTCCGTCAAAACACACAGGCTTACCTGGCTGATTTGGAGGATCGCCTCACTCAGCTAATTTTGCCACCGTAGAAAAAAAAGACGCACATTCAACTCGCTTCGCTACGCTCGGCCTCAACTTCGATTTCAATCAGGTAATCGGGGCCGATTAAGCGACTTACTTCAACCATCGTTGCTACTGGATGAACGTCTTTGAAAAACTCGTGATGAACTTGCCCGACGGCCTCCCAATCATCAATATCCACCACAAACATTCGGGTTCGTACCACATCCTTCAAGGATAGGTCCAGCGCTTGTAAGGCCCGTTCGATCTTCTGGAAGATATACCTTGCCTGCTCAGCGGAAGTTGCCCCCACCACATCACCCCCGGGCGTGTTGGCAGTCGTACCCGCCACATGCACGACATTTCCCACACGCACCGCCCGCGCATACCCGATGCGCTCCTCCCAAGGTGACCCGGAGTAGACCGCCTGTCGGTCTGGCGTGGGGCGCGGAATCTGACGCTGGATCATTTCCACCCGGTTCCCAAACGGATCACGAAACTCAAAGCGGTCGTAGCCTGGGATGGGAATGGATGTCACAATCTGGATATCATGGTCGGCCAACTGTTCGCGCCACAAACCCAGGCTGACTACCTCATAGGCGATATGTGCTTTGGTCTGCGAATGCTCTTTTTTATCCTCGATACCCACGTGAATCTGTTGGTCACCCAATGCCATCCAGAACCCACCCCGCGCCTGGAGTGATTCGGGCTTTTCAATTTCTGGCAGGCCCAACACATCACAATAGAAGGCCCGTGCTGCGTCAACTTCATCCGGTGATACTGTAATCTGAACATGATGTATGCGTGTGGGTTGCATGGTATGATTTCCTTTAATGCCGAACAGTAATCTTATGATAACTTATTTTTTGGGCTCTTCAGGATTTCGCGTGAAAAGCGCGAAAAGTTAGGTGAATTGGGCAAATCCGGTCAAGTCGAGCAAAATGCGTTGGAACAAATGTCCGACATTCGTGATGCTATAGCATCGCCGTTTGATCGTCTTGATCTTGTTGTTTAACCCCTCAACAAAGCCCCTCACCCCCGAACCCCCACAAGC
>DAOTUA010000261.1:0-12040 GCA_034437355.1 Anaerolineae bacterium | reverse complement strand
CTCACATTCCGCAGTTCACTCAAGCAGATCGTAGAGTTTTCGGACATGCGGCCCAAAGAGCATGACAATCTGTTTTCGGAGGTCGGTCAGATTGAGAATGAGCCGCTGTTGCACACCACGCTGCTCAATGATGAGCACATCGACCCCTTCCATCATCTGGAACACACGCCGGGCAGTGGGCCGCTGGGTAGGGTTACCGGTTTGGTCGGGCAGCGTCTCGTCACGTTCGGCCAGTTGCTGGCGAATCTGGTGCTCCGCTAGCGCATAAACAAGCAGACTTAATCCCATCACCATCAGCAGCGCCATGATGCGTGACAGCTTCTTGAGAAACAAGCTATCGGCGAAAAACATGAGATCCTTGAGGAAGCGAAAGCCCCGTTCAACGCTGGCGGATTTGGACTTGTAGGTGGTCAACATCTCCATAGCGCTCAATCGCGTCTCGTCCAGGTCGTTGGTAGCGATGACATACTTGCCATGAGAGGCGCGGACGGCTCACGAAGCCCAGACCGTTCAGCACCATTGCTTGCACCGCCTAGCTGACGCTGACCTTGCGCTTATTGGGTCCAATTTTCGCGTCGATCTGCTCGATCAACCCGATCTGATTGCAAATTCCGGCAACAATGCCCAGGTAATCCAGGCGTTGACTGTGTAATCCGCTACTGTCCATGCTCGTTCGCTACGGTTGCTGCTTGCTCCACGAAGCTTACCGCACTAATTCCCACATCGCTGCATTTTTCCTCCGGAATGTGCGATGGATACGTTTGGGTTTCATGCGTTCTTTAGATTATCGTTTGAAACGGGTAGCATCCCGCTGCCATTGTTAGCCGCAATACCCTGGACCCATAAGCGCGTCATCATGAGTAATTTATCTACCCCGATGCGTAGATGCCCATGATCAGGCAAGTTCATACCCGGCTGGATGTAAACGCGGATGCCATCTTGTTCTTTAAACGGCCAGGCTTCGCTACCCCGGATCATGCCAGGTTCCGCGATTGGTAAAAAGACGGTCCCACCACAACAGCCATGCCTTGGGGATGAACGCAGCGTCAAAGCCGCATCATGTTTAACAAGATACTGCTTTGCCTCCGGGTCAATCGTGATCTGTAACGTCATGATACCGACTGTACCTGAGTTATCTCAGGGAATTGATCGCGGGTTGCATTGGCAAACCGCACAAGTGCCAACATCACCGGGACTTCAACCAGCACGCCAACCACCGTCGCCAACGCCGCACCGGATGTCACCCCGAAAAGTGCGATAGCCGTTGCGACGGCTAATTCAAAGAAATTGCTGGCACCAATTAACGCCGCCGGAGCCGCGATCTGATGCGGGATACGAAGTAACTTCGCCCCACCGTAAGCAATCGCAAAGATGAAAAACGTCTGGATAATCAATGGAACGGCAATCAGGCCGATATGCAACGGGTTATTCAAAATAACCTCACCCTGGAACGAAAACAGCAAAATCAGGGTCAGCAATAAACCGATGATCGTCAGCGGGCCAAGCCGTTTGAGAAAAACGTTATCCAACCAAATAACTCCCTTGTTACGGATCAAGATCATCCGTGTGATGTAGCCGGCAGCCAGTGGCACCACAATATACAGCATTACCGATAGCAGCAGGGTATCCCAGGGGACGATGATATTGCTGATGCCCAATAGCAGCGCCACAATCGGCGCAAACGCAAACAGCATGATCAAGTCGTTGACGGAAACCTGCACCAGGGTATAGGCCGGGTCGCCCTTGGTGAGGTAGCTCCATACAAAGACCATCGCAGTACATGGCGCAGCTCCTAGTAAAATCGCCCCGGCAACATATTCTTTCGCCAGTCCCGCCTCAATAAACGGAGTAAAAATCACTTGTAGAAACAGCCACGCGAAAAAGAACATGGTAAACGGCTTGATGAGCCAGTTCACCACAACCGTGAGCGTTAAACCCTTCGGCTGGCGGCGCACGCCTAGTACGCTGCTAAAGTCGATCTGGACCATCATCGGGTAAATCATCAACCAGATGAGAATCGCTATCGGGATGTTGACCTCCGCATAGGTGAACTGTGTCAGTGTCTCCGGGATTACCGGGATAAACTGCCCAATAGCGATGCCCGCAACGATACACAAGGCCACCCAAACGGTCAGATAACGCTCGAATACCCCTAACCCTTTGCCCTGTTCTTCATTTTGGCTAACGACATTTGCATTTGAAGCTGTGTCCATTTGTATCTCAATCTCACTGAAATCATATGAGCAAGTTGAATAGATAGCCGGTAAGGATAATGCTGACCCCTACCACACCGACGAAAATAGCGATCAGGCGCGGCTTCAAAACCTTACGCAGGATAATTAACTCCGGCAGGCTCAATGCTACCACCGACATCATAAACGCCAGCACCGTTCCAAGTGCCGCCCCTTTATCCAGTAGCGAACTCACAATCGGGATAATCCCGGCGGCATTCGAGTAAAGCGGAATCCCTAATATCACAGCTACCGGGACGGACCACCAGGCCCCGGCCCCCATCACATCCGAAAGCGCATTTTCTGGCACGAAACCATGAATAAACGCGCCGATCCCGATACCGATGATGACGAATAGCCACACTTTACCGACAATCTCGCGGGTGCCTTCTGCTGATTCTTGGAAGCGATCTTCCCATGTGAGTTTTTCTTCCAACGCCACCCCCTGTTGCTTGCCTTTAGCTTTGATGGCGTAAACAAAATCTTCGACATGGCTTTCTAATTTCAGTCGTCCAAGTATCAAACCTGCGACAACCCCTATTATAATGCCCGATGCCAGATACAACAGCGCTACCTTCCACCCGAAAAGCCCTAACAGCAACACTAACGCAACTTCATTCATAATCGGTGAGGTAATCAGGAATGAAAACGTGATCCCTAATGGTATACCCGCCTGCACAAAACCGATAAACAGCGGCACCGATGAACAAGAGCAGAAGGGCGTAATCGCACCAAAGAGTGATGCCATCAGGTTACCAACACCTTCGCCGCGTTTTTCCACAACTTCCCGTACTTTATTGGTGTCGATGAAGGTCTGTACTAGCGTAATGATAAAGATCATCCCCGTGAGCAATAGCAGCAGCTTCGGCGTATCGTAAATAAAGAAGTTAAGCGCTTCTCCCAGCCGGCTTTCGTGGCTTAAGTTGAGAACCGTGTAGGTGATCCAGTCCGCGATAGGTTGCAAGTTGTTGTAGGCGATAATCCATAAAACCGCTAGAAGCCCAACGATAAAGAATGATCGCTGATCTGCACGAGTGGGCTTGAGTTGTGTCAGTTGCATAATAATAGACTCCGATACAGTGTTTGGGTTTGTTCGATTGCATTCAAAAAACTGAAGTAACTGCTAAGGGGCTTCACCCCCGAACCCCCACAAGCTCTTGCAAAAGCTTGACCAAAACTTTGGCTGTGAAAATCTTCGATTTTCACAAAACATAGGTGTTGCAACTCATGTCCTTCGCTTGAACACACCCCGATCAGAGCAGGGTGAACATGGCCGAAGGTGGTAAAAACCCCTCCCTCTCGCCGCTAAAGCGGCGATAGTGCGGGAGGAGCGGCGCTTTAGCGCCGGGATAGGGGGCAGGCTGAGTCGTGACAAGTTGAATATGAATTTATGTGTAAAAAGCCCTGCCTTGTTTGGCAGAGCTTAGCTATGACAGGCGTCAGATCGGTTAACGCTCATTTGCCCAGGTCACGATCTGCTCTTGTTTGGGAATCTTGCCGCTAGACAGTACGGTTTCATTCATCACCAGCGCAGGTGTACTCATGACACCATAGGCGGCAATATCAGCATAGTCTGTCACCTTGATTAACTCGTAATTGATACTGGCTCCATCCAGCGCGGTACGAGTCTCTCGTTCCAACCTTTGGCAGTTGGCGCAACCGGAACCCAGAACTTTGACTTGTAGCATCAGACTTTTCTCCTATTTATTCAATGGTGGTGATAAGCACGGTTGAACAACTCGGACAATGACAGCCGTCCAGTAATTCCACCTCATCGCTAATGGCCGGGCCGACCAGTAGATTGAGCAAGTCCATCACCTGATCGTCAATCAACCGATAGTAAACCTGCAAACCATCTTTACGTGAATCGACCAGATCGGCCTCGCGTAGCGTCATCAACTGCTGCGAGATATACGCCTGGCGTCTATTCAAGGCTTGCTCAATATGACAGACACAGGTTTCACCGTGCCGCAATATATCCAGGATACGCAAGCGTACTGGGTGACCCATCACCTTGAGTTTGCTGGCTTTATCGTCGTAGTTAATCACCGTATCACCTGAGTATATTCGAAACATTGAATATAGTATACTTACCATCCTTGAAAAAGTGTAGTGACATCTGTCATGGGTGTTTACAGATGATCATCGTGTGCATCGTCGGCGTTTTAGCCCAAACCCCACCAGGGAGCATATACCATCGAACGCAAAGTGTGCGATGCGGGAAAATTTTGAGCCACTTCTTTCAAAAAATAGTAAGGTTCGGGGGTGACACCCAGATAGTTTGCCATGCACCCCTTTGGCTACTCTAAGTTGACCCGCTTCTTATCTTGTGTTAAGCTCGTCAACAGTTCAATAAACTCTAAGATAGAGGTGTGCCAAAACCCGGATGTTCGGCACACAATAGGGAAAGCCCGGTGAAAGTCCGGCGCTGTCGCGCAACGGTAACTGGTTCGTAGAAGCCAGAAGCCCGAATGCCTGCCTCTGACTTAGCTCGTGTTCGGCAACAGATTGTTGCTGGCCTTCGCGTAAAAAGGGAAACGAGCGTGGTGATGATATTTACAACTCATACCCGCCACCCGGTGGGTTTTTGCATCGGTGCCTCACCATATCGACTATCCCACGTTTTGAGATGGGAGCGCACCGATAATGCCAAAACATCCCAACCGCCAACCTCGATGGCGACCCCAACCCCACTCACACCGTCTGATAGGCTTCGGTTTCATGGCGTTTCTCAGTCGGTCATGCCGCTTGCGCTCTTGCCGGGGATGCTGGCGATCTGGCAGCGAATACGAGATGAACTATCCACTCAATGTTCTCAAAAACCTAAAGGAACTAGCTCATGAGCCATCTGTTTTCTAAAAGGCTTCTCGTATTTTTAATCGGGCTGTTTTTGATTTTGCCAGCCGCCGCCCAGAATGACGCTGTAGTAAACGCCAACTTAAACGATACCTGCGCTACCGAATACGACCCGCAAGTCGATTACTTCCCAGAAAAGGTCGAAGTGACGGATGCTGAGAACTTCAGCGTCGAATACTTCAATCACTACAAAGTCGTCACCGTCACCGATGCCTTTGACACCGCCGAACCGTTTACCTACGTGTTGGTGCAGTGTGGGACACCCGCCCCAGCAGCCGATGATTTCGACAATGCGGCGCAGTTCATTGAGGTTCCTGCCGGCGATATTATTGCGTTGCAGACAACACAGCTTCCGAAACTGACGACCCTGAATCTGCTAGATAATCTGGTCGGGCTGGATAGCTTCTTATACGTCAATACGCCGGACATTCGCGAAATGATAGCTAACGACGAGCTAATCGCCGTCGGTTTTGGTTCTAATATCAATGTCGAAGTCGTGCTAGACATTAACCCGGATATTGTGATGACATCCGGCTTTAACCCGGATACTGACGCGCACCCGGTGTTGATCGATGCCGGGATTTTCACCGCGCTCGATGCGAGTTGGCGCGAACCAACCCCATTAGCCCGCGCCGAGTGGATCAAATACACAGCCCTATTTTACAACGCAGAGGCACAAGCAGAAACGGCCTACAGCGAGATTGCCACCGCCTATGAAGAAGTCGTCCAACTGGCTGCCAGTGTCCCCGCAGATGAACGCCCAACCGTGTTGTGGAATCGTGTATTTAGCGATGCGTGGGTTATCCCTGGGGCCGATACCTATGCCGGTCGTTTGATCGAGGATGCGGGCGGACGCATCGCATTAGTAGAGCAAGCCCCCGCCGATAGCGTCTCTTTGAGCTTCCCGTTTGTTTACGACGCGGCACTCGATGCCGATGTCTGGATCGTCAACGCTTTCGGCGTGAATACACTGGATGCGTTGTTAGATGAAGACCCGCGCTATGCCGATTTCGCCGCCGCGCAGAGTGGCAACGTATGGAACAACAGCCGCGATGTCAACGAAAACGGCGGCAACAACTATTTCGAGTTGGGCGTCACCAACCCACACCTCATCCTGCAAGACATGATTGCCATCTTCCATCCCGACCTACTGCCCGATCATGAATTTCTCTTTTTCCTTCCGCTTGAACTAACAGACGACGAATAGACTGCTAGCGGGTGGTGGTCGTGATGGCTGCCACCCATCATCATTGGATAACCCATGACACAAGCACGCTATAAAGCCATCCCCCGCCCTGATGATTATGCCGACGATACCGCGCTGCCACGCCTCAACTTGGGGCGGCGGCCCGGGCTGCTCCTCGTGCTGTTCGGTGGGCTGGTGGTCATGTTCCTATTTAGTCTGGCGGTCGGGTCGGTGAGTATCCCCTTTGACCAGATTGTAACGGTGCTGTTCGGCGGGCAAGCGGAGCGCACATCCTGGACAAATATCGTTCTAAAGTTCCGGCTGCCAAAAACGACAACGGCGATGCTCGCAGGCGCGGCTCTGGGTGTCAGTGGTTTGATGATGCAGACTTTTTTTCGTAACCCGCTGGCCGGGCCGTTTGTACTGGGTATTAGTTCCGGTGCGAGCCTGGGCGTGGCGCTGGTCGTGTTGTCCGTAGGGACGATTGGCGGGTCGCTGTTGGCCGGCTTTGGGCTGACTGGTGATATGTTGTTGGCGAGCGCGGCTGCCCTCGGCGCAGGCGTGACCATGTTCGCCGTTCTGTTGGTGGCGGGCCGGGTACAAAGCAGCATGACGCTACTCATCCTCGGCCTGATGATGGGCTATTTGGTCTCGGCGGCCGTGAGTTTGCTGTTGTATTTCGCCATCCCGGAGCGCATCCAGGCTTATATTAGCTGGACATTCGGCAGTTTCGGCGGCGTCACCTGGGATCAGATGCCGATCTTGGCGGGCGGGGTAAGTGTCGGGCTGGTTATTGCGTTGGGCTTGACGAAATCGCTTAATGCGCTGCTGCTCGGTGAGGGTTACGCCCGCAGCCTGGGTATGAACATTGGCCTGACGCGGATCGCGATTGTGAGTGCCACAGCCATGCTAGCTGGGACGGTGACGGCATTTTGTGGGCCGATTGGCTTTATCGGAATTGCCGTCCCGCACCTGTGCCGTAGCCTGTTCAACACCTCCGATCATCGAGTGTTGGTGCCGGGCACAATTTTGATGGGCGCAATGGTCGCACTCGTGGCCGCACTGATCGCGGAGGTGCCAGGGGGTAACTTGATCTTGCCGCTGAACGCCGTCACCGCGCTGATCGGTGCGCCAGTGGTGATCGCCGTCATCTTGCGCCGCCGAAATTTGCAACAGTCGTTCGGGCGAGGATCATGACGATTCTTGAAACGCACGATCTCACTATTGGTTATACCGCCCCACGCAAGCCGGATACTGTTATCGCGCAAGGGCTAAACGTCACGCTGAGGGCGGGCGAATTGGTCGGCCTGTTGGGGCCAAACGGCGCGGGCAAGTCTACGTTGATGCGCACCATCGCCGGGATGCAAAAGCCGCTAGCCGGGCGCGTAACGCTTTCTGGCGCGGATGTTACCGCGCTCAAGCCCCATCAACTGGCGATGCGCCTGAGCGTGGTGCTGACTGACCGCCCCAATGTTGGTCTGCTGAATGGCTATGCGCTGGTCGCCCTTGGTCGGCATCCGTACACCGACTGGACCGGGCGATTGTCACGTTATGATGAAGCGGTCGTCCGGTGGGCGGTGGATGCGGTTGATGCGGCTGATCTGGCGGAGCGTCCGATCATGGAACTCAGCGACGGTCAGCGCCAGAAGTTCATGATTGCGCGGGCGCTGGCTCAAGAATCCGACCTGATTTTGTTGGATGAGCCGACCGCCTATCTTGACCTACCGCGCCGGGCGGAGATGATGCGCTTGCTGCGGCATCTGGCGGCGGAAACCGGACGGGCGATCCTGCTCTCCACGCATGATCTCGACCTGGCGCTACGCTCCGCCGATACACTCTGGCTGCTCTCCGATGGGCGGGTGCGTGCCGACACACCGGAGGACCTGGTGATTAGCGGCGCATTTGAGGACGCTTTCCGCGGGGAAGGTGTGATCTTTGACCGGGCGACAGGCGCGTTCCGCGTCGAACGTGAGCGCGGGCGGGCTGTTGTTGTGCGGGGGGACGGCATCGCGCACACCTGGACGCGGCGGGCGTTCAAACGCGCCGGGTATACGCTAGAATCGGTCGTGAGGTTGAACGGCGACATCACCGCAACCCCACAGATCACGCTTAGCGGTGATAATTATCACCCGGTATGGTATTTGCATTACAGCAGCAAGACGATCACCTGTCACAGCATCCGTGAGTTGCTAGCAGTCGTTGGAAAATTAACTGAGGGTGTTAAGGAAGGTATCTATGAGTGATAACGCACCAACCATGCGACCGTTTACGCGGCATGTGTTGGTTTGTGCTGGCTCATCCTGTGACCCCGAAGGGGTGTGATACTGTGCGTGTCGGGTTGGGATATGCGAAAGGGATCGCGTAGCGACCCCTTTCAAGTGCAGCTAGCTAGGGTTATTCTGTGATAATCCGGTAACAGGATCGCGCCAATAAGCCCACACGCGCTAACAAAGTCGGAAAGTAGATCATCTCATTTTCCGTGTGGATACCCTGGGCTGGCGCACCCATCCCGCAGATCGTCGGTGTGCCACTTCCCGATATATGGTTGGCATCGCTCCCACCACCACGCGCAATCGGCACGACTGGTAAGGCTAGTGCCTTCGCTTCATCCAGCACAATATCAACGAGCTTCTTCGAGTCGCTTGTACGCTCCATCGGCGGGATAAACGTATCAATGTGATAAACAGCACTATCAGAAAGACCGAGTTCTTCATTTTGTGTCACTGGTTCTAAGATGATTGCTTCGATCTGCTTCCGAAGCTCCAGGCCATCCGCAAGCGTTTCATAGCGGAAGCTGACCGTAGCCTCCACACTTTCCGGGACGGTGTTCGGGGCGGTGCCGCCATGCACCAGCCCCACATTAACCGACTTGCCGTTCTCCCAGTCATTCAGCGCCGTGATCTTAACGATCTTATGGGCGAGGGCATCAATCGCATTCAAGCCCAGATGCGGGCTCCCGCTGTGGCTAGCTTTACCAACCACATTGAATGTAATCGCCGCATACCCCCGACGCTGATACACTACCCCCAGGTCTACCGTCGGGCTGAGTTCGCCCTGGGGAAAGCCAGGTTCCAGGCCAATCGCGTAATCTGCACCGTGTCGGTCCCGATCCCCATACCAATCTTTGATTGTGGGTGACCCCGTTTCTTCATCTGCCGAAACGATCATCCGTAGGTCGTAATTTTCATCTGGCAATAACTCTTCAACCGCTTTCATCGCCCATAAGCCCAACACCGTCCCACCTTTAATATCACCCGTCCCTGGCCCTTTAATGAACCCCTCGCCAAACGGTTGATAATCGCGGAAACTGCTATCTGGCGGGTGGACCGTATCCATATGTGTGATCAACATGATCCGTTTTCCGTTGCCATTCCCAGACCGAACCAACAGGTGACGGTCGTTAACGTGTTCGCACTCAAACCCCATCCCGGTTGCCATCCCTTCCAGGACCGCCATCGCACGGTCTACGCCCTGCGTGTTAGCGGTGTAGGTGTTAATCTCCACCAATTGTTTGATCGCCGCAGCAATATCAACCTGTTGCTTTTGTGTCCACTCTGATAAATCTGTAATTTTCATAGGTTATCCTCAATATCACATATTATTTATGTGATTGCCTAACGGTTAAAAGGTAGATTGTACCGCGTTTGCCAAATAGTAAAAGCGTCGTAAGCGTTTGCTTGCTTTAGCACACAGTTTGCATCACAATCAAAAGCACAGATTAAACCGATAACCTTCATTTTAAGAGAGGCGGTACCATATGCGCTTGTTACGTGGTTTGTTGCTGATCGTTGTATTGCTTGGGGCCGGCTATGTGGCCTACAGCGGATGGTACTCTTACCAACGTTACCAGGGGAGTGACACACAACAGACGTGCATCGACGGTGTGCCGGTTGCTAACGCGGCTAGCATCGAACAGGGAGAAACGCGCTTCCGGTGGCAATGGGGGCCCGTTCTCGCTTATCTACCGCTTGGGCTAGACGATTTACCGGCGTCCGATATTATCAAAACCCGCTTACCAAAGTCCCCCGTCCGCAACACTGTTATCATTCAATTTACAGATGAGAGCCGTATCGCGGACCGTCGCGCCTATGTGGAGTCTATAGGTGGGTCGCTTGGGCGTAGCATCAGCCGTTTAAATACTTATGTCGTCAATTTTGAAGACAACCTCCCGCGCAGCTTCCCGCCGTCCTCGATAGTCGTTAACATCGAGCGAGATAACTACGCGACCGTCACCGCCACCAACGACGAGTTCTACGGGCAACAGTGGGCGTTACCCTACCTGGGGGTAGCGGACCTTTGGCGCGATCTCGCAGAAAATACCGATCCGGTCACAGTCGCAGTGATCGATAGCGGTATTTGCAAAGACCACCCAGATTTAGGCGGGCGAGTCGGCTTCGGCTGGGATTTTGTAGAGGCTGATAACGACCCACAAGATGAAATGGGCCATGGCTGCGGTGTTGCCGGGGTTATTGCCGCCATCCCCGATAATCGGATGGGCGTTGCTGGGGTCGTCCCAGTTGTAGAAGTCATGCCGTTACGGGTGTTGAATAAATATGGGGTCGGCACACAATCCGATATTGCGGCGGCGATCATGTTTGCTGCGGACCGCCGCGTAGAAGTGATCAACCTGAGCCTTGCCAGCCCGAATCCCTCCGTTACCGTCGAAAACGCGATCAATTATGCGTTAGCGAAAAACGTGATCGTCATCGCCGCCGCTGGCAATAACGGGACTGAGGGCGCATGGTACCCAGCAGCCTACCCGAATGTGACTTCAGTCGGCGCATTAGACCGTAACGAGGAACGCAGTAGCTTTAGTAATTTTGGTGCCAATGTTGATATTTACGCACCAGGCCGCGATATTTACACCACATCGGTTGGTGGCAATTATCGGACGATGACCGGGACATCGTTTGCAGCGCCCCTCGTTAGCGGTTTAACCGCCCTAGAAATGACCATCAACAATACCAGAAATACAGGCGATCAAGAGATGATTACCCGGCCCCCTGTCGCCTCTGATGCGTGTCCGTAAAGGGTTTTAGTATCCGCCGCCCTCTTTGAAAAGTTCTAATAACGTGACAGCGCGGCTACCACTATTCTTAATCGCTTCGACATCGAAGGGTTGGTCCAGGAAATCGGTATAACCGTCTAGTTCGTCTGGATTAACGTTTTCCAGGTTCTTAAAACCCATTGTCCAATCCCCAAAAGACCGTTCATCAATCTCTTGTTTATGGACGGTCAACACGTTTTTGTGACGATCATCCTGGGCGATCGTATCATACAAAGCCATCACTGCTTTTTCTTCACCCTCTAGCGCCTGGATGAAGTATCCGTTCCGATAAAGCAGCATCCCTGTAATATCCAGATCGGCGTTTTTGCGACGGGCTGTTTCGAGAATATTTTCGATGTCTTCTTTAGACATATCCCGTGAGGCGGCACTGACGTAAGAAAGCGAAATCAGAGACATAAGTGTTTGTCCTCCTAATTATAATCTGGTAAAAAATGCCTTTAGCTCTATAAGTATAAAGGAAAAACAAGGTGAATGTAAACTGTAGTCGAGATGAATTAATTATTTTTGTGCAGCGACTTATGTCTATCTTTTCCTGCACGTGTAACCTTACGTGATCCGTGAGCCAAATATTTAATTCGGTTTGCTTGCGAAATTATCTTCACCGTACCGACGACTTGTACCGAGTGATAGCATGTCAATTGTTTGTGATCGCGAATGGATGAGGACAAGTTGTTATGGTGAAGGTGCTTGTAACCGGGT
>DAOTUA010000260.1:0-9585 GCA_034437355.1 Anaerolineae bacterium | reverse complement strand
GGTCGCCGTGCCCTCCCGATACGCGCACCAACGGGAGTCCACAGAGGGACTCCCCTACAAGGGCTTATGGTGGACCAATGTCTCGGTATTTGGTTATGCAACTATTTTTTCAATCCACAATAGCGCCGGGGTGGGGGGGCAAGCTGAGCAGTTACATCGAATACGTTTTTCAGGAGGAGTTATTTTGCACACAGCACAACGCCAGCACGCCCTGGCACAACTACGAACACGGGGCATTGATGCGGCCCTTTTTGCTAACCCGGCGCTGGTCACCTGGCTGACGGGCTTCGCACCGAATATCCAGTTAGGCCCACATCCGTTTGCCGGGGGGCCGCCGTTGGTATGGGTGGTGGATGATCACTTTTATCTGATTGTGGTCGATGCGCATACTAGCGATGCCGCCGCCTTCGGCCAGCAACCCGACGGAACCGTTATCAGTTATGAGGGGTATACGATTGATCATGCCACCTACAGTTACGAAAACCTGAAAACGACCCTCCACGACCTGCTACGGCAGACGCTTCTGGTAGATGGTGGGGTGGGGCTAGAGGTTAATCATCTGCCGTATCACCTGGTACAGACCGTTATGACGTTGTTGTCTCCACGCCACCAGCAGCGAGCCATTGATGGCTTATTCCGTGATGCGCGTATGGTCAAAACATCGGAGGAGATCGACAAGCTGCGCGAGAACTTCCGGCTGGCGGAGGTTGGGCAGGCTGCCGCAAAAGCCGCCATCGGACCCGGTAAGCGTGAGATCGACGTGTGGGCCGAGGTTCACAGCGCGATCAACCGTGAGGCCGGGCAACGTGTGGCGGCTGGTAACGATCTGGTCGTGAGTTCGCGCCCGAACAATATCGGCGGGTGGCCCCAGGCGCACACGTTCCGAGCCGGGGATACCGTCACCGTGGATATTGGCACGCGCTTCAAGGGCTATTGGAGCGATAGCTGCGCCAGTTACGCCGTTGGGGAGCCAACCCGCCAGCAGATGAACATCCGCCGGGTGGTGAGCGAGGCGTTAGACCTGGCGATTTCGTTGGTCAAACCGGGGGCGGTGGCACACCAGATCGATGAGCAAATCCGCGCATTCATCGAAAAGGCCGGACTGCCGGTCTATCCGCATCATACCGGGCACGGCGTGGGCACTACCTCGCACGAGGAACCGCGCATCGTGCCCTATAGTGAGGTAATCTTGCAACCGGGCATGGTAATCATGCTAGAACCGGGCGTCTACCTCCCCGGCAAAGTGAGCATCCGCCATGAGGACGCGGTCCTTGTCACGGCGGATGGGGCGGAGGTGCTGACGCACCACGCCAAACACTGAACGTCTGGCCTGCTATACCCGACGCGCTGCGATTAGCTCCATCGCTTCGGCCAGCACATCGAGCGCGGCGTCAATCGTATCCGATGTGGTGTGGATACGCAGGGCGCGGCGGTCGTGGTCGGCAAGGGCTTGCATATCCCCGGCGGCCTGGGCTGCGTTCAAGACGCCGAAGCTATAACCGGCATCCGGTATGTCGATGTCGAGCGCGTCGGCGTGTGTCAGTTGGATGAAAACGCCCTTGTTCGGCCCGCCTTTATGGAATTGCCCGGTACTGTGTAGGTAACGCGGCCCGTAGCCGTAAGTAACGGCGCGGCGGGTGTAGTGGCGCAACTGGCGTTGCAGCTTGGCGAGGCGGTCGGTCGTGTCGGTGGTTGGTTGGGCGTAGGCCAACAGCGAAACATAATCGCCGGATTCCGTCCCCAGGATTTGAGCCGCCACAATATTGACCACACTATCCTGGTCGAAGTTATGGGCGCGGCATAGTTCTTTTAATGGGCGCAGTGTTGCCTCTTGGGTATACAGCGCGATATTGCCATTGGTCATCGTGGGGGTGTTTTCTGGGAGTGCGCCGTGTTCGTTATAGTGATCTAACAGCGCGTTGGTGTTGCGCTTCGCTTCGGAGACGTTCGGCTCATCAAACGGGTTGATGCCGAGTAACTTCCCGGCGATGGCGGTACCGTATTCAAAGCGCAAGAACTCGCCTGCCAGCGCGTATTTATCCGGTAGGATCAACGTTAGGCGCGGGTGACCGGCTTCGCGCAAGACGCGCACGTTCTCATCCAATTCGTCCAAGTCATCATCCCCCTCAACTTTCAGGTAGATGAAGGCGCGGTCGCTGCCGTGGTCGTGGGGTTTGCCGACAGTCGCCCCAGCAACCGGAAGAATCCCCTTGTTTTCTTTGCCGGTGCTTTCTGCGATGAGTTGTTCGGCCCAGTCGCCAAAACTGCGGATGCTCTCGCTGGCAAACAACATGAGCTTATCGCGCCCTTCTTTGCCGAGTACGCCCATCGTCACACCGAGCCACATGCCGGGGTGTTCTTGCGCGGGGATTTGAGCGCCGATAGCCTCGTGCATATGCAGCGCCTGTTCCCAGAAGCGGGCCAGGTCGATACCGATTAGCGCCGCCGGGACCATCCCGAAGTAGCTGAGCGCACTATAACGCCCGCCGATGTCCGCCGGGTTGAGGAATAGTTCACGGAAGCCCTGTTCGCGGGCGATAGTTTCTAGCTTGCTGCCGGGGTCGGTAATGGCGATGAACTGCTGCCCGTTGCCCCCGGTTTTTTCCCAGAAGTATTGATAGAACGAGAGCGTTTCTATTGTGCCACCGCTTTTGCTGGCAACGATGAAGAGCGTTTTATCCAGGGCGACCGCCCCCTCAATGGCAGCGACCTGGGCCGGGTTGGTGCTATCTAGCACGCGCAAATCCGGGAAGCCGTCCGCATGGCCAAACGTGTTAAATAGCACTTCCGGCGCAAGGCTGCTCCCGCCCATCCCTAACAAGACGACATGCTCAAATTGCCCTTTGATGTCGCTCTGAAACGATTGTAGGCGGTCTATGTCGATGGTTTCGGGCGTATCTAGCCAGCCGAGCCGGTTCAGAATCGTTTCTATCACCGCCGGGTTATCTTTCCAGACGCTTGCGTCTTTTGCCCAGATACGCGAGTTAATATGCTCATTCGAGAGTTGGGTTAGCACGCCCTCGACCTGATCGCGGTAGATGCCGAAGGCCGCTTTCTGGCGGGCCATGATCCCGGTTTTGATGGCTACCCGTTTGGCCTCGACCTGGGAGATGAGTGTCTCAAAAGCGTCGATGAACTTTTCGACGCCATCGACTTGTAGCTGGTGCGTCACCTGGTCCATGCTGATGCCGATCTCCAGCAGCATATCTATGGTCTGATGCGCTTCGTTGGGGTCGGCCGGTAGGGTTTGGGCGGCAGTCCCATGATCTTTGAAAGCCTCGTAAGTCTCTGGGGGGACGGTGTTGACGGTGTGCGGGCCGATCAAGTTATCGACGTAGAGCGTATCGGGGTAAGAGGGGTCTTTGGTGCTGGTAGAAGCCCATAACGGGCGCTGCACCCGAGCGCCGGCCTCGCGCAGCTTGCTGAAGCGGTTGCCCTCAAAAATGCGCTGGAAGCTGTGATAGGCCAGGACCGCATTAGCAATAGCGGCCTTGCCGAGTAGTTTTCGGTTCGCCGTCACCCGCGCCAACTCGCGCCCCTGTGCGGCCCGGATATTATTTGACAAAACTTTATCAATGGCTACGTCAATGCGGCTTAGAAAGAAGCTGGCAACGGAGGCGACATCATCAACGGATTTGCCCGCCTCCAGGCGGCGCTCTAGCCCGGCGATGTAAGCCTCCGCCACTTGTTCGTAATTTTCGATAGAGAATAATAGGGTTACATTAATATTGATCCCGTCCGCGATGGCCTGTTCAATGGCGGGGATGCCGGCAGGGGTACCCGGAATTTTGATCATAACATTCGGGCGGTCTACCTGCTGGAACAGCTTACGCGCCTCGGCCAAGGTTTCGTCAGTATTATTGGCTAACAACGGTGAGACTTCCAAGCTGACAAAACCATCGACCCCGTTTGTTTCGTCGTAGATGAACCGCAAAATATCGGCGGCGTCTTGAATATCGCGAATGGCAAGCCGTTCGTAGATTTCGGTGGCGTTTTCGTCCGTATGAGCTTTGATCACATCGTCGTAATGATCGGTATTGCCAATAGCCTTCTGGAAGATCGACGGGTTGGATGTCACGCCCATAACGCCGCCCTCTTCCGCCAGGCGTTTGAGTTCGCCACTGGTAATCAGTTCGCGAGAGATATTGTCTGTCCAAATACTCTGACCGTGTACCTGTACTTCTATTGGGGGGATGGTCATAGCTACTTGATCTCCTTGAATACGTGATGTTTGTTTTTATACTTTAACAGACTTTTGTTAAAACAGGCTATACTAGCCATCCAACGCTTTGGGGGCCTGCGCGGTGTTGGGAGATTAGCGGTTATCGTCATCTAGGCGTTGCGTGGCGGATTTACGGCGGTAGGATGTTTTGCGTATTTTCGATGGGGGCGGGCTGGTCGGTTTATTTGCCGGGGCGTGGGGTTTTGCGGGTGGGGTGCCTGCGGGTTTGTCTGGTTTAGGTGGTTTCGGCTGTGGGCGGTTTGGGATGGTTTCCTGGGCGGCGATCTGCCGGGCCTGGCGTAATAATTCCGGCGGAACGGCCTCTGTGCGCGGCGCGGGCTTGTGTCGTTGGTTGATGCTAGCGAGCTTGTTCAGGGCTTCCGGTGTGCCGATCCGCTTGAGCGCGGCCTTGGCGGTTTTGATGACATGCGGGTGATCATCGTAGGCGGCGGCCTTGGCAAGGGGGCCGACAGCCCAGTCTGCTTGCAGTTGGCCCAGGATAGCGGCCCCATTGCGGCGCAGGTGCCATTTTTCGCTTCGCAGCGCGGCGAGCAACGTCACCTCTGCCGGGGCGCTTTCCATTTTCAACAGGGATTCGGCGGCAGCTAAACGCACACTAGCCGGTTGCCGCTTGTTCCGAAATAAGATGATCAAGGGGGGCACTGCGATCTTATCGCCCAAGTCTCCTAGCGCATTAGCCGCCTGGATAGCAGCCTGTGGGCGGTTGCTCATCAGGTGTTCGATCAAGCGTTCCACCCGTGACTGCGGCTGGCTGCTGCGCTCGATCAGCGTGCCGGTATCTGTTTTTTGCGGGGCCAGATGGTCGAGGGCGGCAATCACGGCGACGCGCACACGCGGGTCGGCTTCGCTTTCCAGCACCTCCCGCAGAGAATCTATGGCGTCGGTATCGCCAATAATACGGAGCGAAACGGCAGCGCGGCGGCGGATTTCTGGGTCGGTATGTTGGAGGGCGCGGATTAACCCGGCGCTGTCTTTCTCCGTTTGCATCTGCCAGATGTTTGGAATACTATCATCCAAGGCAATTACCTATCTGAAAGTTATAAACTCCTAACCTTCATTCTAGCATAGTTATACGTTTTTGACAGCTATGCACCACAACATTTTTAGGGGGGATGTAACTGATCAGGGGTTTCACCCCCGAACCCCCTCGAGCTTTTGCAAAAGCTTGACCAAAACTTTAAATGTGAAAATCGTTTAAACCTTCATCGTGGATGACAAAATGGACGCTTTTTGTCCACTTTTTCTGGAAAAAGGGGTGGGGTGTGGGGCGAAACCCCACAATATCCTAATTTCTACCTGAGTCGTTACGGGGGGATAACCTTTAGCCTGTGCTAGATCGAATCTTCTGCTTCGATCTGTGCGTCGGTTTTACCGAACCGGCGCTTACGGCGGCTGTACTCCTCGATAGCGTGATGCAATTCGTCCTGGTCAAAATCCGGCCAAAAGACATCGGTCGCGTAATATTCGGCATAAGCACCCTGCCAGATCAAAAAGTTGCTGATGCGTAATTCGCCACTGGTACGGATGATCAGGTCGGGGTCTGGTAGGCCATGGGTAAACAGATATTGGTTGATCAAGCCCTCGTCTACCTGGTGCGGATCGACCCCTGCTTCGATGATACTACGCACCGCATGAACGATCTCATCGCGCCCGCCGTAGTTGAAGGCGACGTTTAACAGCAGCCGATCATTACCCTGCGTGCGCTCAACCGCATCTTCGATCTTCTTCAGCAGGTGCGGCGCGATCCCCGTTTTCGAGCCGATATGCCGTATGCACACCCCAGAACGATCCAGCTCGTCAATTTCGCGATCCACAAATAACTCTAATAACCGCATCAGCGTCATTACCTCGCGGGATGGACGATTCCAGTTTTCGGTCGAAAAGGCATAGATCGTTAGCACTTTGATACCAATTTCAACCGATGCCTTCAGGATACGCCGCAAATTCTCCGTCCCCTGGCGGTGGCCCTCCGTGCGCGGCAACCCGCGAGACTGTGCCCAGCGCCCGTTGCCATCCATAATAATGGCGACGTGATGTGGCACTTGCCACGAACTGGTATCGTCGTCACCCGTTGTATGTGAGTTTTCCATGACGTGAGTGTACCCCTGTTAGACTTCCATAATTTCTTGTTCTTTCTCTTCAGCGAGCTGATCGAGCTGGTCGGAAAACTCGTTGGTCATCTTCTGCACGCGCTCTTCGCCTTGTCGCTGGTCATCCTCGCTGATCATGCCCTCGCCTTGAAATTCTTTCAGGTCTTTATTGGCATCGCGCCGGATGTTACGAACCGAGACTTTCGCCTGTTCGGTGCGGTCGTGTAAGTATTTGACCTGTCGTTGGCGCGTTTCGCGGGTGAGGGGGGGCATGTTTAGCCGAATCACGTTGCCGTCGCTGTTGGGGTTAACGCCGATGTTCGCCTCGCCGATGGCGCGTTCGATGTCTTTAAGCGAGTTGGCATCGTAGGGGCGGATGAGAATTTGCAGCGCCTCTGGCGTCGAGATATTCGCCATTTGCCGTAGTTCGGTGGGTTGCCCGTAATACTCAACGATCAACCGATCAACCAGGCCGACATTGGCTCGGCCGCTACGCATCCCGCGCAAGTCCTCTTGGAAAGCATCCAAGCTGGCTTGCATTTTCTCTTTAGCTTCGGAAATCACATCATCAATCATGAGCTACCTTATCCTTGGTTGTGAAGCATGTACACCATACACGCGAAAATATCTCAAAAACTATCCAAATAGATTGGGTACGGTTCATTATAGCAAAGTTGGGCGGCGCTTCTATGCTGGGAAGTGTAACCGCACGTTATGCCAACACGCGGCAGGTGTTCGTCAATGTGCCGATCCCTTCTATCGTCACGGTCACCTCATCGCCATCCTGTAAAAAACGTGGGGGGGCTTGCCCAGCCCCGACCCCTTGCGGGGTACCGGTCAGGATAAGATCGCCGGGGGAGAGTGTGAACATCCGCGAGCAGTAACTCACCAGTTGCGCCACCGAGTAGATCATATCGGCGGTGGATGCTTGTTGCATGATCTGCCCGTTGACGCGGGTGACAATCTCCAGGGATTGCGGGTCTGGCAGGTCGTGGCGGTTGACGATCACCGGCCCCAACGGGCAGAAGGTATCGAGCGATTTAGCGCGTGTCCACTGTTTATCAATGCGGTGTTGTAAGTCACGAGCGGTAATATCGTTGGCGATAGTGTAGCCGAAAACGTAATCGAGCGCGTCCGCCTCGCTGATGTCCTTAGCAAACTCACCGATTATCACGCCTAGCTCGCCTTCCCAGTCTACTTGCTGGGTGATGGACGCTCGCCAGACGATTTCTTCATCGGTCGAGATCACCGCGCTGGGGAGTTTGGCGAAAATCAGCGGGGCATCTGGCGTGGCCTGCTGCATCTCGGCGGCGTGCGATGCGTAGTTGCGCCCGATGGCGATGATCTGGTGTGGGTGTAAGGGGGCACGCAGGCGCACATCCTGCACGCTGAGGGGCGCACCGCTAGCGACGAAATCGTCCTCAGCGCGGATCACATCTATGGCCTGGACGTGATCGGGGAATGGGTGAACGCCATCCTCTTTCATAATCCCGGTTCGTGCGTCCTTGTGGTCTTCTGTGCGAAAGCGGATTAACTTCATAGCACCTCGCATTTGATGATAAGATAGGTAATAGCCTAACTATAAGACAGATACATCCGTTTTGCCAATGAATAGCACGATATAGTAGGGTAATCGCACCAAAACTGAATCGACGTAAAAAAAGTATTTTGTATTGTTAAAAAGTATAGCGGGGGCTTTGCCCCCACACCCCCACAAGGATTTAGCAATCCTTGACCGGCGCTTTTTGGCGCAAAACGCCAAAAATGTAAAGTTTTGGTCAAGCTTTTTCAAAAGCTTGGCAGGGTTTGGGATGCAATCCCAATAAATGACACCAGAAAATTTTAAGGCGATTGCCCTGGACCATATAGCAGAATCATCGCCTATAGCAAGTATGATCAAAGCGTAGGGTTGAGGTTCTACCGCAAACCCCTTAAAAACAAACAAGAGATGAGGACCGTTTATGCCTAAGATTACTCATGTCGATACCATGCCTTATCGCCTGCCCCTACACGCCCCGCTCAAATGGGGGGCCGGCCACGAAATGCACACGCTGGAACACCTGCTAATAAGGGTTCAGTTGGATGATGGCGCGGTCGGGCTAGCCGAGATCAACCCGCGTCCCACCATCTACGGCGAAACGCCAGCCTCCGCGACGGCTATTATTCACGATTACATTGCTCCGGCCCTCGTCGGTGGTACGCTAGAAACCCCCAACGACATCAACGCATTAACCGACACCTACCGCCTGCTCAAAAACAACCACAGCGCCCAAGCCGGGGCCGATGTTGCGCTATGGGATGCGATGGCCGCCTCGCAGGGAACGACGGTATCGGCCTTGTTGGGCGGTGTCCATCCACAGATGCGCGTCAGTTATTTGTTGGGCATGAACACACCAGATGAAACCCTGGCCGAAGTCGAAACCGTTTATCAAACCGGGGTGCGCGTCCTCAAAATTAAAGTGGGCCGAGACTTCGAGCAAGAAGCCGAGCTTATCCGCATCATCCGAGATACGTACCCGGATATGGATTACTACCTGGATGCCAACGAAACCTTCTCCGTAGACGACGCCCCGGCGCTGCTGCGGGCCTATTCCGAGTTGGGCGTGTGGTACTGCGAAGAACCGCTACCCATCCACCTATTGCACCAACGGGCGGAGCTACGCAACATCAGCCCGGTGATGCTGGTGGGCGATGATAGCTGCTTCACCGCCCGCGATGTAGAGCGCGAACTTGCGTTTAACACCTTCGATGTGCTAAACATCAAGCCAGCCCGCACCGGGTTCACCCAATCGCTACACATGGCCCGGCAAGTACGACGTACCGAAAAGTATGTGATGGCGGGTAGTCAGGCCAGTTCGATTTTAGGCTGTTTACACACGCTGATGTTTGCCACGCTCAACAGCGTTACCGAACCAAGCGAGGCTACCTACTGGATGCAGGTGGACGACGACGACGCCCTACCCATTGAAAACGGATATATCAGCCTGGAAGCGATTCACAGCACCTACCAGACGGTCAAAACGCGGCTGCTAGCCTCTTGGGAAACATAGAGTGAAATATATGCCCTGGGTTCGGCGTGCTGACGCCTGGTGTGAAATAGCGAGTTTCTTCTTTTCTTGTAACTGCTTAGGGGCTTCACCCCCGAACCCCCTCAAGCTTTTGCAAAAGCTTGCCCCAAACTTTAGCTTGAACACACCCAGAGCAGAGCAGGGTGAGCATGGCCGAAGGTGGTAAAAACGCCTCTCTCCCTCC
>DAOTUA010000259.1:0-6231 GCA_034437355.1 Anaerolineae bacterium | reverse complement strand
TTTCTAGAAAAAGTGGTGGGATGTGGGGTGAAACCCCACCAAACCTGACGCATTTTGAATTTTACATAGAACATAAATTATGTTGATCCGCGTGACACAATATCCGCCAAGGCTTCTGCTGCAACAAACCGTGTGTATTGATTTTCTACCGACATTAAATCTTGTAACCCGGTTTCCGCTTGTATGCCGCCGATGCGTGCAATCGCCTGAGACACTTTGTGCTGTATCTGCCGATTTGGGTCTTGTCGTAGCACATTTAGCAACATCGGGATATAGCGTTCGTCCCCCAGGTTACCGATGACGGTTGCCGCCATCAATCGCTCGGAGATAACATCGCCTTTTTGTAATAGCGTTGCGGCGGCTTCTAAGAATTCTGTACGCAGTCTATCATCTGCATAGTCCATGATCATTTGCCCACTTTAACCTTAATACAACATCTATTATACCTTAACGGCGGCGTCCGAAAAGTAGCGCGGCTGCGATCAGCATGACGGCGACCCCAATAATCCCCAAGAACCCCCAACGAGCTACCTGCACATCGATCAGAGGTGGGGCCGGGGGAATGGCCGTTGCTCGCGGCGTTGGGGTGAAAACTTCACGGGCGGGGCGGGGCGTCACGGTTGGCGTTTCGGTTGGGGGGACCGGCGTATTTGTCGGTGGGAAGGTTGCCGTTGGTGTGAAGGTGGGGAATGGCGTAAGGCTAGGCGGGCGTGGCGTGGGTGATAATATCGGCGTCGGGGTGACGGTTGGCGGCCCGTACAAGTCCAGGCCATAAACGGCGGGGGCCTCATCGGAGAATATCCAGGTTTGCCACAGCTCGATCAGCGATCGCAACGACTCCCCGGTGAGGTCGGCGTAAATTGTGGGGAAATCACCGCGCCCGGCTTGGCGTGCTAGCTCATAGAGTGTCTCTAGCCCGTGGCGTTGCGCAATATAAATCACCATGCCGTAGCTCTGCGCCTGCCATATCGCATAAGCCGGGTCATCTGGGGACGGCACATCCGCCAAGCCATCGAGCGAGAAAAGTTGCTGATTCCGAGAGGCGACCAATACCGGGCTTAACAGCCGGATTTTGTCGCTCGCTTGGTCGTAATGTTTTTCTATACCAACCTGGAACCACAGCGGCACCTCGCCCGCACCCCATACCGGAGCATATGCCTGTTGCACCAGCAGCGGCACCAGCAACCGCCGTGAAGTCGAAACGCGCTCGGTAGCGGGGTCGTAAATGACGTATCCGCTTCGTTGGTAGATGTCTATCGCTTTGCCAGGCGTACACGGTAACGCTAAAGGAAAACTGGCGTTGGCCACAAACGGTAGACCGTTTTCGTTAAGCTCACACGCCACCGTGATCGACTCACCGGGATACAGGATCACATCCTGCACATCTTGCGGGGCTGTAGCCTGTACGCTCAGCAACTCCACCGTTGGGCGTAGCGCGTCCATCAGCCCGGCTAGCGAGAGACGCCGCACAGGGGCCACCAACCGCAACGGGACGGTCGCGTCGGTTTGCTCGACCCAAACCGAACGGTGATCATCGAATACCACCGTATCGAGAACCCTTTCCGAAGCACCATCGGATAGCGTGACATCCCACTGATAATTAATGGCTTCAAACGCCAGGGGTGCATCGGCAGCGGTTGGGAACCGCCATTGATACACGATATTGGTCACTGTTGCCTCTTGTGATACGACCTCATCATCATTCAGATCGATCACGATTGTTTGTGGCTCGCCCAAGCTCGGTACATCAAGTGTCAGGACGGCGGCGATAAGTTCGGTATCCGAGGGCGGGCCGACCCGCAAGCGAAATAGAACGGCCTCCGGGAAAAGCACATACGACTGCCAGGCGTCAATATAGGCAAATTCCGGCACCGGGGTAGAGGCCGGCGGCGGTGTTGGTGTCTGCTCTTGTGCGGTGATGGGGGTCACCGCACAGGCCAATACCCACACCAACCACAGAAAACCATAATGTTTGCGCGTATTCATAACAGCCCTAACCCACGAAATAGATACAGCATTCCCTCAAATGTTTCTGGTGTGATGCCCATTTCTTCCAGGCGCAGCACCAAATACGCCAGTGATAACAATATGAAATTATAAGCGAAGTGCGCAATAATTGCGGCTGTCGTGCTTTGCCATTGCTTGAGATACGCGAACGCCCCGCCAACAACTAAGATGGCGACCGAACCAGGGGTAAAAGCATACTGGCTGTGTAACAGCGCAAACAATAGGGTCGTTGGGATAATTCCGAAAATCGGTTGGAGTGCCCCACGAAACAGAATTTCCTCGCCAATCGCGGCGGATACTGCCGCCAGAAACGCAATCCATAACGATTGTGCCAATACCTGGGCAATCTGGTTGGAGGCGGCCCCCTGTGCTTCCAACACATCGGACGGCAATAACACGCTTAAAATCGACGTGAATACAAATACCAACATCACACACCCCAACGCGGTCAGCACCCCCCACAGGAAATCGGCGGCGGTCGGTAACCGTAAATCCAGCCGTTGGAGCGCCTCCGACCAGCTTCGGCGTATCCGTAGCCCCACCCCCAAGAAGGCGACCACAATCAGAGCGAAAAGCGTCAGAATCGAATCCCACTGGCTGATCGGTTGCTGCTCGTACTGCTCCGCCAGCCCCTCCACACCCCCAGCTTGAAGCACATTCGTTAATGTGACCAGTAGCAGCAAAAGTGACAAGACGAACGCCGTCTGATGAACATAGGATGAAGCCCGAAACGCATCATCCCACAACGCTGCCATCCGCACCCGAACCGATTCCGAAAACAACACCAGCCCACACGCCCCAACCGCCAACACTGTTAATCCCGCAATCAAGGCTGCACGGCTCAACGGTGTTGGCGGGGCATCCGGGAAGGCCCCCGGCACGATAGCCCCAAACAAAAACCCCATCCCGTTCAGGGCGACCGTCCCCAATAGCCCCGCCACCAAAAACTGATATACAGACTTCAAATGTGGCTGTGACGAGGCCACGCTAGCAGGGGGGGCTACGGGTTGCCTGTCCGCCTCAAATGGATAGGTCAAAGGCGGCGTAGTGTTCGCTGGCACTGGATGGCGATCAAGCATATTGGCCAGGATCACAAGCACAAGCAGATACGTTATAGCAAACAAGGTAAAGAAAGCAGTCATCGGAATAATACTCAGGCTGATAACGGGTGAGTTGCCATCTATTATAGTCTTTTGACGGCGCTTGCTTCAGAAGAATTCTACTAGAATTCTGCTATTGACCGACATCGTTACCTTATGCTAGACTGCTTCCATGCCATAAAGAAGTGTCCACCGGGCGCTTTTTGCGTTCTGGAGGGATGGCCGAGTGGCTTAAGGCGGTGGTCTTGAAAACCACTGTGGCGGTTTCCGTCACCGGGGGGTCGAATCCCTCTCCCTCCGTCGCCAAAACATCATATATCATGGGGAGGTGCCAGAGTGGACGATTGGGGCCGCCTGCTAAGCGGTTGTCCGCCCACAAGGCGGACCGCAGGTTCGAATCCTGTCCTCCCCGTTTCCAGCACCAAAAAGTAATGCCCATAGTGACACTGTGGACATTACTTTTTTTATGGTTTTATGGCTATTGGGCAACAGACCCAGACCGCGCCACGAGGTCCTTAACCAATTGAAGAAAAGCGGGCGGGCTAATAGGCTTAGACACAAAAGCGTCGCACCCCATCCGACGGGCATAACGTTCTTGATCGCGACCACTACGGGCGGTCACAGCAACGATGGGCGGGGCTGTTGCGCCGCCTAATTGTTTTTTCAACAACAGGACAACATTTGTCCCGTCAATGTCCGGCAAGTTGAAGTCCATCAAGATCAGGTTTGGGCGTTTGGTGCGGGCGGCACGAATCCCCCCAAGCCCGGTCGCTTGATGTTCGACAGTATAGCCTTCCGATTCTAGCAATCGCGTGATCATATCCGCTGTTTTCTGATTGTCCTCTACCAATAAGATATAGCTCATTCCTGCGATTTCTCCACATTGATTGATGGGGTGGGTGGCTGAACATCCGATGAAACAAGCTGATGCGCAACCTCTAATAAATCAGAAATAGCTGCTGATTTTTCGATCAAAATATCGGTAGCCGCCTCAGTTGGCGGCTGTTCACTCAGGCCGATGACGGGAATCATGTTGAGCGACCGTGACTGGCTAACCTGTACCAATTGGGCACGTGTGGCCGGGTCATCAATATCACACACAATCAAATCGGGTTGAGTCCCCTCCGCCATGATCACCAGTTGTTCCGGTTGGGTCACGTCAATCACGATGTGTTGCTCACTTTCAAAAATTGTTCGGATTCGCGCTCTTAAATCGCCATCAAGTGTGCATACGATGATGCTGTAAATATCCTGCCAGTTGGTTGTGTCCTCTTGTTCAAATATAACCACCTTGCCAATATCGTTTGCGAAGTTCTCGCCTCGGTTGAGTGTGGCTTCTAGCTGGCTGGCGGTTGCGATGGGTAGCCGGAAGCTAAACGTGCTGCCGCGCCCGACTTCGGTGTCAATGGTGATGCGTGTATTGTGCAGGTGGGCCAACTTCTGTGAGATGTCCAGACCCAAGCCGGTGCCTTCGATGCCGGAGTGTTGGTCTACTTGCTGGAAGCGGTCGAAGATTTTGTCTACGATATGCGCTGGGATACCCCGGCCTGTGTCGATGACGGCGATGACGATCTCATCTCCCTGGATATGCGCATGTAGCGTCACCGTCCCGGTGTCGGTGTATTTTATCCCATTCGACATCAGGTTGAGGATAATCTGCCGCACCCGGATCGCATCCCCCCACACATAAGGCAGATTTTGGGGGTAGCCCGGTGTCACCTGAATCGGTTTATCTTTGACTAACCCCACACTGGTTGCCATCACCCCATCAAAGACTTCGGCAATATCAAAAGCGACCGGGTTGATGTCCAACCGGCCCGCCTCAATTTTACTCAGGTCCAGCAGGTCGTTAATGAGCGCCAACAGATATTTGCCGCTGGATTGAATAAGGTGAATATCTTTGTGGTAGGGTTCGGGTAGGGGTTGTCCATCGTAGACTTCCGGCATCTCCAGCATAAACGTGGTATAACCGATAACAACATTTAGCGGTGTCCGTAGCTCGTGGCTCACATTCGACAGGAAAACAGATTTCGCGTTGTTGGCGCGTTCGGCTTCGTGGCGGGCGGCTTCGAGCGCCACGTTTATCTCTGTGATCTGACCATAGGCCGCACTCAGTTTATTGAGCGCGTCGCGTAGTTCTTCGCGTTGGGCATAGAAGGCTTCCGCCCGGGTGTAATTTTTCAGTTGGCTATCGACCGCCCACTGCACCAGCGCACCAATGCTCCCCGCCAACCGATAACCCACAAGGCCACAGCAGGCAATCAGCGCGATAGACGCCGCCGCCGCTAGCCATTCGGCTTCCGGGATGCTCAATGCCAGCACCAGCGTAACCGCCATCAAGCTAACCCAAACCAGGTAACGCCGATGCAACACAAATGAAGCTATTAGCACCGGGCTTACCAACAAGGGCAATAACACCTGTGCATCAGCATACAGATATTGTACGCTAAACGCGCCCCACAGCCCCAAAAACGTGAGCCATACCGCTACTTGATGCACACGCCGCCCAATAGCCAATGCCGCCCCACTTAACACACTTAGCCATAGCCACGGGATCAGATTGTAAAGCGGATCGACCGGGTGGGGCCGCGTCGATGCGAAAACAACCATCAGCAAAGCCAACGTGACGATGACGGTGTTTGTATAAGATAAATTGGTTTGATACTCAGTGGTCCAGTCCGGTGTGAGGTCAATTGATGAGCGCATAAGCAGGCTTTCCCTGACCATTTATTATAAACTACCAGATACATTTCAACTGGTTATAAACCCCATATTAAATTTTGCGTTCCCGTAGCTTAAACACACCCACAATATATTTTAGTTTAGTTTTGCTATACTTCAGTTAGATTAATTTCATCTCTCGTCAATAGGGGTGCCCCTCATGCCGTGGATGCGCTTACCACCCTTTCCGCATGTGCTATTACATCTCTTACTTTTGTTTTTGGGCTTCGTGATCGTCGTACCGATCTTAATTGCTATTTCTGGTAGTTTCTCATCCGCCAATAATTTCTTCGCATCTCCCGCCAGCTTGCTACCGCAAAACTTGAGCTTCTCTAATTACATCCGAGCTTGGAACTCCCAACCCCTGCCCCGCTATTTGATTAACAGCATCATACAAACCGGT
>DAOTUA010000258.1:0-3197 GCA_034437355.1 Anaerolineae bacterium | reverse complement strand
AACGGTTCAAAACGTAGGGGCATAGTGTGCTATGCCCTGGGTTCAGCACGCTGAACCCCTACAATCACCGTTTTTTTTGCGTAAATGTCAACACAACCTAGCTATTTCGGGTTTGGTGGTGGATGTCACCGGAAATATCGGCAATAGTCGTTTGTGCGAGCCGAGATTCTAGCGCGGCCTGTGCGCCCCCGTAGATCGGCAGTAGCACCTTCTGGATATTCGCCCCAACCGGGCAGTTGGGGCTAGGTGAACTGCTGTGCATTGGCAAGACCTGGCCTTGCTTTGTCGCACGATAAACAGCCAATAGCGTGATGTCCGCCGGGGGTTGTGATAGCGACGTGCCGCCATCGACCCCCATCTGTGTTTGGACTATACCCGCCTGCTGCAACGCGCCGATGATACGCCGCACGACAACCGGGTTGGTATCCACGCTACCAGAAATCTGTTTGGATGTCATAGGCTGGCCGGTGTAGGCGAGCAACGTCAGGATATGCGTTGCGACCGTGAACTGGCTGTTGGTGGGCATGGTCTTATCTCAGGTTAGTTCATGTTTAGTTATGCTAGCACCATTCAAGTTAATGCGCACTCCCAGGTTCGGCGGGTAAGCCCAGGATATACGCTCGGGCCGCCGCCACGACAAAGATCGAACCCGTCACGCAAACCAGCATCTCATCGGGCCGCGCGCTGGTCGTTGCGATGGCCTGGGGAAGCTGCGGTATTTGCCGGACCGACGCTAAACGCAAATGTCCATAGGCATCTAAAAGTGCCGCAAGCTGCGCGGGTGTGGCGGTTTGTGGCTGCTGTACCTGCGTCAGAATGAGCCGATCCTCAGTGTGCGTAATGGTCCGTAATATCTTGTTGGCATCCTTGTTCGCCTTAGCACCAAAGACAAACGTCCAGGGTTCACCGGGGAAGACGGCATCACGGTAGGCCCGCAGGGACGCCGCCGCCGCCGGGTTGTGGGCAATATCTAACAGATAGGCGGTTGCGTTGTGGCGCACGTACTCCAGGCGTCCGGGCCAGTGGATGTGCATCAGCCCAGCCCGCAGCGTATGTAAAGATAACAACGGGGCTAATGTCTGTAAGGTCATCACGGCTAGCGCCAGGTTTACCCCCTGGTGTGTGCCGCACAGGTTGGTTGTGTATTGCTCACCATCGACCCACACCGACTGCCCTACCATAGTCGGCGGCTCGGTCATGATGGAGACATCCTGCCCGATCAGCGTCATCGGCGCAGTTTGGGCGGTAGCTTGCTCACGCAACACGGCAAGCGCCTCGGCGGGCTGCGGCCCACAGATGACCGGCACATCCGGTTTGATGATCCCGGCTTTGTGGTGTGCGATCTGCGCCAGTGTGGGGCCGAGTAAATCGGTGTGGTCGTAGTCGATCATGTTGACAACTGAGCATAACGGCGTGATCACGTTGGTGGCATCGTAGCGTCCGCCAACATGAACTTCTATCACGGCAATATCGACGTGTTGCGCGGCAAAGTAATGAAAGGCGAGTGCGGTCATCACTTCCGGGAAGCCCACCCCCGGCACCGCCTCGAATGTTGGGCGTAGGTGATCAACCAAAGCGGCAAAATCGGCCTGATCGATGGGATGCCCGTTAATTTGAATCCGTTCGCGCAGGGTGTGCAAATGCGGGGACGTATACAACCCGACGCGCCGCCCATTTGCCCGCAGCACGGCAGCCAGCATCGCACAAACTGACCCTTTGCCCTTTGTCCCCGTCACATGGATCACCGGGACCTGTGCTTGCGGGTCCCCAATGCGACGTAATACCTCCCGCGAACGGGAAACGCGCTGTTTGTCCAGGGTTTGGCTATAACGGATATAGCCGTAAATGACCTGTAACGCCTCTTGATAGGTTGCCATAAGCCATTATTTTAACCGCCAGCGAGAGATTTTCTATCTTAAAGTTTGAAACCGGTTCCAACGTACACTAGAATACGGGGGCGATCAACAAATTTATGTAACTAGGATTAACGTTTATGGTAGGACACATCAAACAAAATGAACCCGCCACGCGGGACTTACTCCAGTGGGTGACCTCCGTTTATGCAGCCCATCTGGATGAGTTCAGCCGGGCGGAAGTTTTAGCGCGGCGGTTGGGCGCTCACTATCGAAACGGGCAGACGGTGATCGGATGGTGGCTGCCGGAACTGGTCACCGAAAACGTCACGGAATGGTACTTAGAGGTATTAGAACCGATAGACGAACTCAATTTATTGGCGGACGAACAAACGGTGACCTTCCAACGCTATAGCATCCCGTTAGCACGCCATGAGGACTACGCCTGGGCGGTCGTGGACGGGATGACACCTGGCAGGCGCGATCAGATGGGCTCGTTCTACTGGATACGCTTGCGCATAGATGACGGTGAACTGGCATGTCGCCACGATCACTTTGCGTATTCGGTACCATTCGGTACGTTGGCCCCAGCCGAGCTTTACGACATCGAAACCATGTTCGCTGGGCGGGCGGATGCCGATCATTTCTCGAATATGGCATGGGACCCGGACCCAGCCCACCAATACGACCACGACATCCCACGTGTGGGGCCGCCAGTGAACATTCTTCAGATCCACCCCGGCACCGCATCGGCTGATGGCACATTAGAGGGACTGCGCGAAATCTACGCACAAATTGCGAATAAGCTGCAAACCGACGTGCCCCTGCTCCCCTGGGAGCAGACTTTCATCGGCTATGACGCCGTCGAACTGATGCCCGTCGAACCAACCATCGAACATGAGGCCGGGCCGCTATTCTGGGATACACGCGCCGAGGACGACAGCACCGCCAAGGTCACACTCAGAAAGCACGACATCATCGACTGGGGTTACGATGTGATGGTGAGCGCATCGCCTGCGGTTAACCCGGCCATAACTCGCAGCAAGCGCCCGGATGAACTGCTCGACCTAATCGTTGAGCTACACAACTTCCCCACCGGGCCGATCCAGGTGTTATTTGATATTGTGTACGGGCATACCGATAACCAGGCGTTGCGCGTGTTCCATGCGGATTACCTGGCAGGGCCGAATATGTACGGTCAAAATCTGAACTACGTCAAACCAGCCCCGCGTGCTGCCTGGCTAGAAATGCAGCGCCGCAAGAACAATTATGGGGTCGATGGCGTGCGGGTAGACGGGGCGCAAGACTTCAAGAATTACAACCCGCACCATGACAGAATGGAAC
>DAOTUA010000257.1:0-8615 GCA_034437355.1 Anaerolineae bacterium | reverse complement strand
AATCTCAACAGAAAGGTTGCCCGTTACCATGTCGAAAACCGACCTCCACACCCACACCACCGCCTCTGATGGCGATTACACCCCATCTCAATTAATCGAACTTGCCGCCAAGCAGGGCGTTACCGTGCTAGCCATCACCGATCACGATACCACCGCCGGGGTGCGTCTGGCCCAGGCTGCCGCCGACGCGCATCGCATCCGCCTGATACCCGGCATTGAACTTAGTGCCGAAACCCCCGCCAATGGCGATATTCACATGCTCGGCTATTTTATTGATATAGATAACCCCACTTTCCAGGCACAGCTACAACAGCTATACGAAAACCGCTACCGTCGCGGGCAAGCGATGGTGCGTAAGCTCAATGAATTGGGCGTTCCGCTGACGGTTGCCGCCGTTGAAGCTGCCGCCGACGGTGCCCCCATCACGCGCCCGCACATCGCACAGGCGATGGTGGCGGAGGGGTTCGTACCGTCGATGAGCGCGGCTTTTAGTCAGTATATTTCGCCAGACGGCCCGGCTTATGTCGGCAGGAAAAAGTTTTCGCCGCAGGACGCGATCCAGATGATTCACGCGGTGGGCGGGGTGGCGATTATGGCGCATCCGGGACTCGTCCCCACTTACCGCGAGGTACTGCCCCGCTTGATCGCGGCGGGGGTCGATGGCATCGAGCAGCATCACCCGGATAACGGGCCGGAGGTGGTCGCCTATGTGCAAGCGATCACCTCCGCACACGGCCTGATCGCCACTGGCGGCTCAGATTTCCATCGCCCACAGCCGGACGGCTCGCTGCGCTTGGGCACGATCAACCCGCCAGCCGATGCCGTCGACCGTTTGCAGGCAGCGGCATCGCGCTAGCGGTTAACCTCGTCTGGCGTATCCGCTACAATGTGAGGGCGCGTTCAGGTCTCCCGACGTGCGCTTGTCAAATTTCATCTTAGGAAGGTAGCCCGTTATGACATCTAACCCTAAAACGCTGATGGATATGTATCGCATCGACCCGAAAAAGTCACTTGGGCAGAACTTCCTCCACGATCCGAATACACTCCGTAAAATCTCAGAGACCGCCAACGCCCAACCCGGCGACGTGATGGTTGAGATAGGCCCCGGTACCGGCGCTTTAACGAAAATGCTGGCCGAACAGTACCCGCATAACGAGATCATCGCGGTTGAACTGGACCGCCGCTTGCAACCGATCTTAGAGCGTGAACTCGCCACGTTGCCAAATGTGCGTGTAGTCTATGCCGATATTTTAGAGATAGACTTAATCACGCTGGTAGGAGATCGGCCTTATATGGTGGTCGCCAATGTGCCTTATTACATCACAACGGCGATCTTGCGTCACCTGCTACAAAATACCATCCCACGCCCGACGCGCATCGTGTTAACGGTGCAATACGAATTAGCGGAACGGGTATGCGCCAGGGCGGGGGATATGTCGATCTTGGCGGTCAGTGTGCAGTTTTACGGGCAGCCGCACCTGGTGACCAAACTCAGTAACGGGGTGTTCTGGCCGCGCCCCGAAGTCGATAGCGCCGTGTTACGCATCGACACCTACCCAGAACCGCCCGTGCCCGTCCCAACGGAAAAACTTTTCTTCCAGGTCGTCAAGGCCGGGTTCTCGCAGAAACGCAAGCAGCTAAAGAACGCCATTAGCGGCGGGTTACAGCTCAAGCCTAAGATCGCACGGGCTTTGCTGGAAGAAGCCGACATCGACCCCAAGCGCCGCGCCGAAACGCTGCTGCTAGAAGAATGGGGCCGCCTGAGTATGGTCTACGCCGATCATACCGGGGCGCTGCTGGATGTGATCGAATAATCTGAAAGGCACCCGCTTCAACCATGATCGTTGCAATTTATGATGACGAGCATACAATGGTGCTTGATAGCTTCTAACGCGCCAAAGAAAGCGACCCCCCAACCCTATGATCATCGTCGATGCCCATCAGGATATAGCATATAACGCCTATTGCTTTGATCGTGATTATCGGATGGCCGCCTACAAAAAACGCCAATCCGAACCCATCACCGACTCGCGCATCGGGCCGGGCCGCCCAACGATTGGCCTACCCGACGCGCTGCTTGGGCGCGTAGCGGTTGTCTTTGCAACCTTATTTGTGACACCCAAAGCAAGCCCATTTGTGGATGGCTGGAACGAACCGCTTTACCGCGATGCCCGCGAAGCGCACGACCTGGCGGTTAATCAGATCGACTACTACGACCGCCTAGCTGATGAGCATCCGCAGGTGCAACTGATCCGCACACAGCCGGACTTAGAGACCGTCTTGGCAAGTTGGGCGGATGATGTACCCATCACCGAGCGCGTGCAGGGGGTGGTCGTCTTGATGGAAGGTGCCGACCCAATTATCGAACCAAAACAATTTGAGGAATGGTACCAGCGCGGCGTGCGTGTTGTCGGGCCAGCCTGGACCAAAACGCGCTACAGTGGCGGGACAGGCGCACCAGGGCCATTAACACCCCTCGGCCTGGAGTTGCTAGAGGTACTGGCCGATGCGAACATCCTGCTGGACCTATCGCACCTGTCCGAAGCGGCCTACCATCAGGCGCTAGACCGCTACGAGGGGCCATTAGTCGCCAGCCACAGCAACCCGCGCCGCTTCCGCGATACTGACCGCCACCTATCAGACGATATGATCCGGCTGCTGGCCGAACGGGATGGCGTGATGGGCACAGTTATCTACAATCGGTTCTTACACCCGACATGGCAACCGGGCGACAGCCGCCAAGCCGTCCCATTTACGACCGTGTTAGATGTCATTGATCATGTGTGCCAAGTCACGGGGAGTTCGCGGCATGTGGGGTTAGGCAGCGATATGGACGGCGGGTTCGGCCTGGAGGCGCTGCCACAGGGCATGGATACCGTCGGGGATTTATGGTGGGTCGGCGATGGCTTGCGCCGCCGAGGGTACCACGAGGCCGACATCGCCGCGATCCTGGGCGGGAACTTCCTTCGTAAGCTGCAAGAGGCGCTGCCCCATGCCTAAGCATACCCGAAAAGGTTAACTATCAATGGTAAGGGTGGCACAACTCGGTATTGCGCTGGCGCTGTTCGGCATCGTCATTACGCTGATCGGCCTGTTCCCGACCCTCATCGGCTTCACCCCGACAGTGGGTATCGGCGTGATACAGATATTAACGCTGATGATCGGGCTGATGTTGCTCATCCTGGGGGCGTTGCTCTACGTGAAGTTCACATTTTATGCCACCCAAAACCTAACCCTGGCGCAACAGATCGGCATCCGCTTGTCGTTCACCGGGTTGACGTTCGCGACGTTGGCGGGCCTGGCGGATATTTTGGGGTTTGGCTCCAACCTGCGGGCACTCGGTGAAGATGTGTTACTAGGGCCGATCCAGTTGGCGGGTATCCTGGTTAGTTTTGGGGTAGCCGCGTTGGGGGTGGTCGTTTTCGCCGTCGCGGGGACCCCAGAACTTATTGAGGAGTAGGCGTCGGTGAGGGCGTCGGGATGGGGACAGCCCCGCCCGTTGCGCCACCCGTCAAACCAGAAAATGACGCCTGCAACACTTCACCAAAGACATCGGTTTGTATGGCAGCAATCACCAACCCAGTTACCAAAACCAGCGCGATAGCCCCGGCGACCCACAGGTAAAGGGTTTGGGTTTCTGTGCGCTCGGTTTCTGTTTTTTGGAACCCGCCGTATTGGTTGGTAAGCTCTTGCCAGTTATCTGGATTGGCGATATAGCGCACGGCTTCCGCTGGGGGCTTCCCGGTCATTTCTGCGGCAAATGCAACAGCGGTCCGATCTTGGGCATAAGCTGGGTTGAGATAAAATGCGCTGCCGAGTTCTAACACGGCGCGGGCGTCCTGGCCTTTCAAGTGTAACTCAAACGCCTGATCGTAGTGGATTTGCGCCTGTTCTGGGTTCGCTTCGCGTTCGCTTTCCAGTAGCGCCTCCACGATGGGCAACCCATCGACCGCCGCTGGCGGTGGGGGGGTGGGTGTAGCGGCTGCCGCCTGGGTTTGCTTGTGGATGTAAGTCCCGGCCCGTTTCGCCAATTCCCGGATATTCTGATCCGTTTCGTTGCGCACGATCTGCGCTAGCGGCTGCAAGTAGCGGCGGTCGCGGCTTTTGGCTGCCGCTTTGATCCCGCGTTGGCGCTGGGCTGGGTCCGGGTGTTGGAGTAGGCTCAGGATAGGGTCACTCATCGTTAGGTTTGATCCCCATGGCTATTTGGTTATTTCGTAACTGCTCAGGGGCTTCACCCCCGAACCCCCACAATCTTTTGCAAAAGCTCGACCAAAACTTTAACTGTGAAAATCGGAGATTTTCACAAAAAATAGTTGTTACAACTCAGTTCCTTCGCTTGAACCTACCCCGATCAGAGCAGGGGGAACATGGCCGAAGGTGGTAAAACCCCTCCCTCCCGCCGCTAAAGCGGCGATAGTGGGGGAGGGGTGGCGCTTTAGCGCCGGGGTGGGGGGCTGGCTGAGCAGTTACACCTTTTCTGGAAAAAGTAGTGGGGTGTTGGGTGAAACCCCCACGATATCTTAATCGCTACCTGAGTCGTTACGTTATTTCTACGTTTACCCTACACCACACCCTTATTTGAGGCAACTACCCGGCTGGTGCGAACCGATACACGGTGCCATCACCTCTCTGCCCGTAATCGACCAGATACAACTCGCCGGTTGCATCTATACCGAAAGAACTAATCGTGTAGGGCGTATCCGTCAGCGGGGACGATGCCCAGTCTCCGCCCGGTGTACGGTACATAGACCACAATTGCCCGGAACAGAAATCCCCATAGATGTAGGCTTGCTGTAAGGCCGGCACCGCCTCGCCGCGATAGAGGTAGCCGCCGGTCACCGAGCAGTGACCGTTAATGTGCTGATATTCGGCAACCGGGGCAACTGCATTGGCGGGTGGGGGTGCCCCGGAGTAGGGGTAACTGGCTTCTAGTACGTTCCAGCCGTAGTTAACGCCGCCGACGCCCGCCGCTTGCACGTTGATCTCTTCCCAACGATTCTGACCGACATCGCCCAGGTACATATCTCCGGTCAATGGGTCGAAGCTAAAGCGCCACACGTTACGCAGCCCATAGGCCCATACTTCATCGGCCCCGGCCGCATCCCCCACGAACGGGTTATCCGGTGGGATGCGGTAGCCCTCGTCGCTATTCACATCGACGCGAAGAATTGTGCCGAGCAGTGTATCCGGTTGTTGCCCGCTGTTGAGTGGGTCGCCGGCGCTGCCGCCATCGCCCAACGAAATATACAGATAGTCATCTGGCCCGAAGGCGATATGCCCGCCGTTGTGATTGCCGAACGGCTGCGGGACGCGCATCAGGATCGTTTGGCTGGTGACGTCGGCTAAGTCTGGGTCATCGGAGACGGTATAGCGTGCCAGGATGCTATCATGGCTGCCGATCTCGGTGAAGTTGACGAAAAATTGCCCGTTTTCGGCATAGTCTGGATGGAAGGCCAGCCCCAACAACCCACGCTCGGAGTAGCCGTTTCCGAGTGCCTCCGGCGAAATATTCTCGCTCAGGTCTAGGAAGGGTGTATCTAAAATCGTACCGTCTGGGGCGATGGTTCGGATCAGGCCGTTCTGTTGGACGACAAACAGCCGCCCGCTGTCGTCCCCGGCATGGGTGACATACAACGCCCGCTGGAACCCGCTAGCGATCGGTTCGAGCGTGAATTGGGCGGCGTCCGGGGGTTCGGATCGGGTTAGCGGGCTATCTTGCGCGGTTACGGGAACGATGACCCATACGAACACGATCAAGCTGATGAACCATTTTTGCATTTTTTGTATCCTTATTTTAACTATCACCAAGTTGCCAGGTGCCGTCCACTTCATTAAAGCGGAACGCCTCGCCTGCTAAGCTAAACAAAACATGGAACCCTGGGCCGGGGACGTACTCCCCATCGGTTATTTCGCCACCGGGGACATAGCGATATTGGCTGACATACCCAAACTCTGGCGTAATTCCCCAGCCGAGCGCGTCGCGCACATCCTGGTTTTCTCGCCACAGCTTGCCGAAGCCGCGTTCTGGCTGGAGAAGATCGTCTGATGGCGGGGTCAGGTTCGGGTCGGTGATGGGGTCCTCATCCTCGCTGAAAGTATCCTCAAAAACGATCCAATCGCCGCGCCCTTCTTCATCAATGATCATCACCCATAGTTGGTTGACCGGCTGCACCCAGAACATACGCCCACCTTCAAAGACTTGTTCGGCAACCTGGACTTCGGTTTGTGTGATAGGCGGGAAGCCTTCGGGTAGTGGGGTCGGGCCAGCCGGCATCGGGGTTGGTGTAGCGGACAGGGCAACGGCGGCAGCCGCGATCCGCAGTGGCTCGGCGGGTGGGTTGGCCTGCCACACGCGCACGTTAGCGCCATCGCCACGAGTGATGAGCTGTTCGCCGTCCGCCCGGAAGCTAAGCCCCCGCCCGGAGCTATCGTGGCCCGCTTGTTGGGCGAGCAAGTCTCCGTTGGTTGCATCGTAGAGTAAAAGTGCGCCGTCGTCTGCTAGCGTCGCAATCATCGATCCATCCGGGCTAAAGCGCGGGGGGGCATCCGTAGGTTGAGGTAGGCTAAACAGCATGTCGCCGGTGGTGGTATCGATCACGACGTAGCCGGTAGCCGTGGCTAAGATGAGCCGTTCGCCTTGGGCGTCGAAGCTGATCGGGTTGAGTTGGTCGGCGTCGGGGATAGTGAGGGTTTCGGTGTTTGCGCCGCGTGCCAATTGTAGCTCGGTGGGGGCCTCGGCATAGACATAAGCTGCAATATCGTTATTTATATCGACATGAGCTGCGAGTAACCCTTCGACGCTCGAAAGCGGGCCGACATCCGGGTAGCCCCACAGCGTTAACGTGCCGTCGGCGGTGTAAACGGTGAACCGTTGGCCGTTCTCAGCAAACCCGGTGATGGTTGGCTGGCCGGTGGTGTCGGCTTGTTGGCCCACAGCTAGCTGTTGGCCGGTATCGGTTCGCCAACGGAACAAGGCCCCGTTTATATCCAATGTGATAATCTCCGGTTGCGCCGGGTTGAAGCGTAGGTCGGCAATCGGTTGATCGTGGCGTAGCGCCTGCTGAATCTCTCCCGTTTGTGCGTCCCACAGGTAAACCACACCATCCATACTCGCCGAGGCTACCTGATCCGCTTTGATGTCGATAGCGGTTATCGCGGTGCCCTGGTCGAATACGAGCGCGGTCTGAATGGCGGCGGCATTGGCAGCGTTGAGCGTGTTAGGCTCGGCGGCGAGGGTTGGGCTGGGTTGATAGGTTGCGGTGAGCGTGGCGTTTAGCGCAGCGCCGACGGTCTGCTGGAAGGCGACGGTGGCGGGGTCGGTGTCGGCGGCCTGGGCCGTCTGAGTGAAGGCGGCTTCTACGGCGGCCCCAACTGTAGATTGCAGGGGCGCGGCCTGTGGCGAGCCAAGGGTCATTGTCGAGGCGGCGACCGCAACCGCGAGTAACAGCCCTGTGATCAAAACCAAAGCAAACAGGGGGAAATAATGAAATTGTCGTCGCAATGTTGCATTTACTCCGTTGTACGAGAAGAATCGTAACGTAGCATACCATAAATGAAGATAGACTTATCCCTATGATTGCCCTGTGATGGCTTGCTTTGATTTTGCTTTAATGTGTCGGGTGGATTGTTGGCCTATTTTGGCTGTAACTGCTCAGGGGTTTGACTCCACGACATCCTAATTGTCCAGTAGCGTAGCACCTGCTACACTGGCGTTACCAACATAACGATGCGTCCCATCGGCAATATCCCACGCTTTAACTTGCAACAACAGGAGCAACTCATGGCAGACGAACAACCGGATATAAACTTGGACCTGATCCAGATGGTGCAACGCGCCCGGATGCAAAACGACGCGAACGCCACGCCATCCGATGTGAGTGCGGTCTACTGGATCGAGGCCAAAGCGCCCAACGCCGCCCCGACACCCCGCGCCGGCAAGTGGATTATCCGAACGACAGTGGACCAGGTAGATCGCTTGTGGCAGACGATCAAAGCGGCGACCGAAGCCGGCCAACTCGGGTACAAGGCGAAAGTATCCACCTCCCCCGGCAAAGATCAGGCTAAATCCGACGCTCGGCTGATCCATGTGCGCGTGGCGGATAGCGACAATACCGCCGAGGTCGAACGGGTGCGGGAGGCGCTGCGCGGCCTGGGCATCGACAGTGATATGATGACGTATCAGCCCGATTAACGCCTCCGCCTTTTTTGGCCCCTGGCAGCATCGAAATGGGCGCTTTTTGTCCACTTTTTCTGGAAAAAGTGATGGGGTATCGGGTAAAACCTCACCATACCTTGTGCATTTTGAATTTCACATACAGCGTATATGATGATTTCAGATCAGAGGTTAACCACAATCACGCGGAGAGTGACCCACCTATGCGCTTGCTAACGTTTATCGCCCCGGCTTCACTTATGATTGCGCTGTTAAGCGCCTGTGGCAGCGGGCCGGCTGATGGCGCGTTCCAGGCGACTGTCCCCGCCAGGACTGACGTTGCGCCGGTGTACACCCCCACCCCGACCGTGACCGCTACCTTTACCGCTTCCCCCACGTTCACCCCGTCGCCTTCTCATACTCCCACCCCTACCCCGACCGCTACGCTCATCCTCACTCC
>DAOTUA010000256.1:0-12505 GCA_034437355.1 Anaerolineae bacterium | reverse complement strand
GGGCGGGAGGCGATCCGGGGGTTTATTGAGGATACCGGGGCGTGGGGGGTGGTGGCGGGGGTGGATCGATTATGGGAAGTGCGGGAGCAGTACGGGGTGGTGGCGTTGCCGACAACGTTTTTTATTGATCGGGCGGGGGTGGTAAGGACGGCACGGTTCGGGGAGGTAACGCGGGATGATCTGGATGGGTTTATGGCGTTTTTGTCACGGACGGGGTGAGGCGCTTGTGGGGGTTCGGGGGTGAAGCTGCGGAGCATTTACTCAGCACGATAGAAACCGGGTGTGTGTTCGGTACACAAGCGATGGCCTGGGATGTAGACTAATATGATGATGACAGACAACGGAAAGCGTGGTGTGTAGCATGACCCGACGTGCGTATGATGTGCGGATCGCGGATCGTTTACAGTTGCAGGCGTCGCAGGTGGCGGCAGCGGTCCGGTTATTGGAGGACGGGAATACGGTTCCGTTTATTGCGCGTTATCGCAAGGAAATAACGGGCAGCCTGGATGAGTTGAAGCTGCGGGCGGTCGATACTGAACTGGGCCGGTTGCGCAAGCTGGATGATCGGCGGGATACGATTCTGGGGGCGATCCAGGAGCAGGCGCAACTCACGCCGGAGCTTGAACGGTCGATTGAGGCGGCGGAGACGCTCACGGCGTTGGAGGACATCTACCAGCCGTACAAGCGTAAACGGCGGACACGGGCGACAATAGCGGCGGCGCGGGGGTTGGCTCCGTTGGCGGATATGATCCAGGCACAGCCAACGGACCGGACTCCCCCAGAAGCATACGCGAAGCCGTTTGTGGGGGGTGAGGTCGGGTCGGTTGAGGAGGCGCTAGCGGGGGCGCGGGATATTGTAGCAGAACGGATTAGCGATCATCCGGGGGTACGGGGGGCGGTGCGGGATAAGGCGTTAGAATATGGGGTATTGGTTGCGGAGAAGGTGAAAAAGGCGCAGGACGAGCGCGGGACGTACAAGAATTATTATGAGTACCGCAACCGGGTATCACGGGTGAGGCCGCATCAAACGTTGGCGATCAACCGGGGGGAAAGTGAGAAGGTGTTGCGGGTTAAGCTGGAATTGGAGGAGCGCGATTGGTTGCAGCCGATCACGGGTGAGTTTCGCCCGGATGGGCGTTCCGGGATGCGGGGACAGTTGGAGGAGGCCATCGCGGATAGTGCCAAGCGGTTACTGTTACCGTCAATTGAACGCGATGTGCGGCGTGTACTGACTGAAACGGCGGAGGATCACGCTATTGGGGTGTTTGCGGAGAACCTGCGCGGGTTGTTGAGCCAGCCGCCGCTGGCGGGCCGGGTGGTAATCGGCTTAGACCCGGCGTATCGGACTGGGTGCAAGGTGGCGGTGGTCGATGCGACGGGTAAGGTGGTGGCTACGGCGGCAATTTATCCACACCCGCCGCAAAAGCGGTGGCATGAGGCGTTAGAGACGCTTGATCGGTTGGTGACGCGGCACGGGGTGACGTTGATCGCGATTGGGAACGGGACGGCTTCGCGGGAGACGGAGCAATTAGCGGCGGAATTGATCGGCAACCGGGACGATCTGCATTATCTGATTGTGAATGAGGCGGGGGCGAGTGTGTATAGCGCGTCGGAGCTGGCGCGGGATGAATTGCCGGGGTTAGATGTGACGCTGCGCGGGGCGGTGAGTATTGCGCGGCGGGTGCAAGACCCGTTAGCGGAGTTGGTGAAGATTGATCCGAAGTCGATTGGGGTGGGGTTGTATCAGCATGATGTGAACCAGGTGGCGTTGGGCGAAGCGGCGCACGCGGTGGTCGAGAGTGTGGTTAACCGGGTGGGGGTGGAGGTGAATACGGCGTCGGCGGCGCTGCTGGCGTATGTGGCGGGGATCGGGCCGAAGGTGGCGGCGAACATTGTGGCACATCGGGATGAGAAGGGGCCGTTTCGGTCGCGGGCGGCACTGAAGAAGGTTAGCGGGTTGGGCCCTAAGAGTTTTGAACAGTGTGCGGGATTTTTGCGGGTGCGCGATAGCAAGAATGAGTTAGACGCGAGCGCGATCCACCCGGAGAGTTACGCGGCGGCCCAGCAGGTGATGTCGATGGCGGGGATTGGGCGTGATATGCCGTTTGCGGGGCGTGAGGCGGCGATTGGTGGTTTGCGGGGCCGGGTTGCGGTCGGTGAATTGGCGGAAGCGGTGGGGGTGGGGGTGCCGACGCTTCAGGATATTCTGGAACAGTTGGTCCGACCGGGGCGAGACCCGCGTGAGGACCTGCCCGCGCCGATTTTGCGACGTGATGTGATGACGATGGATGATCTGCTGGCGGGGATGCTGTTGAGTGGGACGGTGCGGAATGTGGTTGACTTCGGGGCGTTTGTGGATATTGGCGTTAAGCAGGATGGTCTGTTGCATGTGAGCGAGATTCCACGCGGGGAGGGGTTGACGGTGGGCGATGTGATTGAGGTGAAGATCAAGACGGTGGATAAAGATCGGGGACGTATTGGGTTGGCGTGGGGGATGTGATGCGTGTGGGTTGTAAGCTGAGTGGTGGGGCGAAGCCCTGAGCGCAGTTATCTGGGGGGAGAGAAGATCGGGCTTTTTACTTATCAAAGCAGGGGTTTTATAGGTGATGGGCCAGCCAGTCGAGGGTTTCTTGCCACATGGCGGCGCTGAAGGTATGGCCGGTATTCGGGTAGATGATGTTATGGAAGTGACCTGGTGCGGAATGTCGGGCGTAGATGCGGCGTAGGTGGGCTTCGATGGTTTTCACCCCACTGAGGGGGGAGGTGGGGTCTTGGTCGCCGGTGAGGGCGAGAAGGGGGCGCGGGGCGATGTGGCTGAGGATGTGTTCGGTATCGGTGTGTTGGCGGATGGCTGGCAGGTAGAAGTAAATGCTGTGGGCGGCGTAGGCATTGGCGGCGGCGAGGTCGGCATAGCGGGGCAAGCAAGCGATGGCAACGGTAACGGCGACGCGATCATCGAGGGCGGCGAGCCACCAGGCGCGGGTGCTGCCCATGCTCATGCCGATGGCCCCGACGCGCTCAGCGTCGATGTGGGGATGGGCGCATAGGTAGTCTAGGGCGATGAGGTCGTCACGTAGCATCATACCCCATAGGGTTTTGCCTTCCCATAAGAAGGCTTTGAAGCGGGTTATTTCGTCTGGGTGTTGGCGTGCGCCGAAGGCGTAGGCGTCGGCGCATAGGACGGCATACCCGGCGGCGGTGAGGTCGGCGGCGGGGATGAAGCCATCGGCGCGGGGGGCGAATAGTTCGGATTTACCGATTTGGTAGCGGTGCCCGTGGGCGTGCAGGTACAGGACAGCCGGGTAAGGGGGTTCGGTGTGGGTGGGGGTGAGCATCACAGCGGGGATGTGGCTATCGTAGCCGTTGTCTAGTGTGAAATCTTGCCGCAGGTAGCCGGGTGATGGGGTAACGTCGGCTGTTTGGGCTGGGGGGAGGCGTGGGCGTGGCGGGAGGTCCCCTAGAAGGGCGAATAGGTCCGAACGGCTGATTGGTTTTGACATATCCCAAATTTATCCCAAATATAACACAATAAAAAGGTTCTATATACGTGATGTTAACGCATCGGTGGCCACAACACCACCGATGCGAAGGATTACGGAGTTTTTACATCGTGGGGAGGTTATCCTTGCACTTTTGCAAGATGGTAACTTTGTAAAAGCCGTGAAGTGTTACCCTTCGTAGATCGTGGTGATGAAGTAGCGGGTCAGCAGGGCGAGCGCGATCAGATGGGTGACGACTGCCCCGGCCATGAAGGGCCACCCGTTGCCGCCAGCTTCGATGATCCAGAAGGCTTTCATGGTCCAGTAGGGCGGGTAGATCGCGATCAGGTATTCCCAGGGGGCGGGGATAAACCACGCGCCAAAGATAACGAGCATCAGTGAGCCAATGATTTTGACGGTGGCGAAGCCTTCGACTTTGTTCGATGAAAACCCAGCTAGGACAAGCGCAATCATAGCGGAGAATAGGCCGTTGATCAGGGCGAGGGGGAGCAGATGCCAGATGTTGAGATGGGTTGTGAGGTTGCCGAGCATTAATATGCCGATCAAGCTGATCAGGCCGCCGAAGATGGCGGGCAGCAGCATTTTGTAGAGTAGGTAGGTTTGCATGGGGACGGGCGTAACCATCAGCGCGGTGATGGTGTTATGGTCACGCTCGTCGATGAGTAAGAATCCGGCGATGGTCCCGGCGAGAACACCGGCGATCTGATGCAGGACGAGGCCACTGACTAAGAGTGGGTAATAGGGTGTGAGGTCGAAGGCGAGTTGAGCATCGGCCAGGGCGCGAGCTATGGCGGGGATGGCGAAGCGTAGGACGGCGATCATCACCAGGCCGTAGGCAAACAGTGTGATCAGGAAAGCATCGCGTTGGATGATGCGGGCGTCATTGCGCCCCATTTTGGCGATGACAGTGGTTAATTGCATGGTGTTTAGCTCCCTGCTTGTTCGATAATGTGATGTTGAAAGGCGCGGTAGGCCCACCACGCCAGCGGAACCAGCCACAGGAATGAGTAGAGGATACCGTAAGCGATTTGCCATCCGGCGATGGGGGCATAGGCGGCCTGGAGCAACAGATAGGGGGCGGTGGTGGGGATGGCGTACCAGATCGCGTTGACGATTGGCCCCAGGTCGATTTGCATGAGCAGCGGGAGTTCGATGAGGATGACGATGACGAATGAGGGGACGAGGAAGTCGGTCACGCTATCGTAGCGGACGACAACGCCGAGGCTGATCAGCAAGTTGAGCAGGGCGAGTAATAGTAACCCGCCGTAGAGCGCGAACAGGTTGATCCGGAGGCCGTAGGAAAACGCGGTAATGATGGTGGCTTCGAGTAGGGCGAGAGCCGTCAGGGTGACGCCTTTGGAGGCGATGTATTCCCAGGTGGTGAGGGGGGTGACGATCAGGCTATTGAGGGTGCGTTCGTTTTTCTCGAAGATGATCATCCCTGCCAGGAACATATAGGTTGTGCCGCCGATGCCAAGGACGAACATAGCGGGGAGGGTGGCGGTGAGCATGGCGCGGTCGAAGGCGAAGCGGGCGATCAGCGTCAGTAGGATGGCTAGGCCAATGCTGATGGTGTATAGGTTATTGCGCTGCTGGATGGTGAAGTCTAGTTTCATGGTTGCGAGTAGGCGTGTCATGCGAGTTGCCTCCCGGTGACCTGGATAAAGATATTTTCCAGGGTGGTTTCTTGGGTGTGGATGGTGTGGATGGGGTGTTGGCGTAGCAGGTTGATGAAGGCGTCGTCGTCACCGAGGCCATCTAGCGGAAATTCGCTGGCGGCGATGGTGTCGTTATGGTGGTATTGGACTTGCACTTTGCGTTCGCCGTGCTGGACTTTGAGTGAGGCGGGGGCGTCGATCAGTTCGATGTGGCCGTCTACGATGAAGCCAACGCGGTCGCAAAGTTCGTCGGCGATGGTCATGTTGTGGGTGGTGACAAAGATGGTGGTCCCTTGTTGGCGGCGGTCCAGCACAATATCTTTAACGGTGCGGGCATTAACAGGGTCGAGGCCGGCGGTTGGTTCGTCCAGGAAAAGCACACGCGGGTTATTGAGCAGGCTACGGGCGAAGTTCAGGCGGCCTTTCATACCCTTGGAGAACTGGGCGACGGGGGTATCGGCGGCATCGGATAGGCCGACTTGTGCGAGTAGGTCGGCGGGGTTGGCGGTTTCGGCGGCGTACAGCGAGGCGTAATAGTTGAGATTTTCCAGGGCGGTGAGTTTGAGGTAGTGGTTGGGTAGCTCGAAGGATACGCCGACGTTTTCGTAGTAGTCCTGACCCCAGTCTTTGAGTTCGCGGCCCATGATGTGAATGTGCCCGGTGTAGTTGCGTAGCAGTTTGATCAGGATTTTTTGCATGGTGGACTTGCCCGCACCGGATGGCCCCAGGAAGCCGAAGATTTCGCCTTCGGCAATTTGGAAGTTGGCGTCGATAACGGCGGGTTTGGTAGCTTTCGGGTAGGTGTAGGATAGATTTTGTACGGTGATCATGGTCATGGTTCCTGGTTGCCTTCTTTGTTTCTTTCTGGGTCACTGCTCAGCCTACCCCCCCACCCCGGCGCTAAAGCGCCACCCCTCCCTCCCGATACTAAAGCGGCGGGAGGGAGGGGTCTTTTGTTCAGTATAAATGAGATTCGACTTATTCGGGAATTACAAAATGAATCGAACAGGGTTGAATTTACGTTTTTTAGAAATGAACAGGTTGTGAAAAGTGATTCCGTGAAACTTTACACAAACGGGCGGACGTGCTAATCTGGTGTTAGACTGACCAGTCGGTTTAAGGATAAATACGATGACGGATCAACAATCTAAGCCGGATACACGCGAGCGCATTTTAGATGCGGCGCTGAATATTTTCTCAAATAAGGGGTACCACGATACGCGGATCGATGAGATTGTGTCGGAGTCTGGCACGTCGAAGGGGTCGATTTACTTTTACTTCCCGAATAAAGAGAAGCTGTTTGTGGCTTTGGTGGATAAGTTTGCGGGGTTGTTAGAACGCAAGGTTACTGAATCGGTCGATACGAATGAGCCGGGCATTGCGCGTGTGCGGGCGGCGCTGGAAGCGGTGATGAGTACGTTTGGGAAATATCGGCGTCCGGCTAAGGTTTTGTTGGTGCAGGCTTCTGGTTTGGGGACGATCTTTGAAGAGAAGCGGATGGAGGTTCATGATCGGTTCTCGAACTTGATCAAGCGGTATTTAGATGAGGCGGTGGCGATGGGTGACATCGCGCCGATTGATACGGAGGTGGTGGCGCGGGCCTGGATGGGGGCGGTTAACGAGTTGGTGATCCAGTGGGTGTATACTGGGGAGCCGGAGCCGGATCGGATTATGGGGACGTTGGTCCCGATACTGCTGCGGAGTGTGGGGTATGAGCAGAAAGTGGAGGGGGCGTAGCCGATGCGGATTACATCACCGGAGCAGCTGACCGGGCAGTTGATCGGTAAGGCGCGGCGCTGCCCGAACGTGTCGCTGGTCGATTTTTTGCGCCGGGCGTATGGCCGGCGGCGGGTGCATTGGGAGAATGCCCGCGAGCGTAGTGCATTCGTGGGGTATGGCGCGGCAGTAGACTTGATCGCGGGGGGGGCAGGGCGGTATGGGCGGGTGAATGAGTTGGCGCGGCGTTTATTTGACGGGGCGGTGTTTGATTCGGATGTGCGGCCTGTGTTGGTGGGTGGGTTTGCGTTTCATGAGGATTTCAAGCCGCAGGTGGTATGGGCGGGGATGGCGGCGGCGCAGTTTGTGTTGCCGGAGGTGATGCTGCGGCGGGAGGGGGATGTGTCGTGGCTGGTGTTGAGTCGGTATATCCCGGAAGCGGCGGACGTTCCGGCGGCGTGGGCGGCGCTGGATGACGAGTTGGACGTGCTGTTCGATGACTTGTTCTGGAACTTTAGCGGGGAGGTGTGGAACCCGGCTTGGGAGGAAGCATCCGAGATTGAATATCCGATGGGTTATGATGATTGGGCGCGGATGATCACCCATGCGACCGGGCAGATGAAGCGCGGCAACCTGGATAAAGTGGTGTTGGCGCGGATGGCGCAAATTCGGTTTAGTGGCCCGGTGAATGTGGTGCGGGCGCTGGAGTATTTGCGGGAGGTGTACCCTGGGACGCATCGGTTTTTGTTTGAGCCGGAGCCGCACAGCGCCTTTTATGGTGCGACGCCGGAAACGTTGGTGCGGGTACACGGGCGCGAGGTGTTCGCGGATGGGCTGGCGGGTACGGTCCGGCGGGGAGATACGCCAGACGAGGACGCCGCACTTGCCGAGCAGATTTTGAACGATCCGAAGGAGCGCCGCGAACATGAGTTTGTGGTGCAGGGTTTGCGCGAGCATCTCGCGCCGTATACGGAGACGTTGCACGCGCCGGACTCCCCCGGTGTGCTAAAGCTGAGTAACGTTCAACATTTGCATACACCTGTCACCGGGACGTTACGGCGGGCGTATGGTGTGCTGCCGTTGGTCGAAGCGTTACACCCGACCCCGGCGTTGGGTGGGCAGCCGCGAGATGTGGCGGATGAGGTTATCCGCATGTTGGAGCCGATCACGCGGGGCTGGTATGCGGCCCCGGTCGGGTGGATGGATGGTGAGGGGAACGGGCACTTTGCGGTAGGGATACGGGCGGCGGTGACGCGGGAGCGCACGCTGTGGGCTTATGCCGGGGCGGGGGTCGTGGCGGAGAGTGAGCCGGACCGTGAGTGGAACGAGACAAATCTCAAATTTAAGCCGATGCTATATGCGATAGGGATCACCGATGCCCAACCCCGCGCCGAATCGTAACACGTTTTATGCGCAGATGTTTGTTGATGCGGTCGTGCGGGCCGGCCTGGGTGGTGTGTGCATTGCGCCGGGGTCGCGGTCGACGCCGTTGACGCTGGCCTTTGCCGAGCGTGAAAAGACACACGCGGATGTGAGGGTGTATTCGCATCTGGATGAGCGCAGCGCGGCTTTTTTTGCGTTGGGGCTGGCGATGGCGTCGGATGTGCCGACGGCGATTGTCTGCACAAGTGGGACGGCGGCGGCGAACTTCTACCCGGCGATTATTGAGGCGTATATGTCGCGGGTGCCGTTGTTGGTATTCACGGCGGATCGTCCGTATGAGTTGCGGCACAGTGGCGCAAACCAGACCATCGACCAGGTGAAGATGTACGGGGATCATGTGTTGTGGGCGGTGGATATGGCGCTACCGGAGGCTACCCCGCCGGCGGTGGTGATCCGTAATTGGCGGACGATGGCGGCGCGGGCGTTTGCGGCGGCGGATGGCCGGATGGCGTGGCGGCGTAAGGGGCCGGTCCACCTTAATTTTCCGTTCCGTAAGCCGCTAGAGCCGATCTGGGTGGCGGGGGATGAGATGCCGACGATAACCGACTCCCCCGTTGAGTTTGAGTATATTGGGGAGACGGAACCTGCGGGGGAGCATACGCAATGGATCGAGTTTTTCCGGGAGCATGAGCGCGGGGTGGTTATCTGTGGTGGGGGCCGCCACGATGAGCGGTTTATAGAGGATATTGCGTTGTTCGGAGCGATTTACGGGTATCCGATTTTAGCGGAGCCGTTATCCGGGATGCGGTTTCGGAATCATGATAACCGGTATGGGTTGGTGGTGTCGGGCTATGATAATTTCATGGGGGCCTTGCCAGATGAGTTACAAGCGCCAGATGTGATTATCCGGCTGGGGGCGGTGCCGACATCAAAGGCGCTGAATGAATATATTGCGGGGGCGACGGAGGCGCGGGTGGTGACGATCTCGCGGGATGGGGTGTGGCAAGATGACGCGCACCGGACGACGCACCGGTTGCATTTGCGGACGTTGCGCCACCTGATGCCGTTTCCGCATGATATATATGAGGTGCGGGATTCCGATTGGATGAAGGGATGGGCGCGGGTGGAGCATGTCACGCGGCGGGTGATCGAGACGGTGACGGATGGGCCGTTCTTCGACGGTGGCGTGGTGGCAGCGGTGGTCGGTCGGTTGGGGGACGGGTCGCATCTGTTTGTCGGGAATAGTAACGCGATTCGGCATGTTGAGCAGTTCACCATGACGGGGACGGTGACGCATCATGTGTATGCTTCGCGGGGGGCGTCTGGGATTGACGGGCAGGTATCGACGGCGCTGGGGGTGGCGGCGGCGACGGGTGAGCATATCTACGCGATTTTGGGGGATATTACGTTTTATCATGATATGAACGGGTTACTGGCGGTCCGGCGGAATGGGGTCAGTGGGACGTTTATTGTGATCAATAACAATGGCGGCGGCATCTTCGAGCGATTGCCGATCCGCGAGTTCGAGCCGTATCATACCGAGCAATTTTTGACGCCGCATGGTTTGACGTTTGAACACGCGGCGGCGATGTATAGCCTAGCCTATAGCCACGTAACAGATTTTGTGACGTTAGCGGCGGCGCTGGATCGGTATATGCGGCCTGGTGTGAGCGCGATCATCGAAGTGCAGACGGACATCAAGACGGATGAAGCGCGGCGCAAAGCGGTTATCCGGCAGGTATGGGAAGGGGTGGGCGCTATGTGACAGCAGGAACTCATCCCAAAAAATTAACGTTTTGACGACACATTAGGAGGAATAAAATACATGACGGATGCAAACAACGCGCAGTGGGAAACGGTCAAGGAATACGAGGACATCACGTATAAGAAGTATGACGGTATCGCCCGGATTGCGTTTAATCGCCCGGAAGTGCGTAACGCTTTTCGTCCCAAGACGATCACGGAGATGATCGACGCTTTCCAGCACGTCTGGGAGGATCAAGAGGTGGGGGTGGTGTTGCTGACGGGTGATGGGCCATCGCCTAGGGACGGGGTACATGCTTTTTGTGCCGGGGGCGATCAGTCGGTGCGGGGCCAGGCGGGGTATGTGGGTGATGACGGCGTACCGCGGTTGAATGTGCTGACGCTGCAACGGATTATCCGCACGATGCCGAAGCCGGTGATCGCGCTGGTGAACGGGTATGCGATTGGCGGCGGGCATGTGTTGCATGTAATCTGTGATCTGTCGTTGGCAAGCGAAAACGCGGTCTTTGGGCAGACGGGGCCGATTGTCGGGAGTTTTGATGGGGGGTACGGGGCGAGCTACCTAGCAAGTATTGTTGGGCAGAAGAAAGCGCGGGAAATCTGGTATTTGTGCCGCCAGTACAGCGCCGAAGAAGCAAAAGAGATGGGGCTGGTTAATGCGGTAGTGCCGACAGTGGCGGACTTGGAAGCTGAGGGTATCCAGTGGGCGCGGGAGATTTTGAGCAAGTCTCCGATTGCGATTCGGTTTTTGAAGGCGGGTTTCAATGCAGAATTGGACGGTCAGACCGGGTTACAAGTGCTGGCGGGGGATGCGACGATGTTGTTTTATATGACGGAGGAGGGCAGCGAGGGCAAGAACGCTTTCTTGGAGAAGCGCAAGCCGAACTTCCGTAAGTACCCGTGGCGGCCCTAGTCGGGGTCGTCGGGGTTTAGTTGGCTGCCGCGCTGGATGGCATCGCGCCCGAACTTGTGGCGGATGTCGTCCAGCGCGGTTTGCAGGTCGCGGTTGCTGGCCTGTTGGGGTGTATCCCATAGGGAGAGTTGGCGCGGGTGGTCGTCAAAGCCGCTGACGCCGACACCGATCAGCCGGACGTATTGCCCGTTGTAGTGGTCATCGAATAGGGTGAGGGCGGCGGTATAGATGGCGTCGTCGCTGTCGATGGGCTGGGGGAGGGTGGCCTGGCGGGTGAGGGTGGTGAAGTCTTGCCAGCGTAGTTTGATCTTAACGGTGGTGCCGCGTAGCCCTTTTTTACGCAGCCGGAAACCGACGCTATCGGCAAGGGAGCGCAGGGTTTGCTTGAGGATGGCGGGATCGCGGGTATCGTGGTCGAAGGTGGTTTCTCGGCTGATGGATTTAGCGACTTGTTTGGTCTCGACCGGGCGATTGTCGATGCCGTGTGCGCGTCTGAATAGGTCGTGCCCGTGCTTGCCGAAGCGTTGAGCGAGGGTGCGCTCGTCGGCGGCGGCAATATCGCCAATGGTGTTGATGCCCATCTGCCGGAGGCGGTCGGCGGTTCGCGGCCCGACTCCCCATAGCTCGCGGATGTCGAGTGGAGCGAGGAAGGCGGCTTCGGTGCCGGGTGGGATAATGGTGATAGCGCGTGGGTAGTCGCCGGTACGGACGCGGCCTTTGCCGATGTTATTGGCGATTTTCGCGGTTAGTTTATTGCTAGCGACGCCCAGCGAGCAGGGCAGGTTTAGCTGGTGTTGGATGCGTGCTTGCAAGTGGCGGGCGATGGCTTCGCCGCTGTTGGGAAGTCCGGTAACATCGAGGAAGGCTTCGTCAATAGACAGCGGTTGGACGAGGGGCGTTAGGGTGTGGAGGAGAGCCATCACCTGTTGGGAGGCGGCGCTGTAGTCGCCCATGTGCCGCGAAACGACGATGAGATCGGGGCAGAGTCGTAAGGCTTGGGACATGGGCATGGCGGAGCGCACACCGAACCGCCGGGCGGGGTATGAGCAGGACGCGACCACCCCGCGAGCATCGGCGGTACCACCGACAGCGAAGGGTTGTCCGTGTAGGGCCGGGTTGTGTTGTTCTTCGACGGCACAAAAGAAGGCGTCTAGATCAAGGTGTAGGATGGTGCGTGGGTGGCTCATGTGGGGGAACCTGTTAGCGTTGATCTGTGGTAAGCATAAAACAAAACGCATGTTCTGGCAATTGGGATGGGCATAATCCACGGGGCAATCGCTTCAAAAAAGTATAGCGGGGGCTTTGCCCCCACACCCCCACAAGGATTTAGCAATCCTTGACCGGCACCTTTTGGCGCTTTGCGCCAAAAATGTAAAGTTTTGGTCAAGTTTTTGAAAAAGCTTGGCAGGGTTTGGGATGCAATAATAAATGACATCAGAAAATTTTAAGGCGATTGCCCTGGCATAATCCATAAAATTGTTTGCAATATTTAGGTCAAAGTTCTAGTTTCATTTTTGGGGTGGATTGGTCACAATAGGTCATATTGTCGGTTAGGTGATGTAGGTTCGGTT
>DAOTUA010000255.1:0-5335 GCA_034437355.1 Anaerolineae bacterium | reverse complement strand
AACCCCAACCCACGCCCTGCCAACGCACCATGCGCCCGTAACATCTGATACTTATCGAAATTCGACACCCCCACCCAACGAGTTAAACCTGCCTCCGCCAGTTGCGTAAGCGCCCCCATCCATAACTCTATCGAAATTGACGGCAAAGGGTGATGCATCTGATATAGCTCAACCTGTGTGCGTCCCAACCGACCCAGGCTAGACCGCAAGGTGTGTGCCAGCGTACCGTGTCGCCAGGGGAGTGGGATAAATTTGGTTGCCAACAACGGGCGCGGAACCCCACCCCCGCCAAACGACCCGATCAACCGTTCCGAGCGCCCTAGCCCGTAAAGCTCCGCCGTATCGATCAACACGTTCCCGCTGCTGGCGATAACCGCATACGCTTCTTCTAAGTCGCTGGCAGTATACCCCCGCCCGAAACCCCATCGTAGCTTATCCCCCCACGACGACGTACCGACCCCGATCTCAATATCTGCCAGCCCAGTCAATACTAATCCTCAGTCGTTGCTAACGTTTCATCCAGGCTATCAATCGCCTTCCGCACGATCCCGGCGCTCTGTTGCAGTCGCTCTAGCTCGTATCCCTCCAACGGAAGCGGTAAGGTTTCGATCACACCACTACCCCCGAACAGAAGCGGCATCGCAATCGTCACATTATCCACACCGGCAATTTCCGCTGCCGGCGAACACACCGTCAACACCGAACGCTCGTCCAGCAGAAAGACCTTCACAATCGCTGCCAGCGCACTCCCGATGCCGTAGTAAGTCGCCCCTTTCCCCTCTATGATGCTGTAGGCTGCCCCCCGCACTTTATCGCCGATCTGCTTCTTGATTGCATCGTCCAGGATGATCTGCCGCGCCCTACAGAAATCTTTAAGCGGCACCCCTCCCACATTCACCAACGACCATAACAACACCTCAGTGTCGCCATGTTCGCCCACCACATACCCATGCACATGATAAGAATCGACCCCTAAATATTGCCCCAACAAAGACCGGAACCGCGCTGTATCCAACGTCGTCCCAGACCCGATCACACGGCTGCTCGGCACCCCCTCATTGGCGGCATATCGCGCTGCCAAGTGCGTCATAATATCGACCGGGTTCGTCGCAATCAACAGAATCGCACGCGGCGCATGTTCCAGAATCGCCGGGATCACCTGCTGAAAGACCTTCGCGTTCCGGCTGAGCAACTCCAGGCGCGTTTCGCCTGGCTTCTGCCCGACCCCCGCCGCCACAATCACCACCTTACACCCCACCAGGTCCGAGTAATCCCCTCCACTCACTTGAATCGGGTTCGCAAACGGGACCGCATGATTAATATCGGCAGCTTCCGCCTTCGCCCGTTTCTTATCCAGGTCCACCAGCACAATTTCACGGCTCACACCGCGCATGACCAACGCATAGGCCGCCGTCGCCCCCACCATTCCGGTTCCTACAATGCCAACTTTCATAGATTTCTCCAGTGTTTAGCGATTAATCACTCTAATTGTATGTGCTGAGAACACCCCTTGGCAACGATAACCTAGCGCGAATGCCACCAAATCCCCGGCAACCGAGAGACCTTGCCCCACATCCCCAAGTGCGCCCGTCGGTTGAACACATCCCCGTTATGAGCGCGTATATCCTCCAAAATGCCCCGGTACAAATCCGCCGCCGCACCAATCGCAAAGCGCCCGTCCGGGTTCAACATACGGATACCCTCCCAAGATTCTTCATACAACTGATGCGTGCGCTCAATCTGAAAATTGATGAACGCCTGCCATCGCTCATCCAATCGCCCCGCCTCAATGTCCGCTTCACAAAGCCCAAACGCCGCCAAATCTTCTAACGGCAGATACAGCCGCCCTGCCTGCCAATCCTCGCCAACATCGCGCAGGATATTTGTCAGTTGCAACGCCACCCCCAACCGCACCGCATACGGGATCGCCTCACGGCTCCTAAAACCGACGATGTGCATCGCCATCAACCCCACCGTTGAAGCCACCCCGTAAGAATAATCCGCTAAATCCGCGAAGGTCTCATAGCGCGTTTGCGTCAGGTCCCGCGCCACCCCATCGATCAACTGCTCAGCGTAGCCACGCGGGATGTTATAGCGATGCTGCGCATCTATCCAAGCCAACGCCACCGGGTTATTAACCAACGTCGAGGGCGTCATCACCAACGCCCGCCACGCCGCCAAATTATCCCGGCGGGCTTCGGCGCTTTCCGTGCTATCGACAATATCATCTGTCACACGGCAAAAAGCATACAAAGCCCGTGCCGCCTGTCGTTTCGCACGCGGCAATAACCCCGAAGCCAAGAAGAACGTTTTACTGTAATCCCGCGTGATGCGACTACATTCTCCATAAGCGGCCTGGAGTTGCTGTGCATCTACGCTCGCATGATGCCCCAACGATTCCGTTGTTTGCAGGGCCTCTTGTGCCCGTGCCAGTAATGTATTTTCCCAAGATTGAAGCTGCAATGTCATTGATCCGTTAGTCCCCTGCGGGTTGCGGTGCTGTGTTGCGCTCTGTCACGGGGACGGTCTCCGCTTCACCGATCAGCTTCTCTGCGATAATCGCCGTCGAAAGCACACCCGGCAATCCTGCGCCTGGGTGCGTCCCCGCGCCGACAAAATACAGGTTCTCGAAATCCTCAGATCGATTGTGCGGGCGGAACCATGCCGACTGCGTTAAGACCGGTTCCAACGAAAACGCCGCCCCATTATGACTGTTTAGCGTCTGCTGGAAGTGTAACGGATCGATGTAATGTTCTGCAACAATGTGCTTGCTTAAATCCGGCAGGTAATTCTCTTCTAAGAAATTCACGACCATATCTCGATAACGCGGCCCGGCCTCGCTCCAATCCGTGCCATCCTGCAAATTCGGGACCGGCGACAACACATAAAACGATTCGCAACCCTCCGGGGCCATCGACGGATCGGTGATCGTCGGCATGTGCAAATACAGCGAAAAATCTTCCGCCAGGTGCTGGTGATGGAAAATATCGTCCAACAAGTCCTTATACCGTGGCCCTAGAATAATGTTGTGATGGGCGATTTCCGGCGTGGTATCGCGATATAAACGGTCCGTCCCAAAATAATACACAAACAACGACATGCTGTAGCGCATATTCTCGACCTTGCGATCCGTATACTTACGCCGATACTGCGCGTCAATCATATTACGATACGTAAACGCCACATCCGCATTCGACACCACATTATCCGCCGCGTGCGTGCTACCATCCTTCAACCGGATACCCGTCACCCGTCGCGATGCACCATCCACCAAAATCTCATCCACCTCGGCGTTGACATGAATCTTACCGCCCAACTCCTCAAACAGCCGCGCCATGCCATCCACCATCGAGCCAGTGCCGCCTAACGCATACCACACGCCCCACTCACGCTCTAAGTAGTGGATCATCGCGTAAATCGATGGCGTATCGAACGGGTTGCCCCCCACCAACAACGGATGGAACGAAAACACCTGCCGCAAGAACGGGTCTTTGACAAATTGGCTCACATATCGGTACACACTCAAATACGACTGCATCCGAATCAGGTCTGGCGCAACCTTCAACATATCCCAAATCGACAAAAACGGCACATCCGCCAATTCAACGAAACCCTTCTGGAAAATCGCCTTTGTCTTTTGCACAAACTCGCTGTACCCAGCCTTATCGGACGGGTTCACCTTGTCAATCTCACTCAAGATGAACTCGTGATCGTCGTTGTAGTCGAACGCCCGCTTATTGTGATCGTATATCCGGTAAAACGGATCACACTTCACCAACTCAAAATAATCTTCCCGCTTGCGTCCCGCCGCCTCGAAGATGTCATCAAACATAAACGGGGCCGTGACAATCGTTGGGCCACCGTCGAACTTGAACCCGTCCATCTCATAGACATAAGCCCGGCCCCCCAGCTTGTCACGCTTTTCAAACAACTCAACATCGTGGCCCTTCGCAGCCAGACGACAAGCCGCCGCCATCCCCCCGAACCCGCTACCGATGACAATGATTTTCGACATAATTACTTTCTCCTACTCAGCGAGATAACCAACACTGTTTCTAACCTTACTCTAGCGTAAAAGTATGGGATGAAATTGGACTGAATGGCTAATGAGAGCGTGATGTTTGAATTTACCACATTCCGTCAGCAGATTGCTTTCACACTTTCTCTAATAGGACCACGCCAACCGCTAAACGTCAAGCCGAACATCGTCAAAATTAATGTTTCTTAGCAGATAACTCACCCACCCCGCCCATGATGAGTGAACGCCCCCACCAGCGCCTCATCTACAGGTCCAACGTGCCGCTTTCCCCCGCTTTATAGTGATCCAAAATCGCCCGCGCCACCTGCTCCGGCGCTAAGGCCCCATCCGGCAAGTTAAACGGCACCTGCTCCCAGAACGCGGTATCCACTGCCGGCGGACGCACCAGCGTAAAGTTTTTGCGGCGGTTCTCCTTCTGGAAGATCGTCATCATCGGCTCTAAAGCCGCCTTTGCCGTCGTATACGCCCCGAACTTCGGCAGCGTAATCTTGTTCACATAAGCCCCGATCACCATCACATGCCCCCCCTTCGGCACCAGGTGCAAAAGCGATTGGACCCCCAGGTAAGCCCCATTCAGGTTAGCATCCAGCACTTGCCCCCAGCTTGCCGCGCCTAAATCTTCCAACTTCGCCGTGTGCATCCCCCCCGCCGCATAAATCACCAGATCAAGCTCGACCGCATCCTGCGCCAGCAACAGCGCGATCTCCTTGTAGCTTTCCGCGTTCCCCGCCTCGAACGTATACCGTTCACTCACCCCCTCCGGGATCGCCCCCGTATTGCGGGCCGCCCCATGGACCGCCCAACCTTCCCCCGCAAATGTGTTGACCAACGCCCGACCAATCCCGCCGGATGCACCCCAGATAAACACCGTTGACATAAACCTTAACTCCTTACTTCTTGAAAAGTTTCCAATGTGTTGTGCCGAAAAACCTAATTGTCCCGCGCCGCTTTGAACGCCGCTAAGGTGCGCTCTCTGGCCGCCTTATGATCCACAATCCGCGCCGGATAACCCGACGGCAAGTTGTCCAATATCCACGGCTTATGAACCGCTTTCCCGCCCAGGTCCGCCAGTTCTGGCACCCACGCCCGGATATAATCGCCGTCCGGGTCGTAGCGTTCACCCTGCGTCGTCGGGTTAAAAATACGGAAATAGGGCTGGGCATCGGTTCCGGTCCCGGCGGCCCACTGCCAACCGCCGTTATTCGCCGCCGGGTCGCCGTCCAATAGATGCTGCATGAAGTGCGTTTCACCCTCCCGCCAGTCGATTAACAAATCCTTGGTTAAAAAACTCGCTAC
>DAOTUA010000254.1:0-54998 GCA_034437355.1 Anaerolineae bacterium | reverse complement strand
AGATCACCCAGACATCGACCTACTACGCTACAAGGAATTCATGGCATCGCGTCCGTTCACCGATGCAGAGGTGACGGCGGGTAACTTTGTGGATGAAATTATCGTCACTTGCCAGGCACTCAAGCCCCTTACGGATTACTTTGCCGATCTGCTGGGGTAGCCGTTGTCATTGATGCAGAGCAATCAATAATGGCAACTACTTGCAAAGGCACCCCCATTTTACTATCGGTGGACTCACCTGCCCAAACGGTTGCGGGTCGATCAACTTCGGCGCAGCCCGCACCGATGTAACCCGAACGGTTGCGTTCGGCTCCCGTCGAAAGACGCGCCCCTCGGAGGCAGACGCCGAGGTCATCCGCGTCGAAATCTAGCTCGTTCCTCAACACGGAAGCTGGTTGAACATGACTGAAATCGAATTGAGTGTTCTTCATCGGCAATGTCTCAAAGCGCACATTCCTGATCAGCTGACTTTAACTTTGAAAACTACCACCTGGTATGAGCAACGTAACCGAAAGGAATTAACCGTGAACTGGCGTTTCACTACTGATGATGCACGTATTAAATTACATCGGCTCTATCCGACAATTAACGTTTGTTATACTACTAGCCCATATGGTTATGATTCGGATGCCAGCGCCGCCTGCGCCGCTGCTAACCGCGCTATCGGCACACGGTAGGGCGAACAACTCACGTAATCTAGCCCGTTGCGCTGGCAAAAGGCGATGCTAGACGGTTCACCGCCGTGTTCCCCGCAAATGCCGACCTTCAATTCCGGTTTGACCGATCGCCCCTTCTCCACCCCGATCTGAATCAACTGCCCGACCCCACTTTGATCTAGCACCTGGAATGGGTCCGATGGCATGAACTTACGCGAGACATAGAACGGCAAAAAGCGGTTGCTGTCGTCTCGGCTGAGACCAAAGGTTGTCTGCGTCAGGTCGTTGGTACCGAAACTGAAGAAGTCGGCATGTTCGGCGATGCTATCTGCCGTGAGTGCAGCGCGGGGGAGTTCGATCATCGTGCCGACGGTGTAGTCAATCTCCATACCGTATTCGCCTAGCACCTTCTCCGCTGTTTGCTCGATGAGTTCGCGCTGGTTCTCCAACTCACCGCTTACTGATACTAGCGGGACCATCACCTCTGGCTGTACATTGCCACCGGCGGCCTGCACTTCACAAGCCGCCTCGAACAACGCCCGCGCCTGCATGATCGTTACCTCCGGGTACATCAACCCCAGGCGGCAGCCCCGGTGACCAAGCATCGGGTTCGATTCGCGCAGTTGGTCTACACGTTTTAACAGTTTTTCGCGTTCCCAGATTTTATCCAGTAGCGCGTCAATATCGCTAAACGAATCGACCCTCTGCAAAGTGAGCTTGAGTTGGGCAAGTTCGGCCTGGAGTTCTTCATAATTCGGCAGGAACTCGTGCAGCGGCGGGTCTAGCAGGCGGACGGTGACCGGAAGCCCGTTCATCGCCTGGAACAATTCGATGAAATCCCCACGTTGGATCGGCAGCAGTTTATCCAACGCCACCTCACGCGAAGCGCGATCGTTTGCCAGGATCATTTCTCGCATGATCGCTAGCCGTTCCTCGCCAAAGAACATATGCTCCGTACGGCATAACCCGATACCCTCCGCCCCAAAATCACGGGCGATCCCAGCATCGTGCCCGTTGTCGGCATTGGCTCGCACGTGCACCTGGCGATATTCATCTGCCCATGTCATCAGCGTTTGGAAGTCGTCGCCAAGTTCCGGCTGTTTGATCGGGGCTTGGCCCAACAGAACATCGCCGTTCGAGCCGTCGATTGTCAACCAGTCACCCCGGCGTATCACTGTATCCCCTACCCGGCAGATACCCTCATCTATATTGATCTCGATGGCTTTGGCCCCCACCACACACGGTTTGCCCATCCCCCTGGCCACAACCGCCGCATGAGAGGTCATGCCGCCGCGTACCGTCAGGATCGCCTCGGAATCGACCATACCTTGGAAGTCGTCCGGGCTGGTTTCCTGGCGGATCAAAATAATTGGCTCGCCGGCTGCTGCCCGTTCCGCCGCTGCCGCCGGAGAAAACTCCACTTTGCCGACGGCTGCACCGGGGCTAGCGGGTAGGCCCTGGGTGAGTTGGGTCACTTTAGCGGACGGGTCTACCATGGGGTGTAAAAGTTGGTTCACCTGGTTGGGTTGCACGCGGTTGAGGGCCGCTTTTCTGTCGATCAAACCCTCGGCTTCCATATCAACTGCCATCTTCACAGCGGCAACCCCGGTTCGTTTACCAGTGCGCGTTTGCAGTAGCCACAGCTTGCCTTGCTCGATGGTAAATTCAATATCCTGCATATCGCCGTAATGTTTTTCCAGGCGGGCAGCAATATTGGTTAGTTGCTCGAATACCTCTGGCATGTCGGATTGTAGCTCGCGGACATCGTTTGGTGTGCGAATCCCGGCGACGACATCTTCGCCTTGTGCGTTCAGTAGGTATTCCCCGAAAAGCGTTTTCTCCCCGGTAGATGGATGCCGCGTGAAGGCTACCCCGGTACCGCTATCCCAGCCCATATTACCAAAAACCATCATTTGTATGTTGACAGCGGTTCCCAGGTTTTCTGGGATGTTGTGAACCCGGCGGTAGTCGATGGCCCGCTGGCGGTTCCAGCTATCGAACACCGCCGAGATCGTCATCCGTAGTTGTTCGTAGGCGTCTTGTGGGAAAGATTTCCCGTGTTGGCTAGAAAATACGATGCGCTTATACGCTTCGATGATTTCGCTTAATTGTGTTTCGTCCAGGTCAGTATCTTTGTGGTTGATGGTGCGGGCTTTGAAACGTTCTAGCACCCGGTCGAAGCGTCCACTATCAATGCCCATGACGATGTGCCCAAACATGGCGATAAAGCGGCGGTAGGCATCGAACGCAAAGCGCCGATCTTCCGTCATTCGGGCCAAGCCTTCGACCGTTTCGTCGTTAAGGCCCAGGTTGAGAACGGTATCCATCATCCCCGGCATCGAGACCGCCGCGCCACTCCGTACAGAAACTAATAACGGGTTATCCGGGTCGCCCAGTGTCCGCCCGGTTTCTGCTTCTACTTGCTGTAAAGCGGCTTTTGCTTGTGTCCACATTCCTTCCGGGAATTGGTTGTCATTGGCTAAGTACACGTTACAGGCTTCGGTGGTGATGGTAAATCCAGGTGGAACGGGCAACCCCGCATTGATCATCTCTGCTACGTTCGCCCCCTTCCCGCCGAGCAGCGGCTTTTTATCCTGCCCCCCTTCACTGAACAAATACACCCACTGATGATCGCGATTCTCAAACATAATTTGACACCTTATTTACCTTTTACATAACGTTTTTGCACAATCATAGCACCGATTTAGACACTCTGCATTGTACTTTTTGCACAAGGCTACAAATTGTGAAATCATGCACTTTCATACACTTAGTGCAGTAACAGCTAGGGTCGATATACTGATGGCAGGGTACTGGCGGCGAGCTAGACGCTGTGGTGGTCGGGTGATTGGTTGGTTGGGGGTTGAGCGTGGTTACTGTGATGGGGTTGGTGATTGGTGCTTGGCTGATGCTCACGGAATTTAGCGGAAACCGAGAGCTAGCTACGTCACTGCGGCAGGATTTACACGATAACGTCGTGCGATCCGTGCGGGCGACCATCGTCACCGACGAAGCTGACGAATATCTCTACGCTGTTAATGAAAAAGTGGGCGTACAGCTTTATATCGATCACGATGTCGTGCCGCCCGTCTTTCAGCTTGGCGAAGAATATATCGTGTAATATCTGCCGCATAGCAACCTGTTGACGGCCACCGAGCCGCCTCAGGCCGAAGCGGGGTGATCTCACATCAGCGGATCGGTTAAGCCGAACACGTAGATCGCAATTAGCCCCAACACACCAGCGAATACCACATAGTAAAATGTTGGGATGATAGTCTTACGCAAAAGCGCCCCTTCACGCCCCAACAGGCCGACAGTCGCGGCGGCGGCGACAATATTGTGAATGGCGATCATGTTCCCGGCGGCCGCGCCGACCGCTTGTAAGGCCACGACCGTTACGCTAGATACTGCGAGTTGTTCGGCAATGCTGAACTGAAACAGGCTGAACATCAAATTGCTGATCGTGTTGCTTCCGGCGATGAACGCGCCCAACGCGCCAATTGTTGGGGCCAACAAAGGCCACACCGCGCCGACATTCGCAGCAGCCCATTGTGCCATCGCTATCGGCATACTTTCTAGCCCGGTTGCATTAAACCCGGAGTTGATGTAAACGCGCACCATCGGCACCGCGAACAACAGCACAAACCCGGCGCTCAACAGAATCCCGCTGGCCTCCCCGAAGGCCGCCCGCACTTGGGGGAGTTGCATCCGATGTAAGCCTATCGTCAGCAAGACCACCACCACCAGCACGCTTGCGGGCAGATAAAGTGGCGTGGTCGTGGCGGCAATCTCGGTGCCGAGGATGCCCGTCCATTCGATACGCAGCGCATTCTGTAGCAAGCTGCCAACCCCCAACGCCGGGAGCCGTGTCAGCACTAAGCCCACTGCCAGCAGCCCATACGGTAGCCACGCCATCCAGATAGACATCGGGCGTTCGACTTGCGCTGCCCGGATCGCTTCTAACTCTTTGTCGGTTTCATCCTTACCGATAGTGCCGAGCCAGTCTGCCGGCCATGTTTCGGAGTCCGGAAAATCCCAGGGATCATCCGGGATCAGGAACCCGCGTCGGGCTGCCGTGACGATGATAACCAACCCGACTAACGCGCCTAGCAGCGATGGGAACTCCGGGCCAAGCAAGACACCTGTCAGCATATACGGGATGGTGAAGGCCACCCCGCTAAACAACGCAAACGGCAAGATCGATAACCCCTCGGACCACGAACGGTTTTCACCAAAGAACCGGGTCATCATGACCACCATAAACGTTGGCATCAGCGTGCCGACAAGGCCGTGAATAATCGCCGCCTGTGCCACGATCATCTGGCGATAAGCGGTGAACGTCAGGCCGACATCGGTCAGGCGTTCGGTCAATACCGGGCTTTCTAGGCCGCCTGTCACCCCGACTAAAACAGGCGTGCCCACCGCGCCGAATGTGACCGCCGTGCTTTGCACCATCAGCCCGATCATGACCGCCGCCATCGCGGGGAACCCAAGCGCCACCAGCAGCGGCGCGACAATCGCTGCCGGGGTACCGAACCCCGATGCGCCTTCCAAAAAAGACCCGAACAGCCACGCGATGATCAGCACTTGTACCCGACGATCCGGGCTGATGTCCACAAACATCTGTCGGATGACGGTAATCGCACCGGACTGTTTCAGGGTCGCCAGCAGCAAGATCGCCCCGAATACGATAAACAAAATATCGAATGTGATAAATAACCCCTGAATCGTAGAGGCGACTACCGTATCAAACGCCATCCCCCACACGGTTAAGCCTATGGCAACCGTCAGAAAGTATACGACCGGCATCACTTGTTTTGCCGGAAGCCGGAAAGCAATCAATAACCCTGCAGCCAGTAAGATCGGTAACGCTGCTAACAACGCTTGTAAGAATAGGGGCATCGGTGATGAACGACCTTTTACATACATATGCACACAATAATGAGAACAGTATAACGCCATTCAATACCCCTGTGAAGGAATGTGAAGCAGACGGGTATCTTTCAGATTATTGGTAAATGCGCGACAACATGGGAAAACTGCACATCTGACGCAGGGGAGGGTTGCTGTGCCCTCCCGCTATGCAGATCGACCGGCCCCCACCGAAGAGCGACGGTTGCAGCCCCCGCCAGAACAGGGATAATAGATGCTCAGATAAGCAAGTTATAATCGAAAGTCCCCGATACTATGACCGCCTACACCCACGAAACCTACCTTAGCCCGTACACTTGGCGTTATGGCTCCGATGAGATGCGCCGCGTTTGGTCGGTGGTGCATAAGCGGCGGCTATGGCGGCGGTTATGGGTTGCCTTAGCGGAAGCACAACAGGCTGCCGGGTTGGTCACAGCCCCGCAAGCCGCCGACCTCCGCGCCCACATGGACGAGATCGACATCGACCGCGCCCACCAATTAGAAGCCGACCTCAAGCACGATCTGATGGCGGAAGTCTATACTTACGCCGAACAATGCGAGATCGGCGGCGGTATTATCCACCTAGGCGCAACCAGCATGGATATTGAAGATAATGCCGATGCGCTGCGGCTACGCGAGGCGCTGGCGCTGGTGGTGGCTCGTCTGGGGGAGTCGCTGCGGTTGCTGGCGGACACCATCGACGCCCACGCGGATACCGCTTGTATCGGGCTGACGCACATCCAACCCGCCGAGCCAACCACTGTCGGTTACCGGATGGCGTTCTATGCCCAGGACTTACTCGCAGACTATGATCGTTTGATCGGCTTGCGAGACGGCGTGCGCGGCAAGGGCTTCAAGGGCGCGGTTGGCACGATGGCATCTTATGGACAGTTGCTAGACGGAACCGACATCACGCCGCAACAACTCGAAGCGGACATTATGAAGCGCATCGGCTTAACAGCTTTCCCCGTGGCCCACCAGACGTACCCCCGTCGCCAGGATTGGGAGATCGTCAGCGCGTTGGCCGGGGTCGGGCTGACGGCGCACAAGTTCGCGTTCGACCTGCGCCTGTTGCAGTCTCCGGTATTGGGGGAGTGGCACGAGCCGTTCGGCGCACAACAGATCGGATCATCTGCCATGCCGTTTAAGCGCAATCCGATCAATGCTGAGAATATGGACAGCTTAGCGCGGCTACTCGCAACACTCCCGCGTGTGATGTGGGATAACGCCGCCAACAGCCTACTAGAACGCACGTTGGACGATTCCGGTAATCGGCGGTCGGTGCTACCGGAGGCGTTTTTGATCACCGATGAACTGCTCAAACGGTTGCGGCGGTTGGTTGGCGGTCTGACGATTGCGGAGGATGTCATCGCCCGGAACTTCCAGCAATACGCTGTTTTTGCCGCTAGCGAACGCTTATTGATGGCTGCCACCCGCGCTGGCGGAGATCGCCAGCAGTTACACGAGGTGATACGAGGGCACAGCCTCACCGCCTGGGACGCCATCCGGCGTGGGGACCCCAACCCACTAGCAGAGCTATTGATCAATGATGAACGCCTGACCGGGTATATCGGTCAACAGGCTGCGCGGGCGCTGTTGGTAGCAGATGATTATGTCGGGATTGCACCGGACCGCGCCCGGCAGATGGCGGCTACTATCCGTGATAAGCTCACCCGTTGATCGGCACATAGGCGTATAGTACATTCTGTATAAAATTCAAAATACGTAAGATTTGGTGGGCTTTCACCCTATACCCACCACTTTTTCTAGAAAAAGTGGGCAAAAAGCGTCCATTTTGTCATCCAAGATGAAGATTTAGACGATTTTCACAGCTAAAGTTTTGGTCAAGCTTTTGCAAAAGCTTGCGGGGTTTTGGGGGTGAAGCCCCTGAGCAGTTACCAATTTAAGAAGAGTTCTGCAATTTCACATCAGATATATGGTATATTGAGGGCGTTACCAGCAAACAGCACAGGATAAACCTAACGTGGTTGCGACTTCACCCCTACCTCACACATCCCACATGACACCTTCTACTGAAACGCATATGAACGCGGCTTTACAAACCCTTTACAGCAGCAAAGACGCCTGGGTTCAGACATCCATCCCAGAACGTTTACAACTGCTCGATGACACCTTCGAGGCGATCAAGCACACTGTCGAAGATATGGTGCGCACTAGCCAACAACAGAAGAACATTCCGGCGGGGCACCCAGGCCGCGCCGATGATTTCGCGTTCGGGGCGTTGTTGTTCCGGCAGATACGATTGCTCCGGCGTTCGCTGCGTGAGATACAAACATACGGACGACCGCAAGCCATCGGAGAGCTAACCCGACGCGAGGACGGGCGCTGGACGCTGCCGGTTTTCCCGACGAACACTCAGGATGAACTACTATACAACGGCATCACTGGCGATCTGTGGTTCCGGCCCGGCCTGACAGAACAAGACATCCGCAACGGGCAGGCCAGAATCTACCGTAGCCGGGGGCACCGGGGGCGGGTGGCGTTGGTATTGGGGGCTGGTAACGTGATGGCGCTGATTCCGGGCGATTTCCTGTATAAGTTGTTCGTTGAGGATCGCGTGGTGGTCCTCAAAATGAACCCGGTTAATGAATATCTTGGCCCGTTCATTGAGGCCGCTTATCGTCCGTTTATCGCCCGTGGGTTCTTGCAAGTGGTGTATGGTGATGTGGATGAAGCTACCTACCTGATCGAGCATCCTTACGTCGAAGAATTGCACATCACCGGGTCCGACAAAACGCACGATGCCATCGTATTTGGTCCTGGCGAGGAAGGCGCAAGGCGTAAACGTGAGCGAAACCCCAAAATGACCAAACGCTTCACATCGGAGCTAGGTAACATCACGCCGATTATCGTTGTCCCTGGCCCCTGGTCAGATGACGATGTACGGATGCAGGCCAACCAGATCGCCGGACAGTTGTTCGTCAACGCCGGGTTCAATTGCCTGACGCCGCGTGTGATCGTCCAACATGCCGATTGGCCCGACCGTGATCGCCTCAACGAGCAGATCGGCGCGATGCTGCGCGAAGTCCCGCCGCGTGATGCGTTTTACCCCGGTGCGGCCCAACGTCATGCCGCCTTTATCCAAGCCCACCCGGACGCGCTACAATACGGCGATGCCGATAGCGATCAACTCCCATGGACGTATATCCCCGGCCTGGACCCGGCCCAACCGGATGACATCGCCTATCACACGGAAGCGTTTTGCAGCCTCATGACCGAAACGGCGCTGGATGCCCCTTCCCCGGCGGATTTTCTCGATCAGGCGGTGGCATTTGTCAACGATACCCTGTGGGGCACGCTCACCGCGATGATCATCATTCATCCCGCCTCCCTGGAGGACCCCGCCGTCAATGCCGCTTACGAACGGGCGCTCGCGGACTTACGTTACGGGACGATCTGCGTTAATGTCGCGTCGGCTTTCGGGTATGTCACCGGGACCACCGCCTGGGGCGGTCATGCTGGGTCGGATATATACGATGTGCAAAGCGGGATCGGCTTTGTGAATAACTTGCTATTCTTCGATGATAATCACATCCAGAAATCGGTCGTGACGGCACCCTTTCAATCTTTGATCAACTCACAGAGTACCGCCGATAGCAACTTCGCCCGCTTTACCGAGGGCATCATGTGGTTAGAGGCTGGGGCTGGGCTTCGTACCACGCTCAGCTTTGCACGCGGGATATTCAACCCACAAACATAGGGGCCGAGTAGGGGCCGGGTTGCGGTCCCATGCAGTACGCGACCGGGGATGCGGTTCCGTCTCCGGCCTGCATCACGCCAATCAAGTGACATTTGGTTGCACAGATGTTAAGCCAAAGCCCGATTGGACTGCATCCCCACAATTTTTCAGGTCTTTAACATATAAACATTTGCGTTCAAGAGGGTGTCATCATACTGTAGGTGTTGTGAAGCAGTTCCTCATTTCGCAATGAAAGTTGGTTTCTTGAAGCCTAATCGCAATTGGAGAAGGATATACAATGTTAAATACAGAATCGCTTAAGCTGGGACGGGCATTTAAGATCATTTTACAAACTATGCCCATCCTGTGGGTGCGAATGGGCGCGTATGCTGTTTTTTGGGTCGCTACGATCATCTACTTAGGCATTACTGGGGGGGTATCTTGGCTAGTCGGTCAGGCTGTGGGATTCTTGGGTGTGATTCTGTTCATCGGCTCACTGGTGGCGATTGGGCCTATTTATCAACTCGCTTATCGCTACGTGTTCTACATGATTAAAGCAGCACACCTCGCTGTCGTGGCGGAAATCTTGCAAAAGGGCAGCTTACCTTCCGGCGAAAGTCAATTAGCCTGGGGGCGTAAAGCCGTCACCAGCCGCTTTGGAGAAGCTAGCGCCATGTTTATCGTTGATGAACTAGTCGATTCTGTCATCCGGGCATTTACAAACACGGTTTACAGCGTTTCGCGCTTTTTACCTGGGGAAACGTTCGAGAATTTGGCCAGGGTGGTAAATCGTGTCGTGCGTTTTGCAATGGGTTACATTGATGAGGCGATTTTAGCGCGTAGCTTTTGGCGGGAAGATAAAAACGTGTGGGAAACCGCAGAAGATGGTCTTGTGCTTTACGCGCAAGTCTGGAGGCCGCTGCTAACAAACGCTGTCGCACTTATGCTGCTCAGTTTCGTGCCCTTTATCGTCGCATTTGTGCTTATCGCCGCGCCGATGGGCGGGTTGGTCGCGTGGGTCTTTACGCCGCAGTTGGCCGGCTGGAGTATCATCATTACGCTGATTTTCGCCTGGTTGGTGAAGGTCGCCATTGGCGACGCTTTCGCTATGGTGGCCATTGTCGCCTCTTACCGTGACGAAACCGAAGGCATGACACCCAACCCGGAGATGTCCGCCAGACTGGAATCTGTCAGCGACAAGTTCCGCGAGATCAAGCAGCGGGCTATGAACGAAGCTCCGCCTCCCTCACCGGACGCCGTCTAAAAATATCTCTTTACGGGTTATAGGGGTTTTGTAAAGACGCCCATGAAGGCGTTTGCTGGCTTGTCATTGCAATAGCTGACCCGGTAGGTTCAGACAGCCGTACGCCTCTACGGATTTACGAATTACCGCACATTCTGCTATTTACAGGAAGTGATGTAATGTAATCTAAAAACCTGTTTGACCGCTTTCACGTCGGCAGCTTTAATCCCTTAACCGCTTCTTGGCAAGAATTTCAGTTTTTGCTCATTTAATATTGATAAACTTAAGTTTAGTATACACACAACAAAAGGTGGCAATGTAAAACATGCTCAAGAAAATTTCTACAATTTTGTTATTATTAATTGCGGTAATAGCCTTGCCGGTAGCCGCACAAGAAGACGGGCCATTGGTGGGCGTTGGCAGCAACGACACCATCCCCTCATTTTTGGTAGACGCAGACGGCATGGCACTTTACCTGTTCACGCCGGATGACGCCAACTGTGTTGATGCGTGCCTGGAAAATTGGCCGCCCCTCACGGTCGAAAGCGAAGACGAATTGACACTGGCTGAAGGTATCCCCGGTACGCTTGGCGTTTACGAGCGTGACGACGAAACGTTGCAGGTGACATACAACGACGCACCGCTGTACCGCTTCATCCGTGACGAAGAACCCGGTGATACCAACGGTGAGGGGATCAATGCAGTGTGGTATGTGATTGAACCTGCGCTAATCACAGTCGGGCGTAGCAGCGAGTTGGGCAACCTGTTGGTGGGTCCTGATGGCATGACGCTCTATCTATTCACGCCGGATGACGCTAACTGTGTTGATGGTTGCCTGGAAAATTGGCCTCCCCTCACGGTCGAGAACGAAGACGATATCGCAATCAGCTATCGTCTGCCGGGTGAAACTGGTGTGTTCGAGCGTGAAGACGGGACATTGCAGGTCACTTACAACGATGTGCCGCTGTATTACTTCGTAAACGACGAAGTTCCAGGTGATTCCAACGGGCAGGGCTTGAACGATGTTTGGTATGTGATTAACACAATCGGCACGCGCACTGATGCTGATCTGGGCACTTACCTGACAGGGCCGAACGGCTTTGCGCTCTATCTGTTCACGCCGGATGACGCCAACTGCGTCGATGGTTGCCTGGAAAACTGGCCACCACTGACAACACCTGTGGAAAGTGCTATTGCGCTTGAGGATGGCTTAACCGGTGAAATCGGCTTCTTTGACCGCGAAGGCACGCTACAGGTCACTTATAACGATGTACCGCTGTACTACTTCATCCGCGACGAAGCACCTGCCGATGTCAACGGGCAGGGCGTCAATGATGTGTGGTTCGTGGTTATGCCGGAAAGCGAAACGGACCTTTCCGACGAATAGCCTGTTTCGCCGTAACTACTCAGGCAGACATTAAGATATGGTGGGGTTTCATCCCATACCCCACCACTTTTCCCAGAAAAAGTGGACAAAAAGCGTGCATTTTTTCATCTAGGATGAAGGTTTAGAAGATTTTCACAGCTAAAGTTTCGGTCAAGCTTTTGCAAAAGCTTGTGGGGGTTCGGGGGTGAAACCCCTGAGCAGTTACGTTTCGCTTTCGAAATGGCTTATCTATCACCATATCCTCTCTAAACTGAGGTAACGCGCAAGCCCTACCCAGGGCATGTGCGACGATATACCAAAATCGCAAATCCGCTGTAGGGGAGTAGGGGAGGGTCTTGGTGCCCTCCCACCAACGCGGATAGCCAGCTAATACGAGAGTACACGGCGGCACTCCCCTACTGCGTCAATAACACCAAGTCCATAACCCCCTGAAGTTTTTCTGATGGCGTGTTATAGTGGCGTTATGAACGATATAATTTCAAGATATCCATTCAACAACGCTGATGTATTAGCCCCACCACCGGATGCCAGCACGAACACTGCTTCACGGATTTATCTTTATATCGAGTGGTTAGACGACAATCGGCTACGCTGGACACAGCCAAGCCTGGCCGCCTACCGCGATCATCTACTAGAACGGCTCTCGCCGTCTACCGTGAAGGCGTATCTCTCTACTATCCGCGCTCATTACAAGCGGCTGTTGGTGGATAACCACCTGCGGCGGGCGATGTTTGATGCAGCCCCCGGCGACGATCTCGCCAATAAACGTGCTTTTGTCGAAGAAGTCTACGATCACCTTCGTAATGCTATCGACCCGGCTAACGTCCCCATAAGAACCACCACCAAACAAGATCGCTCCGATGCGGAAAACTTACGGCTAACCCCCAACCAGGCGATGAGGTTGCTGATGGCCCCTGGCACAAATAGCCTGAAAGGGCTGCGCGATACAGTCGCGATTGCGTTAATGCTCACAACAGGGGTGCGCAAGTTTGAATTGTGCGCGATTGAAATTGAGCATTTACGGCATCGGCTGGATGGCCAGCTCGCGCTGTTGGTCCCGCACGGCAAACGCGATAAACAACGGTTAGTGCCCTATGGGGCCTTTGATTGGGTGCTGCCGCTGGTTGAACACTGGCTGACGCGAACCGGCATCGAAACCGGACCAATTTTGCGCGGGTTCTACCGTGGTAATAAAACCATCCGTAAGACGGCCCTCACCCCGCGAGCCGTGCGCTATCTGTTAGCGCCATACCCGATTGTCATTGACGGAAAGATGCGCACCGTCGAGCCGCATGACCTGCGCCGGAGCTATGCCCGCTTGTTGTACGATGCTGGGATGACACCGGAAGTCCTTCAGCAAAACCTGGGCCACGAAAGTATCGAAACGACGATGGGCTACATCGGGCAAGCTGACGCGGAACAGCGTAAGCCGCCACCGGGTATCCTGTGGTTCGATACACAAACCCTTTTACGTTAGGAGTGAGAATGACCGGACAAACCCACGCGCAATCTGTACCGGATGAAACCCGCTTGCAAACCTATTGGCGTTCGCTGCCACAAGATGCGCTTGCCGGCCTAACCGGAGCCGTCGCCGGGGCACCACAGGCCATGGGGTTTGCGATTGTGGCCGGGGTCAGCCCACTCTACGGGCTATATACCGCGTTTGTCGCAACCATTATCGGCGGGCTGTTCAGTAGTTCGGCGCTGATCACGGTTGGCCCAACCAATGCGCTATCGCTGGTAGTTGCTAGTGCGCTGGGGATGTTCGCTACGGGTAATCAACTCAGTGCGATGTTCACACTCACGGTATTGACAGGCGTATTTCTACTATTGATCGGCTTGTTGCGCCTGGGCAACCTGACGCGCTTTGTCTCTAATGCCGTTATGACCGGGTTTATCACCGGGGCCGGGTTGTTGATTATGCTTGGGCAGTTGAACCACCTGACGGGCTACGAGCCAGAAACCCGACATAGCGTGCCGTTAGTCCGCTTCTGGGATTGGCTGCTTCATCTGAACCAGAGCTTACCAACCGTAACGGTGGTCGGCTTGCTAGCCGTCGTCATCATCTGGGGTTTGCACCATACACGCTTTCGGAGCATGGCGACTTTGATCGCAATTTTCCTGCTTACCGGGTTGGCATTGGTCGTGGGGTGGGATGATGTGCCCGTTGTGCGCGATATGTCCACCATCCCCGCCGGGCTGCCTGGGCTGCATATGCCCAGCTTAGAACTTGCCCCGGACCTGATTTCAACCGCTTTTGCAATCGCGTTGTTGGCTGCCGTCCAGAGTGCCGCGCTGATTCAGGCGACCCCTAACCCCGCCGGGAAACCCAACACATCACAAGATTTTACGGCGATGGGGGTGGCGAATATCGTCGGGGGGGTGTTACAAGGGATGCCCGCTTGCGCTTCGCTTTCGCGCACGGCAGTTAACATGAGTGCGGGAGCCAAAACACGCTTTGCCAATATTTACGCGGGGGCCGCCGTCGGGCTGATTTTGATCTTATTCGGTAGCTGGATCGAGCGTATCCCGTTAGCGGTGTTAGCCGGTCATCTGATCGTCGCAGCAGCTAGCCTGATCCGGTTTGACAGCCTGCGGGTGGTGTGGCGCGTCGGCTGGACGGCCCGCGCAGCCATGCTCGCAACGCTATTGGCAACGCTGTTGTTACCGTTGCAGTACAGCATTTACATTGGTGTGGGGTTGTCTTTGGGGCTATATGCTTATACCTCCGCCAATAACATTCGGCTGGTGCGGTTGGTCCCGCTACCGGACGGGCGCTTTCAACGGGGGACCATGCCGGACACACTCCCGGAAAACGATGTCCTCATCCTGTCGGTGCATGGGTATATGTACTTTGCCGCCATCCAACGGTTAGAACGACTGCTCCCGCGACCGAGCAGCGCCGACCAAACCGCGCTTATCTTACGGATGCGGGAGGGGCGTTCACTTGGTAGTACCGGGATCAATATGCTGCATGAATACGCGGACGCGCTCCGGGCGAGGGGCGGGCGCTTGATCCTATCTGGGGTCGCGCCAGAAACTTACGCCCAGTTAGAGCGAACCGGTGCGTTAGCGCGGTTGGGGGCGGAAAATGTATTTGTCGAAAACGAAATCGTGTTTGATTCCACCACCCGCGCCTATCATACTGCAACTGAGTGGTTGAAGGCGTAAGGCGCTCTCCGCTTATGACCGGGTTTGTTAAACGTACTTTTCGTTAATAGCCTACTATCTGCTGCCTGATAGCGTCGGCACTATTTACAGAGACTTGACGAAAATTGAACCGATCCAGATTGTGCTAGAATAAATTCATCAAACAGCGAGGGACACCGATATGGTTTTCAAAGATCGCATCTATACATCCAGCGATTACGAAACTCTCGTCGCCCAACACCCGGATCGGCGCTTCGAGTTGCCCAACGGGGAGATCATCGAGTAAATCCCATTGGCTATGCGCTAATTAAAGCCCATTACCGCACCCCCAATGACGAGCATAACGACCGCATCCCCTGAAAGATATTCCAGTGTTAGTGCTGTGGGAGATGAAGGACCTTGTTTTCACGCCGTCGTACCTAGAACGCTAGCAAGATGTGTTCTTAGACGCACAGACGGTCACCTTCCCGGACGCAGGCCACTTCATTCAAGAGCAAATCCCCGATGAAATGCTCACGCACATCCGCCAGTTTTTGAGCAAGTAGGCTGTTGTTTCACCTCAGAAAGCGTTAGCGGATGTCCCGGCGGCCGCCTGGAGGATGGTCTCCACAGCGAGCAATATGGCGGCGTATCTACGATTTCGCCTCACTAGCGAAATGGTGATGCTGTCGTCGGACTTAATTCCCCAGATGAATATCCCCCACTTCGGCTTGCTGCGCCCGGATGTCCGGTAGGCTGTCGATCAGCTCGTAGAGCGGGTTGGCCGAGCATTTCAACCGATTTCTATACACGACTATTTGCATTGTGATACAAACTCTGGTAGATTGTGCGTATACAGCGTATACAATCATATACAAGCGTATTCACAAACCGTTTTAAGGAGAGAATATTTTGCCTGGTCATGTTGGCTACAACAGCCTCGGGAAAGATGTTAAGGGCGCACATCGTATGAAACTGCGCCAGGTGGCCTATCAAGCCATCAAAAATGCGATCTTGGGTGGGCGTTTCACATCAGAGGAACCGCTGATCGAAGAGCGACTAGCATCGGCCCTAGATATTAGCCGAACGCCGATTCGGGAAGCGTTGGCTATTTTGGAACATGAGAATTTGATCGAAGCGGTGCCGCACAAAGGGCTGTTTGTGCGCAACGTCACGCTTAACGAGTTTTTGCAAATGTACGATGCGGTCGCGGCGGTTGAACCGGTATTGGCGTATCAAGCCGCACAACGAGCGCGGACGATTGACATTGATATTATGAAAGCGGCTTTGATGGATGCTGAGCGCGGTATCCCAGACGATGCCGCCGACCATCTCGCGGCCTGTCGTCAGTTCCAGGAGTCGATGGGGTCCTGTGCGAATAACCCGCATCTGACGGCCCTGTTGATCGGCATAGAAGAACGCTTAGATTTGTACCTGATTAAACGCTGGCGAATGTTACCGCCGGATAAAATGTTGGACGCTGTTGCCGACCGCCGCAATATCCTGAGTGCGATTGAAAGCCAGGACCCCGAAGCCGCCGCCGAAGCGTCCCGCGCTCATACGAAAGCCGTTAACCTGCGCTGGTACGATATGTTCTCTAGCTATAAAGATAATTGAGAAGGGATTAAAGGTTGATGTCACAACAATCACGATCTGACGCTATTTTTGCCGAGGCCAAACGGTATATCCCTGGTGGTGTGAGCAGCACAAACCGGGTCGTGAACCCGAACCTGGTCTTTACCAAGGCGGAAGGGGCCTATATCTACGATGTAGATGGTAAGCGCTACATTGATTATCACGCCGCATTTGGCCCGCCGGTACTGGGGCACGCTCACCCAGAAGTCAACGACCGGGTTCACCAGCAACTTGCTACGATGGACTTGGTTGGCATTGGTGTGAGCGAAATAGAAGTCGAACTCGCCAAGAAGATCACCCAGCACATCCCCAGTGCCGAGCGCGTGCTGTTTGCTAACTCCGGCTCGGAAGCTACGTATGCCGCTTTACGGTTATCGCGTGCAGTGACCGGGCGACGCAAAATCGTTAAGTTCCAGGGATGCTATCACGGTTGGCACGACGCAATTTTGATGAACATTATCAGCCCAGCGGACTACCTAGGCGGTCAACATCTGATTTCAGCGGGGATGCACACAGGCGTTACTGATGACACTATCGTTATTCCGTTTAATGATGTCGAGGTGCTGGCACAAACAATCGAACATCATGCTGATGAGATCGCCGGCGTTATTCTGGAACCAGTCCCGCACAATATCGGTTGTGTGCTACCCCGCCCAGAATTTTTGCAGGCGTTACGGGCTTTGACCGCCGAGCATGGTATCGTGTTGATTTTCGATGAGGTGATCAGTGGCTTTCGGCATGGGTTGGGCGGTTATCAAAAGATTGTCGGCATCACACCGGACATAACCACGCTCGGCAAAGCGATTGCTAACGGGTATCCACTGGCGGCGATGTGTGGTCGTGCGGACCTGATGGAGCGTGCCAGCCCTGGCGGGGATGTTTTCTTTGCCGGGACGTACAACGCGCATCCGGTGGGGGTCTCGGCCTCGCTGGCTACCATCGAGATATTAGAGCGCAGCGGGACGTATGAGCATTTATTCCGATTGGGGGATCGGATGCGGTCCGGCTTGCAAGATATTGTCGATCGCCTGGGCTTAGCGGCAACCATCGCTGGGTACGGGTCGGTTTATGTGTTGTATTTCATGGAACCGCCTATCCAGAGTTATACCGACTTGCTGCGCAACGATGTTGACCAATTCGTAGCTTACCGACGCGAGTTAATCCAACGTGGTGTTTATGAACTTCCGGTGAACCTCAAGCGTAACCATGTGAGTTTGGCCCACACCGAGGCCGATATTGACGAGTCGTTACAAGTAGCGGAGGCATCGTTGCGGCAAATGTTGGAGATGACCGTATGAAAATCACCCGTGTTTATACGTTGGTTGTCAATGCGAATATGCGCAACTGGGTTTTCGTCAAAGTCGAGACCGACCAACCCGGTCTATATGGGTGGGGTGAATCGACGTTGGAGTGGAAAACGAAAACCGTTGTCGGTGCTGTGGAGGACATCAGCCGCTTTATTATTGGTGAGGACCCCCGCCGGATCGAGTATTTGTATCAGATGATGTACCGCCAGTATTTCTGGAAGGTGGGCATCGAAGGGATGACGGCTATTAGCGGCATCGAGCAGGCGCTTTGGGATATTAAGGGGAAATGGTTGGGGGTGCCGGTATATGAGCTACTCGGTGGGCGCGTGCGCGATAAAGTGCGGTTGTATAACCACCTCGGCGGCGGGCAGATGAAAAGCATGTACGAAAGCACCGACCCGCAAGAGTTCGCAGATCGGGCGCTTATGGTCCAGGAGATGGGCTACGACGCGCTGAAGTTTATGCCGGTGCCGCGCACCGAACCGATTGAGGGGACCAAGCCGATTCGCTATGCTGAAAGCCTGCTAAAAACCGTCCGTGAGGCTGTTGGGCCAGATATGGACTTGATGGTCGATTTACACGGGCGCACGACCCCGCCGATGGCGATCCAATACGTCAAGGCTTTTGAACCCTACGGGTTGTTTTTCTTCGAGGAACCATGCCCGACCGAGGACATCGAAGCCACCGCCCAGGTAACGCGCATGTCACAGATACCGATTGCGACCGGAGAGCGATTGGTCGGTCGGCATCAGTTCCGTGAGGTGTTTGAACGGCGAGCGTGTCACATTATCCAGCCCGATTTACTCCACTGCGGCGGCCTATGGGAAGCGCGTAAAATCGCGGCGATGGCGGAAACATATTCGATTTCAGTCGCGCCACATAACCCAAACGGCCCGTTGGGGCTGGCGGTGGCATTGCATTATGCGCTGGCAACCCCTAACTGGATCATCCAGGAGGCGATTACGTCGGATGTCCCCTGGCGTGACGAGGTGCTTGACTTCCCGGTTGAGATCAAAAATGGCTATGCCGGGATACCGGATAAACCCGGTCTGGGGATTGAGATCAACGAGCAGGTCGCCGCGAAACATCCCTTCCAACCAGAAAAAATCCAACGTTATTTTCATCCAGATGGCTTTATTGCGGATTGGTAAGCAAGCAGAGGAAACCTTATGTTTAACGCCTACGAAAATTACACCATTGCCGGTCATTACTCGGTTAAAGATACCACCCGCCTACTAGCACGCTATCACTATATCGAAGCGCAAATGATGCGTGTGCTGGCGGGGAGCATGGCCCGCCTGCCAGAGTGGGAGGTGAAATGTATGGTCGGGCGGCACCTGTGGCAAGATGCACGCCATGCCGATAATTTGCTTGACCGTATGCAAGATTTACGCTGGCCGCGCAAAGCGCCGCTGCATCCGGGCGAGCCAACGCTCAAGCTGATGGCACTTCTCGATCAATATCCACACAGCGCCGCGCTGTTGGTCGCCGTCTACCGCGTGATTAAACCGCGCCTGGTGGGGGCCTATACCGCCCATCTGGGGCACATCCGCGATGTGTGCGACGAGCCGACCCAATTCGTATTACGGCACCTCATCGCGGACGAACAAACCCATATCGCCGAAGGAGAGGCGCTGCTAGGTAGCCTGTTGCCGCGCTATGATTACGACACGGTAATAGCCTGGCAACAACGTATTGAACAGGCTTTTATGCCGCTCGGTGGGCTGGCAATCCCTAGCAACGACATCGAGCGCGAAATACCCAGCCACTTTGACGGACAATCCATTCAGCCCGCCCCGGCCATCGCCGCTCGTGATGAACGCTTCCGGGTGGTGACGGGTCAATTTTCGGAACCACCGCCTCTGCCGGATACCCCAGCGTTCGATAAGTACATGGCGCATCGCGACGCCGATAATGAGATGCACGCCGCCGAAGTGCTGGGTCGGAATTTGTACGAAAACCCGGATATGCCCTGGGCGTATTTCGTAGATATGGCTCGTCAATGTTGGGACGAAGTACGACACGCGGTGCTTTACCAAAAATATCTAGAACAACTCGGCGGGCACCTGGGCCAATATCCATCGGTGCCAGGTAACTACGCCTACCGGATGCAGCTTGATTTCCCACATCGGCTGTACGACTTACACCTGCGCGGCGAAAAGCTGGGGATGCCGGACTTGATCCGCTATCGCGAACAAGCCTACACCAACGGCAATATCACCTATGCGTTGCTCAACGACTTTGTTCATGCCGATGAGGTCCCCCACGTTAAAAACGGGCGCTGGCTCAAACATTACTTGGCAGACGATGAGGACGCCTTCCAGCAGGTGAAGCGTGAGACGATGGCGTTGCGCCACGAGTACGAATCGCAGAATACGAATGACCCGCTATTAGCACGCTATACCAGCGTGGATGATCGGGTGCTACAGCAGGGGAACGATTAACAATGGCACATTATCTTGCTGGCGTTGCTCGTACAGATATTACGCCACCAGTGGGTATTGCTCATGCTGGGTGGGGTGCGCAGACACACCAACGCGCTACCGGCGTAGACCTACCGCTATGGGCAACAGCACTCGCGCTCGGTGATGGTGATGAAACGGTTGTTATTGTCGATATTGACCTGGTTTACCTGTGGGAAAACGAGGCCGAGGCCACGCTAGCGGCCATCACTGCCCTGACCGGCCTACCACGCGCTCACATCCGTCTATCGTACACGCATACCCACTCTGGCCCGGTTAATGGTGAGAGCTGGTCATCGTGGGTCCAGCAAGGCGCGGAGATGGTCCCGCCTTATGATGCGAGCCTGCCTCACCGTATCGCCGGGATTGCCTGGCAAGCTACCCAACAAATGCGCCCGGTAAGGATCGCAACAGGGTGTGGAGAGGCACACATTGGGGTCAACCGCCGCTTCCAACGCCCGGAGGACCAACAGGTTATTGTTGGGCGAAACACCGACGGGCCAATTGATCCAACTGTAGATGTGATCCGTATTGACGCGCTTGACGGATCGCCGCTGGCGGCAGTGGTCGGTTACGCCTGCCACCCGATCACGGTTGGGCCAGACTGTGACCAGATCACGCCCGATTACCCCGGCGTAACTAAGCGTGTGGTGGAGGCATCTACCGGGGCAACCTGTTTGTTTTTACAGGGGGCGTGTGGCGATATTGGGCCGATCCGAGGAGTGGCAAAATCGGGATTGAACGAGTACAAACGACTGGGTGCGATCCTGGGCCACGAAGCGAGCCGGGTGTGGTGGCAGCTAGACGTGCCCGCCCGCCGCCCTGGTCAGTACGAGGGGACTTTAGAAAGCGGCGCACCACTTGCTATCTATGCCGATGACATCTTAGTGCCGGACCCAACGCCCAAGCTGCATGTCCTCACTGCCGATGTCGCGCTGCCACTCAAATCACTGCCGGACCCCGCGCATTTCAAAGTACAGCTAGATGAACACGTAACCCGCCTCAACGACCTGCGCCAAACCGAGGGTGACCCACACGCCATCCGCGAGGAGACGATGCTCGCTAAGCGTGCCGGGATGCGCTACGAATTGTCACACCAGCTAGCCGGGCAAACCCAGCGCACCCTCACACTACAGGCGATCGCCATCGGTGATGCGATTGCGCTGCTGGCTATGCCAGGTGAGCCGTTTGTAGAAATTGGGGCCGCCGTCAAAGCAGCGTCAACCTTCCAACATACCGTTTTTTCTGGTTACTCGAATGTCGGTTGGGCCTACATCCCCACCGCAGACGCCTACCCGCTGGGCGGCTATGAGGTGGATATTACACCGTTTGCATCCCAGGCCGCTGCTGAAGTGGTAACCGCTTCTCAATCGCTTCTCAACCGTTTGTATCAGTCCGTACAAGGCTAAGCAACTCATGCCAATGATCCACCCCGGTTTACACCAGATCGAAACCCAAGCAGGCGGCAACCGGCTGTGCTTGTATTTGCTCATGGGTGAGCGATACATCCTGCTAGATAGTGGCACGCAACAAACACCGCAAGCTGTTATCGCGCCGTTGTTGCGTGGGCTTGGCGGGCGCGAGGCGGTTGATATGGTGTTGATCTCTCACGCTGACGCGGATCATCACGGTGGTAACCATGCGTTACAACAGCAGTCGCCCCAGGTGATGATCGCCTGCCACGAACTGGATCGGGCGCGGGTAGCAAGTAAAACGGCCCATATGACCGGGCGCTATGAAACTGTCGTCGCCGCAGATGATTTCGCCTACGACACCGAACTACGCCACGCCATCGCCAATATGATTGGTGAGGATACCCCGGTTCATATGGGTTTGCAGGGGGGCGAAACGCTCATCATTGGTGATGAACACTACGAAATATTGCACACGCCAGGGCACACTGCCGGGCATATTGCTCTCTGGGATGCAAACCGCCGCTTGCTGCTGATGCAGGATGCCGTGCTTGGCCAGGGGGTGCCAGATCAAAGCGGGGCCGTCATCAGCCCACCCCCCTATTACGCTGTTGCGTCCTATAAGGCGACGATCCACCAGTTGCGTTCGCTAGAACCGGATTACGTTTTTAGTGCGCATTACCCCGATATGCGGGCGGAAGCCGCACAGCAGTTCTTTACCGAGGCACTGCACTTTGTCCAGCAGGTTGAGGCAGCTGTTATGACGGTGCTAATCGAGCAGAAGCGCCCGCTTTCGTTGGTCAATATCATGGCGGTGCTTGATGAGCAGTTCGGCCCGTTCCCGGTTTTTATCCAGTGGGTCGGCCCAGCCCTGGCACACCTACACGCGCTCAAGCTGGCGGGGCATATTCACACGCGCCCGATTGAAGGCGTTCGTCACTGGCAGATTGGCCCGGCTGAGGCCGCTTTGAAAGGGGGTGATGCCGAATCGTAAATACTGAAGAATCGTGTATACCCACTTCCATCCCGTTAGCAAATATAAGGAGTTTCAAAAATGAAAAATCGTTTTGTAAAAGTCGGCGTGCTATTGTTGCTTATTGCTTTGCTGATCAGCCCACTTTCCGCACAGGAAGAAATTACAATCACATTCTCTGGCTGGATCGGCATGGAAGAGTCTACCGCCGCACAGTTCGATGAGATGGTCCGGCGGTTTGAAGAACAAAACCCGAATGTGACAATCGAGTATCAGGGCGTCGCCTGGGAAAATACGCGCCAACAGCTTTTGCTCCAAGCGGGAGCCGGTAACCCGCCGGATGTGGCACAGATCGCGGCCCCGTGGATCGGGCAGTTCGCTTACTCTGGTGCGATTGCCCCACTGGAAGAAAGCGCTGCCGACATCATACCGGATTATGTGCCGGGCGTTGTCGAATCTTACACTTTCGCTGGCCCCGATGGGGAAACTCATACCTGGGCGCTACCGTGGGTAGCGGTCCATACCACCATGTTCTACAACACCGAATTGATGGAACAAGCCGGGCTGGACCCAACGCAAATCCCGACGACGATTGAGGAATTTGATGAGGTGGTTACGGCTATCTCCGGTTTAGATACCAACCAGGGCAGCAACCAGGTATGGGGTTTCACCACCGCCACCGACCGATCTGAACTAGCCGCAAATATCTTCAACCAGTGGTTGTATAACTTTGGCGGCGATGTATTAGACGAAGATGGTAACGTTATCATCAACAACGAGGCCGGGGTCGAAACGTTAACCTACCTCAAGAGCTTGGTTGATCGTGGCGTGATGCCGGCTGGCTTCAGTTTCCGCGATCAATATAACCTGATGGCAAACTACGAATCCGGTAGCTTTACGGATGGTTCTTACGCTCGCGATGTACTACGCATCACTAGCGGCATGGGCGAGGACTTTGACGAGGACTTTACCGTGGGGCTGTTACCCACCAACGTCACCGACGAGGACGGCAACCCGGTTCACGGGTCGATCTTCCATCACCACTCGCTGGTACTGTTCCAACAAAGCGAACACCCAGAAGAAGCCCTGGAATTTATGAAGTTCCTCAGTACCGACCTCGAAACAACGCTATTTTACGCCGAACAAAGTAGCCTGTTCCCGCTATACGGCCCGGCCCTAGAAGCGGATTTCTACTCGCAAGATGAGTACGCGCAGACCTTCTTGGATGCGCTGCCCGGTTCGCGATTGTATTCAATCAGTAAAACGCCGTATTACGCGCAAGCAGTAGACTTTATCGCGATTGCGGTGAGCAGCGTGCTTTCTGGGCAGCAGGAGCCACAAGAAGCCCTAGACCAAGCAGCGGCGAACCTTTCGGTTCTTTTCGGCACCAGCTAAGTTTGTTTTGTACATCCAGGGGCACGGTAAAGTGCCGTGCCCCATCAATTTATGCTTGAGGCATCAACCGATGACATCTACCACCCCGCACGACCCCGCCCAAGTCGATATTGTACGCCAGCCAGCCGCACACTTTCGGCTCAACGATACCGTTTTTTCGCTGTTATTGCTGGCCCCGGCTCTTATTATCCTGTCGTTAGTTGTGCTTTACCCGCTGGTGCGTGGGGTTCTGCTGAGTTTTCAGTCCTATAACCTGGTGAACATCACCAGCGGGGCCGAATTTATCCGCTTCCAAAATTACAAAGTGCTTCTTAACGATCCGGCTTTTATGGATTCCTGGCGGACAACAGCCTATTTTGTGTTTATCTCGGTCGTAGGGCAGTTCATCCTCGGTTTTGGGACGGCGTTAGTGCTTAACCAGAAAATCTGGCAGCGCGATTTCTTCCGTGGCGTGATCCTGATCCCGTGGATTGTGCCAACCGTGGTAGCCGCCCTACTGTGGAAGTGGATTTTTAACCAACAATACGGGGTTTTCAACCACTTACTAGCTAGCATCGGCCTGATTACGGAGTATCAAGCCTGGATAGGCAACCCGGACCTGGCCTTACCAGCGGTCATCTTGGTGAATATCTGGCGGGGGTTTCCGTTCCATATGATTATTTTGCTGGCCGCACTACAAACACTACCGAACGAAGTTCTGGAAGCGGCAATTATCGACGGGGCATCGGTATGGCAACGCTTCATCCACATTGTGTTACCACTGATGCGCTACATCATCATGATTGACCTGCTCATCTCGATTATCTTCTCATTTCAACAGTTTACGCTGCTGTGGATTATGACAGAAGGCGGCCCGGTCACCGCTACCTCAACACTTTCAATCAACATCTACCGGGCGGCTTTTCAGAGCTTCGACTTCGGGATCGGGGCAGCTATTGGCACGATGTGGCTAGTGGTACTGACGGTATTCAGCGTACTTTTTATTCGCTTTGCGGGCGGGACAGGTCGCAATCGCTATTAGAGGAGGAACACCATGTTATCCCTTTCCAGACGAAAACAGATCACTTTATTGGTATCGTATGTTTACCTGGCCCTAATCTTGGCCTTTGTGCTATTCCCGTTGTTTTGGATGCTCTCATCATCTATCAAACCGGTGGAGGACCTGTTCGTTATCCCGCCCCAATGGATTCCCGAAAACCCGACGCTCAGCACCTTTCGCTCTGTTATATTTGGTGAGGAGGGGCGCGGGAGCCTTTTCCCGCGTTATTTCCTCAACAGCATGATCGTTACAATCGGTACAACAGTTGTCTCACTGGTTGTTTCTACGCTAGCGGCCTATGCTTTGTCACGTTATCCATTCCGTGGTAGCAATTGGTTGATGATCGCTATACTAGCTACCCAGATGTTCCCGCAAGGGCTACTGCTCATTTCGCTCTACGTCACGTTTCTACGCGTTCAGTTGCTCGATACGTACTATGCGATGATTGCTGCCAATACATCTTTTGCCATCCCGTTCTCAATCTGGATGATTAAGGGCTTCTTCGACACCATCCCACGAGAGCTTGAGGATGCCGCCTTCATTGACGGTTGTTCACGCTTAGGCGCCTTATTAAGAATTGTGCTGCCCGTTGTCACCCCCGGTATTATTGCTGCAACGATCTATACGTTCCTCATTGCTTGGGACGAATATCTTTACGCCGCTTCGCTTACACTCACGCCAGAGATGCGCCCGCTACCGCCGGGGATTGTGCAGTCGTTTGTCGGGCAATTTTACCTGAACTGGCCAAATGTGATGGGCGCATCGACATTGATGACGATTCCGGTCACGCTACTGTTTATTTTTTTCCAGCGGTATCTGGTTCAGGGCTTATCGTCGGGTGCAGTCAAACTATAAGGCACATGTTAAGGAGAGCGGTATGCGTTTAGAGAACAAAGTCGCAATTGTAACTGGTGGGGCTACCGGTATCGGGCGGGCGATTGCACGCCGTTTTGCCGCAGAAGGCGCAAAGGTGACCATCGCAGATATCAACACTGAGCAAGGCCAGCACACCGCCGACGACTGCGCTGGTTTGTTTGTGGCGTGCGACACCTCACAGCCGGGGGCTGTCCGGCAGATGGTGCAGCAAACCACCCGTGTTTATGGTGATGTTGATGTGTTGGTCAACTCGGCGGCTCATCTGGGGGGGATGAACACCGTTGCCGATATGCCGGAGAACGAATGGCGCGACGTGATGGCGGTGACGCTCGATGGCGTGTTTCACTGTTCAAAATACGCGGTACAGGCCATGCTCCGACGTGGGGGCGGGTCTATTATTCATATTGCATCGGTAGAGGGCATGATGGGCGTGGCGTCACATGCCGCTTACGTGAGTGGCAAAAGCGCGTTATTCGGCCTAACGCGCTCGATGGCTATCGACTTTGGACCGCATAATATCCGTGTGAATGCCATCAGCCCCGGTATCATCGACTCCGCACGCCCAGACATCACCCGCCTCAAGCAAAACGAAGCCGTTATGAAGTTCTGGCACGATATGACCGTCCTCAAACGGCTAGGCCAGCCAGAAGAGGTGGCAGCTACCGCGCTGTTCCTGGCATCGGACGAGGCGGCCTATATCACCGGGCAAAATATCGCGGTGGACGGCGGCTGGACGATTGGGCACCCACCGCTATCGTTGCCGCAAGATGCGCTATGATTCACTACACCCACCAACGCAACTATGGCTGCCGCCTGACAGAAGTTATCTATTGTGGGTTGCGCACACTCATTATGGAAAATGAATTGCTGCGGGTCACGATTTTAGTTGACAAAGGCACCGATATTATCGAGTTCTTGCACAAGCCGACCGATACAGATTATATGTGGCGTTCCCCGCTTGGTGTACGCAACCCTGCAACTTTTGTCCCAACCATCCCCAGGCCAGAGGGTGCTTTTCTGGATTATTATAGCGGGGGTTGGCAAGAATGCCTGCCCACAGGTGGCAACCCATCCGGTTATGCTGGTACACGTTTCGGCCCACACGGTGAAGCGTGTCTTATCCCGTGGGGGGCGACAATCGTTACCGATACGCCGGAAGTAGTTGCTGTCCGGTTTGAGGTGCGGACTTATCGAACGCCGCTATACCTCCAGAAAACCCTCACACTGCATCGAAATAAGGCGGTATTGCACATTGACGAGCAGTTGGTAAATGAGGGGCGCGTCCCGGTTGATGTCATGTGGGGGCATCATCCCGCGTTTGGGCCGCCGTTTCTGGATGCGTCCTGTGTCATCGACCTGCCGGGGGCATCCGTCCAAACGACCGACCCAGAAGCGACGCATCGCTGCCAGGTAGGGAGTGACTTTAGTTGGCCGCGTGTCCCTAGCCGCAACGGGGGCGAGATTAACCTGAGCCGGGTTCCGTCAGCCGATGTTAAAGCCCACGATCTGGCATTTTTAACGAACCTGGCGGGCAACTGGTACGCCATCACCAACCAAAACCGGGAAGTTGGGTTTGGGATGGCCTGGAACGCTGATGTTTTTAAGGCATTGTGGTTGTGGCAGGTGTACGGCGGGGCGTTCGGGCAGCCGTGGTATGGGCGCACATACAATATTGCGATCGAGCCGTGGACTACGCCACATCCTACCATCGAAGCGGCGATGCAACACGGCACATCGCGCCAATTGCAACCCGCGGAACGCCTAAGCGCCTCACTATGTGCGGTGGCTTACAGTGGCCACCGGCATGTGTCTAAGATAACAATTAATGGAGAAGTGACAGTATAGGTGACACTCCCCTCACAATAAATTATGGTGGGATTCTAGGGAAAATGTGAGTCACGGAACGAAAACCTCCGCTAAGCTTATGTTCCGCAATTGATGCGCGAGGCGTAGTGTGGGCGGTCGTATCACCTCAAGGAAGCGACATCGTCGAGGACACCGTAATATTGGCGTCAGTGAACAAAATGAGTCAAAATCCTATTGTTCACCCGACATTCAGAGGGGGGTAAACAAAAAGTTGAGAATTATCAAAAATGGAACGATTTCAACCCCAAAATGATGGGAGATCTATCTGTGAAAACGAATTTCACGCCCAAATGATGACGATTTTGTTTGATCCAAGATATTCTTCATAAAATACCCAGCCTCTTACAACAATTTGAACGGTCAATTGTCGATTTTGACTCAATTTGGGCAAGAAATTGAAGGCAAATTTTTAATTATTCGGTTTTTGAAGATGACCCTCTGAATGTCGGTGGCAGATTGCCTGGAAACCATTGATGAGATCGGCACAGAAACCGCCGAAACCTTCAAGCAGGCCGGCGGGGATCAATTTCATTTTGTACCAAGCCGCAGCACGCACTCAGTTTGGATCGATGCCATGACAGAGATCGTCCGCGAGGAAAGCGCCGGTTGGGTTACAGTCAAAAATAGATTGAATTTTCAATGCCATGATATTGAGTATTATCCGCTGGCCCGCATCAAATAAGGTCAGGTCACGATAATACCTGCGTCTGTTTTTTCTACCACCGTGCCGATCTGCCACCAGGGATTCTCACCCATAGCATCACGAAAGGCCGCCAAACCTGCCGACGGGAGAGCCACCAACAGGCCGCCGCTTGTCTGCGGATCGTAGAGCAGCATACGTTCTGGTTCTGTCAGGTCCGCTTGGATGTCAATCCTGTCGGCAAAGGCTTCAACGTTATTCATCGCACCACCAGGGAAAATCCACTGATCGGCATAGGCCCGTACCCCTGGTAGATAATGGAGCGCACCCGCTTCAATTCTTAGCGTGACACCACTCAAATTCGCCACTTCCAGGCCGTGGCCCATCAGCCCAAACCCGGTGATGTCCGTCAGCGCGTTAGCACCCGCTGCGATAGCCGCCTGTGCCGCCGTCCGATTGAGCCGTAACATCCACGCCACGGCTTGATCAACGTGGCCCGCCTCGGTGCGATCATTTTTCGCGCCAGTCGTGATCACGCCGGTTCCCAACGGTTTGGTTAGCACCAAGATATCCCCTGGCTTAGCTTTAGCTTTCACAATCAGCTTATTCGGATGGATGATCCCAACCACCGCCAGGCCAACCTTGGGTTCTTTATCCTGGATGCTGTGCCCGCCAGCGATCACGGCCCCCGCCTCAAACACTTTATCCGCCAGCCCGCGCATGATCTCGGCGCTGATGTCGTTTGGCAGATCGGCAGGGAGTGCGGCAAGATTGAGGGCCACAATCGGCGTACCGCCCATCGCGTAAACGTCACTGAGTGCGTTTGCCGCTGCAATTGCACCATAGTGATAGGGATCATCGACAATCGGCGTAAAAAAGTCGGTGGTGATGATGATCGCCTGTTCATCATTAAGCCGATAAACCGCCGCGTCGTCCGGTTCCCCCAGCCCGACCAACAGGTCCGGGTATGCTGTTGTACTGAAACGCTCTTGAACTGGTCGCAACACGTGCGCCAAGGTCGCCGGGGCGAGTTTAGATGCTCAGCCAGCGCAATCTGAGAGCGCCGTTAGCCGGGTGATGTCGCGTTTGGTCATCGGGCGGTTTTTTCCTTAGCTTGTACATTACGGTAACAGTATAGCCAAGATAGCGCCCTCATCCAATCGGTATCTTGCACTTGAACGGAGACAATCGGATTTGGGCGTTCGTGCATTAACTGATCGTGGAGTGAACAAAACGCTGCGCCCGGTCCGGGGCTAGGCTTTTTTGACAACGCCATTCTTGCCGTTGAGTTCCAGTTGATCGCCCGTCCGAAAGACGCGGGTAGCGGTTTTCACGTTGGTTACGCTGGGTAGGCGCAACTCACGTAAGATGATACTGCCGTGCGACAGGTCGCCGCCCATTTCTACGACCACGCCGGCAACTTTCGTAAAGCACGGAACCCAACCGGAATCTACCGACCGCGCTACCAGAACCGTACTTTCTGGGTCGAAACCATCCGGGAGTGTGGTTGCTGGCTCATCGAGAACCCACGCCTGCCCGCTCACTTTGCCATCAACCAGGCTCAACCCCTTCAGGCGGGTGGCGTCCGGGTCGAAGTCTGGCGCGTATTCGTCCAAGTCATCGAAGCGATAGAGCATATCCGGCATATCGTACCCCGCCAGCGCCTCAAGTTCTTGATCGCGCTGCTGGAAGAACCCCGACGGCGGCTGCCAACCGACATCTAACAGGGCCGTTTCTGCTAGGGTGAGCTTAAACACGGCATCCGTGCTGGGGAGTTGGCCCGCTTCCGTGGCGGCTTGCGCCAATGCAAGCAGACGCCGACGCACCCCCATAAAGGCTCGCATCGCGTCGTGGCGCAGTTGCTCACGGGCTATGATCAGCTTACGAGCCTGGGATGCCAGCGGGCCGAGCGACTCTGGGGCGTTCGTGGGTGGGGCCGGGATGACGCTATCGGTTGTAAGTGCGACTAGCAAGGGCGCGGGATTTTCCGCATAGCGGGGCCGGGCGATGTCGCTTTCGTAAATGCCTCGGTGCCCGTACTTGGCAAGATACAGGCCGAACAACCGCCGAAACTCTGGATCGGCGGGCATGTCGCCCTTAGCGAGCGCATCTTCTAGCGCCGGATGTGCTTTGACGTACTCCCGCAAGGGTAAGAGGTCATCGTACATTTTAGTGGCAACGGTGCGCGTAGCGGCTGCCATCTGTGCCAGTTTACCGCTATGTCGCAGCCGCAGCAGCGGCAAACTGGCGGCTTGTGTCAGGTTGAACATCTCGTGAACCAGCGTCGTATAAATCCAACGGAAGCTCTCATTAACATTGTTGAAGGTGTCGCCGGGGTTCTGACCGCGTGCTTGTAGCGCCCTGGCGGTATCCGCTGCCGATTTTACTGCAATCAATTGCGCTAGCCCCAACTGGGCCAGGTTCGGCAGTTTGGTTAGCGCCCGTTTAAAGCGGAAGCCCTGTGTTTGGTCCGCATCCCCACCGATGTTGTCAGTTACGAGCGTGGTCGGCAAACCAAGCGAGCGCATGGTTTCGGACATCAGCGACAGGTTAATGTAGGGACGACCCTTAAACACTTCGATGAATAGGCGATGCTGTGGCAATGAACTATCAAACTGACGGTACCACTCGTAAAGGTCCGCCGAAACTGATTCGATGGTATCCGTCATGTAGACAGATGGCAGGTCCGGCAGAATCTCTTTGTGATTGGCACGGGTGAACGCTTCGTTGCGGCGGGGCGAAACGGTAATCGGGCGCACCTGCAACAGATACGCGATTTTACCATCATCGGCCCATTCGATGTCCCAACTCCCCTCCCCAAACGTCCCCCGCACCCGGCGCAACAACACCTGTAAGCGGTCGTGCCAGGTGGCATCGGCGCGGGCGGGGCCTTCTTCACGCGCCGCCCGTTCAAATTGCCGGAGCCGGGGCAGCGTGGCGACGTTGCCGTCCTCTCGGCCCGTCAGCAATTTTTCGGCAGTTCCTTCGGTGAAGTTCACGCGGTCATCTTCATAGTGCGGTTCGGTGAAGGCGACCCCGGCATATTGGGCGTCTACCTGTTGCATTACCAGTACATCTCGGCGCAGGTTGTCATACTCAACGGATGAGGTCCATACCTGGCATAGTGCGCCAATAAACGCTTCGGGGTCGGTGGGGTCTACGTCCATAACGGATGCGAAGTGACCCGCCATACTTTGGCTAGGGGTATCTTCCACTGTAAAAGCGGAACGCACTACCACTTTTGTTTTCTTGGGGAAAGCTGGCAAACGGAGCGCAACGTAAAAGGCCGGGGCATCGTCGCACAACACCACGCCATCTTCGACCCGAACATACCCTTCTTGTGCAGCAAGCTGCCACACCCGATCTAACACAACAAAACCGGACGGCACCGGCAGCGCAGCAGCAGCGGCTTGATCTAACAGCCGGGCTTTGCTACCGACCCCAAGCGCAGCCGTTTGCCCCCCGCCTAACGGAATCATCAACGCGGCCCCTAAATCTCCCGGCGCGGCAACTGACATTTGATTACTGACCATGATATGCTCTAGCCCTCACGAAACGCTGTACAATTTTTCACATAGGGGTAGTGTAGCGCAAAAGTCGTCATCCCCGTAGTCTGTTTAGCATCGGATGCTGACGGTACGTGATCTTTGCCGATTTTAACGTGATTGCCCCACGCGCGGGGCGGGGTCGGGTATCCACACCGGGTTAGAAAACCAGCCATCGCCACGGGTTAGCGGACGCGGCTCCCCGCCATGGGCGGGAATCCGGTAGAGATGGCTCAGCCCACCGGATACCGCTTGAAAGATGATGCTGTCGCCGCCGTTGGACCAATCCGCGCCCCATAGATCGTGATCGCTGGTGTGTAGGGTGACGGTCTCCCCGGTGATAATATCTTGTAGTACGAGGGTATGACCGCCACCGCGCACCTCACGGTAAATGATGCGGTCGCCATCCGGCGAAAACCGGGGATGCGCTACCGGATAGCGGTTGTTGGTTAGCCACTGTTGGCTGCCGTCCGCGATGGTGTAAAGCATTAAGTCCGTTTGAAACTGTGTACCGATGGCATGTTGGGCAGTTAAGACAATGTGGTCGCCATTCGGGGACCAATCCGGGAAGGCAAGCGTAGCCCCGCCATGATTGAATAGCTGTCGAGATCGCATGGTTTCGGTATCGACCAGATACAACGACCGGAACGAGAAGTTATCGTAGACAAACTGTGTCCCATCGGGGGACCAAGCCGGGGTGATGGCGTCGGTCGGGTCACTCATTAAGAATTTGCGCTGCCCGGTGGTCAGGCTCACCCGGTAGAAGGAATGGGCATCATTGCTGGTACGTTCAATATAAAGGACATACTCGCCATCCGGGGCGGCGGCAAAGCTGAGGATGTTTGCGCCGGGCGTCAGGTTATAGCTAAGGCGCACGCGCAAATCTCGGCGGTAGAGTTCGGCCTGGTCCAAGCGGTTAGCTTTGAGCAAATATAGCACCTGATCATCACCCGAACGTACCCGCCCCGCGCCGATCATCAAGCCGACCAACAGCAAGCATCCGGCCCATAACCCGATCACCGAGCGCCACACAGGTTAAGCCTCCGACACACCCAGGCCGCCGTAGAACTGCCCATGAAACCCAAACGGGATGTGATGGGGGACGGTGGCGCGGGCACATTCAGTCATTGTGGCGGCATCCAACACCAGCAGGAACGACTGTTCGGTTTGCGTATCCAGCACCACCGAGAGCAACACGCCGTCATCTTCGGCGCTAGCCCCTGGTGCGGCGACAAATACCGGCTCGCCGGGGTAACAGCCCGGTTCGCGCCAGATGTGTGACTCCCCCGTTTCGACATTTATCTTAGCCAGTTGATTGGGGAAACCAACATGCGTTGCGGGGTCCGAGCTAATGCCGTAAGCGTATTGATACGGGCGGGCGACGTAGGCATCGTTCACCCGTGGGAGTTCGAGCAGTGTTTCGGAAAGCGGTTGCTGATTGATTGTACCGGTTGCGGGGTCCAGGCGGTAGCGGCGCGGCTCGCCACTTGGGATCACGGACGGGTCACCCTGACGTACACGGTCCAGGTATAGCCCGTCGATAGCGCGGGTATCTGGATAGGCCACCAGATCGACCACGACTTGCCTATTATCTTCCTCGTAGGCGTTGATGTGATGAAAAGCGAAACAAGCCTCCGCGTCGAACTGGGCCGCGAGTTGGCCCCGCTGGAGGTCCACAAGATAGAAACGGGTTGGGTCTTGCGGTGCCCAGGCGTAGTTCTGGATGAAAGCCCGCCCAGAAAAAGCCAGATCGACCACGTTGACGGTCAACGGATAGGCGGCGATAACCGCGTAATGTTCGGTGAGGCCGAAACTGTGAATATATGCCGGGCGCATAACGGGAATATCCGCCACGAGATCGCGTTGTTGGGATTGCGGATCGTAGGTGTAGATGCGGTAGGCGCTGCGTGGAACATCGAAGCGGACGGCAAAGTTATAAATGCGCCCGGTGGTCGGGTGGGTATGCGGGTGGGCGGTGGTGGCAGCGCGGCGCAGGACGTGATCGGCAAAATTATGATGGGCGGTTGTTTCCAGGGTTATCGGGTCGAACTCGACGGCGAAGGGCGATTCGGTCAGCGCGATGAAGCGATCCGCCCAGCGGACGACGTTGATATTGGCGTTATCTGTCATTTGCGGGTCAAAAATCGACATTACACGCTTAAAAACCGACATGCACGGGTCGGTAGCAAAGGCGCGTAGGCTCACGCCGCCGGATTCGATGCTCGCTTGGTAGTCCTGGCTGTGCAAGTAGCGGTTGGCATAGCTAACGGCCCCATCTGCGACGGTGAAGCGGTGCAGCATCGCTAGCCCATCGAACCAGTGATTATACGGGCGAGACGGCAGTTCAAATTTGCCGGGACCGTTGCGAACGAGGGTCCCGGCCAGCCAGCCGGGAAGCCGCCCGGAGACGGGCAGCGCGTCGATCTGATATTCGCCGTCTAGTGTGGTAAAGCCTTTATCGTATTCAGAGGTCATCAGGGCACCATAACATTATCGATCAAGTGAACCACCCCGTTAGGCGCGGTAAAGTCCGTGGCGATGACGCTCGCCCTTCCGTTCGCCAGGATAATTTGACTCCCGCGTATGCTCACGGCGAGGCGTGCGCCGTTAACCGTTGGCACAGTCTGAGGCGTGACAAGATTCGTTTGTAAGCGCGTGCCGTTAACCGACGGGCCAAGCGATGTTGCACCGAATGTATACAGGTCATCGTACAGCAACCGATCTGGCAGAACGTGATAGGTCAACACGGTGCGTAACAACGAGGTATCCTGCAAAAGTGAGCTTTCCGTCAGGCTAAGGTCGGTCAGGAAGGTTTGAAAGGCGCTATTGGTGGGGACTAGTGCGGTAAACGGACCCGGCCCGGCGAGCGTGTCGGTCAGGCCGGCCGCCTCAACCGCCGAGTTGAACAGCGACAGGTCCGGGTTGGAGGCGGTGACGCTCAGGATGGTATTGGGCGGGGCCGTCACGACTTCCACACCCGGTAGTTGAGGCGGCGCAGGGGCCGTCAGGGAGGCGGCAGACGGTGGCAGCAGCACATTATCAATCACATGGACGACGCCCACATCCCCAAAGCGGTTCGGCTGGATGGTAATCGCCGCCCCGTTATTAAGCCGAACCCGGTTGTTGCTGTAACCAGCATTGAGCGTTTCGCCGCTAAGCGTGGTCAGGTCTACGCTACCCGCATTGAGGACATCCCCCACGGAAAAGCGACCGCTAACGACATGATAAGCCAGCACCGTTTGCAGCAGGTTGGTATCTGCCAGCAGTTGCGCTTGTGTCAGGCCCAAGTCATTGAGCAGCGTCCCGAACGCGCCATTGGTTGGGGCGAATACGGTCACATCGCCAGCCAACCGACCTTCCAGCCCGGCAGCCGCCGCCGCCTGGAACAGCACACTCAGGTTAGGGTCGGCTGCGATGATGCTAGCCGGGCTGCTCCCCTGTGCTTGGAGGGGTGTCAAAGTCACGATCAGAAGCAGGGTGATGATCAGTGTTTTTTTCATAACGTCGTCCCTGTGAGTTAGTTTTGATACTTGTAGTTTTAGCTTACTGCCAGCACGTTAGCGACACAATAGCGACACAGATATTTGCCATGAATACCGTACGTCGTGTTCATGTGGGGTTTAGGTATCGCGATGCGCCGCCCATGCGGACGCCATCGCCGCCGCCACCCGAACGGTTTGCAGGTGAATATCGACAATATCCGTTAGATCGGGGGCATAGCCGCCGCCCATCGCCACCGCCACCGGGACCCGCGCCGCGTGGCACAGGTCGAACACCATCTGATCGCGGACGGCTAAACCGGCTTTAGTCAGCGCGAGCTTACCAAGACGATCCCCGACGAACGGATCGGCCCCGGCAATAAAAATAGCTAGCTCCGGTTGGGCCTGCGCTAGCGCCACCGGCAAGACATCGGCCAGGGTTTGTAAGTATAGGTCGTCGCTGGTGTCATTCGGCAGGCCAATGTCAATATCGCCGGGGATTTTGCGGAACGGATAGTTTTTTTCACCGTGAATTGAGAGGGTGACTATCGTCGGGTCATCCTGGGTGATAGCGGCGGTTCCGTTGCCCTGATGGACATCCAGGTCGATCACGAGTACGGTCCCTAAGCCGTGTTCGTGTTGCATGATACGGGCTGCGATAGCCGCATCGTTAAACACACAAAATCCCTCACCGTGATCCGGGCAAGCGTGATGTGTGCCGCCCGCCAAGTTGACCGCTGCGCCATCGGTGAGCGCAGCAAGGCAGGCTGCCACCGTCCCACCGGATGAATGTCGGGAGCGTTCGATCAGTTCTGGCGACCAGGGGAAACCGATGCGCCTTACCTCTTGTAGCGTTAACAGGCCGTGTTTAGCCCGATGCACGTAATCCGGGGTGTGACAGCGCAAAATTTGCGCATCGGTGACGGCCCCCGGCACGCGCATATCGGCTTCTGTAGCGGCCTGCTCGGAGAGAATACGCGCTCGCAGTTGGGTATATTTTCGCATCGGGAAGCGATGCTGCGGCGGCAGGGGTAAAACAAAGTCATCACAGTAAAAGAGTTGCACGTTACATCGCCTATTTTAACGTTGTTACGCTATGCACAATATTTTGTAGGTTTTATCCCACGTCCCACCATTTTCCCCAGGGCAATGGCATATAGATTTGTGGTGGCTTTGCCCCTACACCCCCACGAGGGATTTACATCCCTCGACCCCTTATTTCAGCACGCTGCTACAAGCACTGATTCTTGCGTCAACGTCAACAGAACCTAGTAATTGACGCGCTCCTTTTTATCGCCGCGCCCCCGTGAAAACAGGGTTGTCATATCTTTTAGGCCCCATTTCACCGGGTTATGGAACTCTTCCACGCCGAAGCGCCAACACCAATTTTTGCCGCCCTGGGTGCCGGGTGTGTTCATGCGAGTATCTGCCCCGAAGCCCAACACATCTTGAAAGGGGATCACACAGGTATCGGCAACCGATGAGATCGCTAAGCGGATCAAACCCCAGTTAATGTTACTGTCCAGGTCGGCGCGATCTTCACCCATGTATTTCTCCACACACGTTTTTATCCCGTCGTGAGCTTCGTCGCTGTGCCACCAACCGAGCGTGGTATTATTGTCGTGGGTCCCGGTATAGACAACGGTATTCCGTGAGTAGTAGTGCGGCAAAAACGTATTGGACCCGCATTTGCCATCGAAGGCGAACTGTAGAACCTGCATCCCAGGGAAGTTGTTGTCGTCGCGTAGTTGTTCCACCTCCGGCGTGATAACCCCCAGGTCTTCCGCGATGATCGGCAACTCCCCCATTTCAGCTTTGACGACATCGAAGAAATGTTGCCCTGCCCCTTGGACCCATTCACCGTTGACGGCAGTTTCTTCTGTAGCGGGGATTTCCCAATAAGCCTCGAACCCACGGAAATGGTCGATACGCACACGGTCCACCAGCGTAAACACACTTTTGAGGCGGGTAATCCACCAGGCGTAGTCGTTCGCTTTCATCACATCCCACTTGTAAAGCGGGTTGCCCCACCGTTGCCCGGTCGCGCTGAAATAGTCCGGCGGGACACCAGCAATCACTTCGGGGTTACCGTCTGGTTGGAGGTAGAATAAGCTCTGGTTGCCCCATACATCGCTGCTATCGTGTGCAACGAAGATCGGAATATCACCGATAAACTCGATCTGATTCGCAGCGGCATAGTCTCGGAGGGCGGTCCATTGGTGATGAAACATCCATTGGATAAACTTATAGTAGCGGATGTCATCGGCGTGGGCTTGGCGGGCCTTTTCGACGGCGGCTTTTTGGTAGTGGACGAGATCGTTGTCATCCCATTGGGTCCAGGGTTTGCCGCCGTAGCTATCTTTAACGGACATAAACAGCGCGTAGTCATCTAGCCAGACGGCGCTCTGCTCACAAAAAGCGTCGTAGGCTTGTTTGTGAGTAGCGGTTGGGTTTTGGTCGAAGCGTTGAAAAGCCAGCCGGAGCTTTTCGTTGTGGTAGGGGATGATCCAACCGTAATCGACGCAATAAGTCGGAAAATCCGGCACATCGTTCAGATCATCCGCCTGTAGGTAGCCATCTTCAACGAGTTTGTCGAGGCTAATCAGGTTACTGTTGCCGGCAAATGTAGACGGCGATTGATAGGGAGAATCGCCATAACTGGTGGGGCCAAGCGGCAGAACTTGCCAGACACTCTGGTTTGCTTCGACCAGATAATCAATAAACCGATACGCATATTTTCCCAGGTCCCCGATGCCATAGCGCCCAGGAAGCGACGTTGGGTGAAGCAGGATACCGCTACAACGTGGATACTCCATAAACTGTATATTTCCTTTATTTTATGACAGATTTTTTCAAATACTACCGGAGGGTTACACATATCCGCAACAGCAACTTAGCCGATCCCAAGGCAATCGCATCAAACACAGTCCAACTTTTGTGATGCCGCAGGCGAGGGGCACAGCGCCTTCCTCTAGTGTGTGGGCTAAGGTAGTTCGGTTGCATGTTGTACAAATGCAATCGGTGGGGGCATATCCGGGGTAACAATCGCCAGATTGACAGCATCCGGCACACGCATCACGAGCGCAATTTGTGTCTTGGGGTCGTATTCCTGGATGATCGCTTCAATTTCGGGGAAATCCGGCTGAAGGATGGACCATAGCCCACCAGTTTTGGCGACGTAAGAGGCTTCCAAGTCTTGCCCAATCTGGAGTGTCACCATCACGAAGCCGCGCCCGTCCAATTCGTACCCGCGCCAAGCAAGGGCCGCTAGCAGGCTAATATTTTGCTCGATGAACGCCTCGGTTGCTTTGGCAAACTTGGGGGTTTGGCGTTTTTGCATGTTAGGCCGCTTGTTGTTTTTCTTTGCCATGGCTGGTCCTCCGTAGGGTCATCTTTTTTGGATAAGTCAAACATAAAACAAGCACACACTCAACCGGAGCATGTGCTTGTGAATAGCCGTCGGTGGACGCTTGGCGGGGTTACTCCGCTTCGACCTCATCGGCAGCAATTTCGTTGGCCGGGGCAACGTCGCTATCCCCTTCATGGCGCTCGAACATCCAGGCTTCTTGTTGTTCGGTCGAAACATCGTCAATACTCAGGCCGATACGCTGGCGGTCCGTATCAATGCTGATGATCTTGGCGAGAATTTCGTCGCCTTCTCGTAGCACGTTACGCAGGTTATTCGTATCGAGCGTTTGCATATTACTAACGTGAATCAGCCCTTGTAGGCCGTTCGGCATAGAGACAAACACGCCGAAATCAACAATATTGGTCACGTTGACGGTTACCAGGTCGCTTTCCTGGTAGGTTTCTTCCAGGGTTTCCCACGGGTCCGCCAAGAGAACCTTACGGTTCAGGCTGATGCGCTCACTTTCCTCGTCAATGCTTTCGATCCGGACTTTGACTTCATCGCCAATCGCCAGGATTTCGCCGGGATGTTCCACAAAGCGATGGTCCAGCTTGGAAATGTGGATCAGGCCATCGACGCCGCCAATATCGACAAACGCGCCAAAATCGACCAAGCCAACCACGCGCCCATCAACATTCATACCGACATCAAGCTGATTCATACGGACCTTCTGGATTTGCGACTGTGCCGCCCGTTCGGAGAAGATCAAGCGATTGCGCAGGCGGTCTACCTCGATGATCTTGACCTCTAGCATTTCTTCAACGAGATCGTTTTTCGCCTCGTTCATCTCGTAGTCGGATGTAAAACGGGAGATGCTGACAAGTTGGCTCATCGGAATAAACCCGGTAAGGCGCTTGTAACGAGCCAGCAGGCCGCCTCGGTTGGTGCCGACAACGGTAACCCCCACAATATCGTCGCTTTCTAGCATCCGATTGGCGCTCTCCCAATCTTCAAGTTCTAAGCCCTTGTTGATGGAGACAATCAAGTCGCCATCGCTGTTCATCGGCTGCATGACATAAGCCCGCACAGCCTTGCCGGGGACCAATTCGTCAACGACGCTGTTGTCTAGCCGGTCAATATCGGTACGGGGGACAAATGCGTCGCGTTTCAGGCCGACATCCAGCATAATCTCGTGGTCATCGGCACGGATGACAATACCATCCAGTATTTGCCCGCGATACGGGCTATCATAATCGTATTCTTCAAGCAGGGCGGCGAACTCGTTCATGAGTTCTGGGTCGTTCTGCTCCATGTTTTCGTTCGGGACTTCGGTATTAGCTACCAATCTAGCTCCTTATGGTGTAAGAACTGGAATTTTATACGGTCGATAATGCCGGGGATAAAAGTTAGGGGCAATAAAAACGCCACTCTAGCGGGTGCGGTGGGGTCCCCACGCACGGGAGCGGCTGCTTAGCTTCTCAAACTTGCTTAGCGATGTATATTGCGAAGTGGGTATCGAAGCAGTCCTCTAACAATTCACTCAGACGTATCCAGTTCATGCAGATGCTATGACGTCTGCCAGCAACTATAGAATAGCAGGTCAAACCAACGAGATCAACGCTAAGGGGATAAATGTTCGGTAAACACTAGCTGAATGCTGTTTTAATTGAGCGAGAATGGGCCGGGGTTGCCGTTCGTTTGTTCGCGTTGGTCGTATCTGATCATTGTCTCTAGCAGGGCGTTTTCTCGGTTGTATAACGAGCGTAACGCCCGTAAAAACGCTAATTGGCTAGTAGCTTCTAACAGATTTTGTTTTTCGCTACCTTCGACACGGAGCAAGAAGGCAGCAAAATTCGCGAGGGTCATCGCTCTATCCGGGATTTGATCCGGGTCGAATTGAACATCCCCCGCCTGAGATAAAATCTCAAGGTAGCGCAATACCTGCACCCGCAATTGACCGCCGATATTGGCTAGCTTGGCGGTATCGGATGTTTGCATCGGGTTCATTTCTACCCGTCCGACGAGATACGTCTGGCTTTCTTGGTCCAGTTCCAATACCCGGAAGCGGTCCTCCCCCATCGCCACCAGGTTCATCCGCCCCTGGCCTAAAGGTTGGACCTGGGTAATTCGGGCGGTGCATCCGATCAGATGCGGTTGTGCCAATGGACCCAACGCTTCTATACCTTCTGCAATCAACACAACGCCGAAGGGTATTTTATCCGCAATACAGGCGTTGATCATTTGTTTATAACGGTCCTCGAAGATATGCAGGCTGAGGGGCATACCGGGGAACAGAACAGTATTGAGAGGGAAAAGCGGCAATCGGGTTGTCATTCGTGTTGGTCCTGGGTTATGGGCTACATTCGTAATATATCACCAAATGCCGTTTTTGGGGGCTTTAGAAGTAAGCATTTGCTTAGATTGTCTGTTGGGATGTGGAGAAGATCGCGATCATCAGCGAGCCTCAACTGAGTTCACACGGCGTAAAACCCCCTCCCTCCCGCCGTTTAGCGCCGATAGTGGTGGGGGATTTCAACCAATTTCGATATCCCATTTGAGACAAAAGTAACAGCATATGATCAGAGAATATGCTACAATATAAATGTAGTGTGGTGCTTAGCTATTTTGACAAACAAAAATAAATAAATGTGTCAGTATAATCTTATTGCTAGTTGCTGCAATTCGATCATTTTCTAGGGTTTCACTCCAAGCCCTACCACACTTGAAATTTAGTTGTATAGATGATGCTGGTAATATTATAATCAACCTTTGTCACCCGCTACTCAGCATTTGACTTTTCGATACCAACCTGAAATAGATAGGACCTTTAGAGATATGTCTCACTTACCCGAACGTGAGTCCCCCATGGGGAAGACGGTCTCATTGTTTGTCACCTGTATGGTGGATATGCTCTACCCACAGACGGGCATGTCCGTTGTGGATGTGTTAGAGCATCTCGGCTGTGAGGTGGACTTCCCGCAGGCGCAGACGTGTTGCGGCCAGCCAGGGTTTAACTCCGGGTATCATATGGAAGCGCGTAAGGTCGCACGGCAGTTCTTAGAGGCTTTTGACGATGCACAGGTGATCGTCACGCCGTCCGGGTCGTGTGCGACGATGGTTCGTCACGAGTACCCGCGTCTTTTCGAGGATGACCCGGACTGGCAAGCACGGGCACTCGCGGCGGCGGCCAAAACCTGGGAGATCACCGAGTTCATTGTCGATGGCCTGGGGATTGAGGACATCGGCGCGGCCCTACCAGCCCCTCACACTTTCGCCGTGCATGATGCCTGCCACGGGATGAGCCAGCTTGGGCTGGGGTCGGCTGCCCGAACATTGCTGGCTAATATTGATAATGCGCAGCTAACTAGCCTCACCGAACATGACAAATGTTGCGGGTTCGGCGGGATATTCGCCATTAAGATGGCGGATGTTTCTGGGGCGATGCTAGAGCGAAAGATGAATCATATTGAGGATGCCGACGCACAGACTATCGTGACGGGGGATGTTTCTTGCATGACGCACATGAACGGCGGGTTATCCAAAACTGGACGGCAAAAACGGGTCCGGCATGTGATCGATGTATTGGCGGACGGCCTAAAGCAGCCTAGACCCACCAGTAGCGACTAGCCCTGAGTAGATTATCTAGCGCCAAACCAACATATGCTATTTGTTAATTAGGCTTTATCAGGATGGCTTATTATGAAAGTTCAATCAAACCAATTTGTGTCGCTTGCCGAGATCGGCATCAACAATAAAGAGCAGCAGGCTGCCGTCAACAAGGGGACGACCACGGCCCACAACAAACGGCTAAAGATGATCTATGCCCACGGGCAAGATTACGGCGACGCGCTGCGGGCACAAGCGGCGGAGGCCAAGCGCCGCGCTTTACGTAAACTGCCGGAGTTGCTCGAACGCGCGGAAGCCAACATGCAGGCCAACGGTATGACCGTCTTATGGGCGGCAGATGCAGATGAGGCGCAGCGCCATGTGCTGGACATTGCCGCCAAGCACGATGTAAAGATGATTACCAAGGCCAAGTCGATGATCACGGAGGAAATCGGGCTGAATACCGCCTTGGAAGCGTCCGCTATTGAGGTCATCGAAACCGACTTGGGCGAGTGGATTTTGCAGCTTAATGATGAGCCGCCCTCGCATATCATCGCGCCGGTTATCCACAAGACAAAGCGGTCTATTGTGGAAGTGTTCCGCAAAAATGGGTATGAGGGCGATGAGGAATCGGTCAAGATGGCACGTTTCGCCCGCGAGCGCCTGCGAGAAGCGTTTTTAAGTTCGGATATGGGCATCAGTGGCGGTAACTTTATCATCGCGGAAACAGGTACCATCGGCCTGGTGATGAATGAGGGCAACGGGCGCATGGTCACCAGCTTACCGAATGTGCATGTGGCGGTCGTCGGTATCGAAAAAATGGTGGAAACGCTGGACGATTACAGCACGCTTACGCAGATGGCATCGCGGGCCGGCACTGGCCAGAAGTTGACCGTCTACACGCATATGATCAACGGGCCGCGCCGGGATGATGAGCAGGACGGCCCAGAGCATGTTTATGTCGTATTAGTAGATAATGGACGCTCTGGCATCTACGAGACAGATTATGCCGAGGCGCTGGCGTGCATCCGGTGCGGGGCCTGCCAGAATGCCTGCCCGGTCTATCAATCGACTGGCGGCCATGCTTACGGGTGGGTGTACGGTGGTCCGATTGGTGCGGTGGTAACCCCATTGCTGACCGGCTTAGAAAATGCGACGCCCCTACCGAACGCATCAAGTTTGTGCGGTGCATGTAAAACGGCCTGCCCGGTAGATATTGACATCCCGCGTATGTTACTAGACCTACGGCGTGACCTGGTAGAAGCCGGGCACACCGACACAGCTTACGACGTTGCGATCAAGTTGTGGGGGGTGGGCAATAGTAACCCGGCCTTGTTTGGGATGAGTGGCAAAATTGCAAAATTGGGCCAGCAGATTACCGGTAATCACCTGCCGCCACCCATTTCTAACTGGAGCAAATATCGCGACTTCCCCACATTTGCCGATAAGCCGTTCCGCCAATTATGGAAAGAACGCCGGCAGCAAAATGCTAACGGAGGTGGTGATCATGGCGACAAGTAGCCGCGATAATATCTTGAACAGACTGCGGGCAGCCCGCGATCCGTTCCCGGACTTACCGGAAACGCCGCTGCGTAAACCCGTTACCAATCTAAAAGATACAACCCCAGCAGCGTTGCGTGCGCGGTTCATCGAGGAAGCTATCGCTGTGAAGTGCAATATTCATGAGGCCGACAGCGATAGTGATGCACTTGAAATGATGATGGGCCTGCTAAACGGCGATCTGTCCGTGATGATGTGGGACCCGCAGCATATCCCGGTTCATGGGTTGTCGGATGCACTCGCTGAAGCGAATGTAACCCCGGCACCGCTACGCGACAATTCCGTGCGTGTGGGTATTACGGGCGCAGATGCAGCACTCGCGGCAACTGGTAGCGTGGTCGTTATCAGCGGTCCGGGCAAGACCCGCGAAGCGTCGCTATTGCCGTTGGTGCATATTGCCGTGTTGAAAGCGGATCGTATCTTGCCGGATATTGAAACGTTTTATGCCATGCAATCCACAGCCGAATTAACCGCCAATAGTAATATTGCGGTGATCTCTGGGCCGTCCAAGTCGGCGGATATTGCGCAAACGTTGATCCATGGTATGCACGGCCCCGGTCAGGTACACATCGTTATCGTTCCCTGATCTGCCTCGTTCACACCTTTGACTATGCGAAAAATGCAACGGGTGAAAAAGACGTGAAAGAAAAAGCGGGCGCTGATCGGAAAGCGCCCGTCTGTTTTGTGCACATGATGCTATGGTTATAGCTCACCCATTAGAGCGAATAGCTCGAACAGCGAAATGCGGTCGGCGTCCGATGGCGGGGAGATCGGCCCGACTTGCTCGAACTGGAAACGGTCGATAGTGATAGTAAAGGCCACATCAAACGAACCAAAACCAGTACCAAACGTCGTATAATCGCCCGTTTGCTGCGAATACGTTTCGGTGAAGGTGTCGCTATCAATCGTTACATCCATTCGCAGATCAATGCGCGTGGTGTACCCTGTATCCGGGTTGATGGTTTCTTCGATAAACAGGCCGTCCGTCACCATAGATTGGGCGAGCGCATCGGCAAACGCATCGACATCATCACGAGACAAGGTGGTGGTTGTCTGGCTGTCGAAAATGTCATCGCGGAAGGACGGCAACGCTAGCAGCGGCAGCAGTTCGACTTGTGTTTGGAAAACCGCCAGACTGTTATTATCCGGTTGGCGTTGGATGGTGGTTGCTTCATAAACGGTGAGTTGCTCTTTGAGAGGCGTAGACGCCGTTTGAAGGGTTTGGTCGGCTAGCTCATCTTCGGTCATCAGCATTTGCCAGTCGTCCTCATCAAACAGGTTAAAGCCGAAATTGAGCGCATCCATCAGGTCGAAGCCGTAGGTCCCAGCCAGGGTCGGGTCCGAGAGGGCAAGGCCAAGCGGGGTCAGGTTGATGTAGCCGACGCCATCGACATACCACAAACCGATCTCTAGCGGAGAGATAAAATCGCTCTGAGAAATTTCTGACGGGACCTCAAGAGAGAGTTGCAGATCGGCATCGGTACTGGTGATAAGTGCCTCGATCAGGTCCGTAAATTCGGCTAGCGATAAATCTTCAAGAGCGACCTCATCTGGATTATTGAAGAAATAATCGTAAGGGGCCAACACATCGGCATCATATAGATAACTACCGGTGGCATTCAGACGAAAGGTTAAGGCCTCGAAGCCGAAACCGATGTCAAATTCACTGATCATCTTAAACGAGACACTTTCCGGCAGAGATTGGCCCGTGCGGTAATATAGGGCACAATCGGCACGGTTGAGGGTACTGCAATAGGTTTCTTGAGCAGTGGCGCTCATCGGCAGGGCTAGCAAGAGGGCCAGCACGCCAAACAGAAAAATTCTACGCATATAACACAGCCTCCAGCAAAACAGATTTTATTCTAATGGTTACGGACAATTGCCCCGATCCAGGTCGTATAGGGCTTGCTCGCCACAAGTTAACGGACGGGCATAACGGTTGGCTTCGGTAAAGGCAATTAATTCGGGTAGTGAGAGCATATTATACCGTATGATATCGCTGTTTCCGTCGGCGCTTATCAGCCCGTTATCTTCGGGGCTATACACCAAATCGTTGATTTCCTGTGTGTGTTCGTCACCAAAGCGGCTCAATTGCTGCCCAGTTGAGATATCCCACAGGCGCAAGCTCACATCGACATCATCAGCAAACACATTCCCAGAGGCGGTCAGCAATCCATCGACATTGGTAAAAAACGTCACGGTCTGGATGGGGTCCTCGTGGCCCAACAATCGTTGGATGGTATCCCCGCTGGCACGGTCAAAAACTTTGGCGGTTTGATCCAATGACCCGGCGGCAAAACGCAATTCGTCCGTATCGAAAGCAACGGCGCTTACCTCACGCTCAAAAGCCCCTCGGATGGTGTAGATCGGCTCGTAGGCGTCGGTATCGTACAGTACCAAGTTTCCATCGGCAGTACCGGCGAGCAAGGCATCCCCTGTTGGGCTATACGCGAGTGATGTTACCGTGAACTCACCATCGACCAGGCGTATGAGTTCATCACCAGCGGCTAAATCCCAGATCCGCAACGTTTCGTCACGGCTAGCGGAGGCAAACTCTAGGGCTTGCGGGTGGGCCGCCAATGCCTGGACCGCGCCCCGATGACGCCCAAAAGACCCAACCTGTGACCCGGTGGCAATATCCCATAAATTAAGGCCACCATCTAATGAGCCAGTTAGAACCTGCGTCCCTTCACGGACAAAAGTCAGTTTAGTAAAGGATGTATTGAAGGTGACGATGCGTTGATCGGCGGCAGTGTCTTTTTCCCCGGTGAGCGCGTCGTACAGGTTCAAGCTCCCAAATGCGCCCCCGGCTACTACGGTCCCATCGTGAATATCCAACGAGAACACGCCACCGCGTGTACTACCGGTATCCTCCACGATATAGGCAAGCTGACGGTTATAGAAATTCCAGACGCGCAGTGTCCCATCGGCGGCAGCTGTGACAACGTTCCCAGCCTCAGTTGATGGCGAAATATCAAGAATGGTGTTGGTGTGGCCCTGGTAGGTCGCTAGCGGATCGCCCGTCATTACGTCCCACTGACGCAGCCGCCCATCTTGCCCGCCTGTCAAGATCGTCCCATCTGGCCCATAGGCCAGGCTCCATAACGTACCGGTAGTTTGCTGCAATCGGCGTACTAGCTCGCCGGAGATCGTATCCCACAAGAAAATTTCGCCATTTTGCGCGATACTGGCGAACTGTGTCCCATCCGGGTTGAAGGCGACATCGCGCACCGGGGAACTATGCTGCCCCAAGGTGAAGCGCGGGCCGCCAGCGGGTAAATCCCACAGGCGGACGGTACCATCGACGGAGCTAGTGAGTAGGGTCTGGTTATCTGGTGAAAGTCGGATAGCGGTAATGGCCCCTTCGTGGCCGTCCGCCTCACTGCCGAATCTTTGCCGAACCTCCCCGCTAGCAAAGTCCAACAACAGTAAGTCACCATTTTGTAGCCCAACAAAGGCCGACGACAGATCACGGCTGAAGATCGCAGCGGTCACGCTGTTACTGCCCGCAAGCGTCGTAACGCCGAACTGCGCCAACATATCCCCGGTCGCAGCATCAAAGCGCATCAAAGCGCCATCACCAAACCCGACCAAGATTTCGTTGCTGGATGGGTTGGCGGCTAAGGTAGTCGCGGTGGCCCCGCCCGGTGCAACCAATATGCGCACCTCACCGGATACCGGCGACCATACCCCCACCTGACCGTTACGCGCAGCGAAGGCGACATCGCCGTTATTTAGGGTCACTGCCGCGTTGATGTCCGTCTCGGCAACGCGCAAAAAGTAGCTGGTGCCGGGGGCATAGGCCACGTCAAAGAGCATATTTTGGGCAATCGGTGGGGGGTTGTCGATGCGGTTAGCCTCTAGTGCCAAGGTAACGGCGAGGTCAACATCCCGGTTGAGTAACGCCAGCCGAGATTGGGCAGCAAGGCTCGAACTGCGACTGTACTCGGCGGCACGGTCGGCGATGGTGGCGGCTTGTTGGGCGTCGTTCCGCGCACGCAGAGCAAAGGCACTCAAGCCAATGGCTACAGCCAGCGCCACGACCAGCACCGCCACTAACGCCCGTAAAATATTACGGCTGCGCGTTTCCAGGGCTTTTTCGCGGGCTTGCTGGGCGGCTTCGGCAGCCTGCACTTCATCGCGGCGGGTGATGCTGGCGCTCAGGTAGCGTTTTTCGAGGTTGGTCAGTTGTAAATCGGTGATGGTCACCCATTTCTCAAAAGTTTCTAGCTGTGCGCCGCGTGCCAGGTAGCTACGATCTTCGCCGTAACGTTCCCAATCGGTGGCGGCGTCCATGACGCGGCGTTGCATTCGCATATCGGTGCGGCTGGTGTTAAGCCAGTCACGAAGTTTGGACCATTCACGAATCAGGGATTCGTGGGCAATCTCAACGGTGGGTTCGCGGGTATTGGCGTCCCGGTCCAGTGTCAGCAAGCGATAGCGGCTAAATAAGTTGACGGTGCGCTCCATCGCGTCGTCATCACCTGCCAACGAGATCAACTCGCTGCGTAGCACGCGCCGGCGGGTGTCCTCGGTCCCCTCCCCCAACGTGACCAACCGCAGAAATAGCTGGCGGGTGGTATCGCGATCTTGCTCATCTAGCTGCATGTAGATGTCGTCGGCACGACGGGCTAAGGCCCCTAAAGCACCACCAATTTCTGTGTAGGATTGCAGCGTCAGGATGGGACCGTCGCGCCGTTCAAAGAGTTCGGTGAGGGCATATTGTAGCAGCGGCAGCCCCCCCGGTTGGCCTTCGACATCGCTAACAATCGCCTGGATCAGACTGGGTTCGACGCGCATTTTGATAGCTTCGGCGGGGCCGGTGATAGCCGCTTCGAGTTCTTCACGGTTCATCGGCAGCACAACCTCGGTGTTTTGCCGGAACATCTCGCCAAATTGCGGGTAAAGCAAGGGCCTATCGTAAAAATCGGCTCGGAGGGTGACCACCACCCGCACGCGGCTATCGGGTGCGGTGGCCGCCCCCAGGATAACATCTAACAATTGAGTGCGTTCGTTTTCCTGTTCAACAAAGGTGAAAGCCTCTTCAAATTGATCGATATACAGCAACAATTCGGACTCATCCTGCGGCATGATCTGATCGACGGCACTTTTCAGGCCATCCGGCCCTTGCTTTAGTACATCCAGCAGGCTATCGACAGGCCGCACAGAAACGCGCAACAGGGCCGCCTCTAGTTCTTCGAGAGGGTAGGCCCCAGGGAACATCTCCACCACGAACCAAGCTTCCGACCCCGGCAAGCGACCCGCTTTTATCGCTGGGATCAACCCGGCTTTGATCACGCTGGACTTACCGCTTCCGCTTGGCCCGACAAGTGCCAGGAACCGTTTCTCTGGCGTTTGCAGATGACCGACCAACTGATCGACCAAATTTTCCCGCCCGAAGAAGTCGGCACTATCGGCCTCTTGGAACGCCCGCAACCCCTTAAACGGATTGCTAACCTCGTCCCACTCCATCGCCAATTCGACCGTTTCGCGGCGGGAGGGCGTCACGTCAAATTTTACGGTGGTGCTACCCTGCGGGCTGCCACCAATCACCGTAGCGATAACATCGGAATCGGTGAGGATGTCGCGAAGATGCAGCGCCATTTCCTGGACGGTCGGATAACGGTCGTCGGGTTCTTTTTGGGTAGCGCGGCGCAGTAAGGTGTCTATATCCGGCGGGAGGTCGTCACGATGCCGCCGGATGCTCGGCAAGGGGGCTTCAATATGTTTAGCAAACATCGCCGTAACAGGGATGTCCCCGAATGGATGAGCGCCCGCCAATATTTCGTAGAGCAACACACCCAGGCTGTACTGGTCGCTGAAGGGGGTTACCGGGCGCGATCGGATTTGTTCTGGGGAGGCATAAGCCGGGGACCCGACAATCATCTGGGTATCGACATCGGTATAACCATCTTCCAACAGCTTCGCGATACCAAAATCCGCTAGGTAGGCGTTTTGGTCGATGTCTAGCATAATGTTATCGGGTTTTATATCGCGGTGGATAACGTTATTACGGTGTGCGACATTCAACGCGGAGGCCATCTGGCTAACGATGCGTAGCACCAACGGCAAAGGCAACGACCCGACGCCGAGCATATCGCGCACAGTCCCGCCGCGTAGGTAGCGCATCACAAAGTAGGCCCCGTCCGGGTCGCGCCAGTAATCGTAGAGTGGCACAATGTGGAAATGCTCCAGACGGGCGACGATCTGCGCTTCGGCCTCGAAACGCCGCACAAAATCCGGGCGATTGGCATATTCTGGCTGGATGATCTTAATGGCGACTTCACGCCCAACCGATGGTTGATAGGCCCGATAGACGGCCCCGAACCCACCTTCGCCAATTTGCTCACGGAGGTCGTAGCCTCGAATGTAATTGGCTTTACTTTTTTGTGGTACGCTCATCTGCCACCTGAAAAAGAAAAAAATAAGATATCGTTATATTACACGCTCCAATAGAAACAACGCAAGATAGATCAAGCCAACCGACCTATTTCAATGTTTTGGGGTAACTAATCAGGGGCTTGCGCCCTGAACCCCCACAAGCTTTTGCAAAAGCTTGACCAAAACTTTAGCTGTGAAAATCTTCGATTTTTACAAAAATAGTTGTTACAACTCAGTTCCTTCGCTTGAACACACCCCGATCAGAGCAGGGTGAACATAGCCGAAGGTGCTAAATACCCCTACCTCCCGCCGCTAAAGTGGCGATAGTGGGGGAGGAGTGGCGCTTTAGCGTCGTGGTGGGGGGCAGGCTGAGTCGTTACACTTTTTCTGGAAAAAGGGGTGGGGTGTGGGGTGAAACCCCAAGATATGCTAATCTTTACCTGAGTCATCACGTTTTGGAAATATTCGCTTGGTGATGCGCTGCGTCATATTGAGGTTAAATATCATCCTGCTTGACTTCTTCAATTGAGTAGATAGCTTCCGGCGGGCCAATCACCACCAGCCGTTCGCCGGGTTCAAATTCCCATGTCGGCGGCGGGTTGATCTGTAGCTGACCGTCTTTAACAATCGCCAGGATGGTTAACTCCCGCACCGAGCGCAGATCACAGGAAATGAGGGTTTGACCGACCAACCGCGACCCAACGTTGACATCGATCTGCCCGATTTCGTAGGATTCCGCATCGCTGGTATCGGACAGATGATTCATAAAATCATGGACGGCGGGACGTAGCAGGGCCATCGCCATACGATGACCGCCGACCTGATACGGGCTGATGACGTGGTTAGCCCCGGCGCGGCGCAATTTGCTTTCCGACGTAACATTCGAGGCTCGCGCCACAATGAACAAGTCTTCTTTAAGCCCCTTCGCCGTGAGAATCGCCAGCACGTTATCGGCATCGGATGGCAACGCGGCGACAAACCCGCGTGCGCGATGGACGCCAGCGCGTTCGAGCAGGGCATCGTCGGTTGCATCCCCCACGATAAACGGGATGTTTTCATCCATTAAGAACTCATCACGCTGTATTTTTGTATCGGTATCAATCACTACGCATTTCTCACCCCGCACGAGAATATCGCGCACGATCTGTTGCCCAATGCGCCCATATCCAGACACAATAAAATGGTTTTGCATGGTTTTTAGCGTCTCCTCTATTCGCCTTTGACGTAAGGCCCCTAATAACCGTTGGCCCACAAAAACATCTATCGCGCTACTAACAGCAGTGGTCGCCGCGCCAATACCCAGTAAGATTAGCAAGATTGTAAACATGCGGCTTTGCTGCGAGGACGGCAGTATATCCCCATAGCCGACCGTGGACACGGTAATGATCGTCATGTAAAGCGCATCTAATACGCTCAGCGATTCGATAATCATATACCCCACAACCCCCATAATGAGAAATAGCAGCAGGAATATAAGCGAGAGTTCTAGCCGCCGGATGGGGTCCGATAAGATAGCTGATGTCAATCTTGACAAGCCGGTGAAGGCTTTGATCAGACTATCTAAGTAGCGTTGATAGCGCGAACGGCGCAAGCTGTATCCTTTTTAAGTATTGTTTGTTAACACAATTTTACCGGCGTTGGCGTTGTTGCGCATGAGGTCGTGCGCGGTAGCGACCTCCGATAACGGTAAGGTTCGCCAGACAGTCGCTTTGAGTTGGCCCTCGCGCAGCAACGGCAGCCCCCACTCACCAAAACGGCGGATCAAGTCTGATTTACGCCAGTCGTCACGATCTCGGAGCGTACTACCCATAATGCTAAGCCGCTTTTTCATGATAGTACGAAAGTCGATCTGGTGTTCGTTGCCCCCCATCAAGCCGATGAAAACCAGCCGCCCCCACTTTTTGAGCAGTTGCATATTGCCGTCCCAGTAGGGCGCACCGACCATTTCCAATACCAGGTCTACGCCGTCCGGGTCGTGATGTTGCACGACATCGACAAAAGGCTGCGTCTTATAGTCGATGCACAGGTCCGCGCCATGTGCAGTACAAATGTCGTGCTTGGCGGCGCTCGCCGTGACAATCACACGGGCACCGATGGCCTTTGCCATCTGGGTAGCGGCTAAGCCAACGCTACTAGCCCCCGCGTGGATCAAGACCGTTTCGCCGGCAACCAGGCGGCCCACATCAAACATATTGGTATAGGCTGTCAGGAAAGCCTCCATGGTGGCAGCGGCGGCGGGATCGCTCATGTTATCGGGTACAAGCAGCGCGTGGTCGGCCCGCACGACAGCATATTCGGCGTATCCGCCCCCACCAACCAGAGCCATCACCCGTGCGCCGGGCGCAAAGGGGTTGCCCGGCGCGTTGACCTCGACCACTTCGCCGGCAAATTCCAGGCCGAGCGTTTCCGGTGCGCCGGGGGGCGGCGGATAGTTGCCGCTAACCTGCATCAAGTCCGCCCGGTTGATGGCCGTCCCGCTGACTTTAACGAGCAACTCCCCCGCTTTGGGTTGTGGGATGGGGCGTTCGATCAGCGTAGGTTTGCCGTCTCTGGCAACGACTGCTTGCATGGGGTTTTCCTCTAGGTTACGTGGATAATACGGTCAATGCTAACTGGAAATCGGTTAGAGTTCAAAGGCGAACCAAACAGGATCTATTCCTTACACTTGACAACGCCGCCATTTTATCGTAAAAATACGATTATGAGAACAAAACAAGCTGTACCAACCAAAACCTACAACTTGACTGCCGATCAAAAACGCCTCACACAAATGATGAAAGCTCTCGGTCATCCGGCACGGATGCAGATCATGCGCTACTTGAGTGACAATCCGCAGTGCTTTACCGGCGATATTGTAGATGTGCTGCCGCTGGCACAGGCAACGGTTTCACAGCATCTCAAGGTGCTGCGCGATGCTGGTTTGATCTGCGGCACTATCGAAGGCCCGGCGATGAGCTATTGTCTGTGTGATGAAGCGGTGGCGTGGTATAAGGCACGGGTTGCGTCGTTGTTCTAGAGCGTGTTCTCTTTTTTTGTTTGCTTTATCGCAAAAATACGGTGGGTGGTTAATGTCACGGGAAACCGACTTGCCGCTTCACCATGAAAGACATTCGTTAACAACTCTATTCAAAAGCGAAGATTGAGAGGAGCTAAGCTGATGACAAATTTGCCCATAGCTATAATCGGTGCTGGCCCGGTCGGGCTGGCGGCGGCGGCGCATTTACTGGAACGTGGTGAAATGCCGGTTATCTTTGAAGCCGGTGCTGAAGTCGGTGCAAACGTCCGCGATTGGGCGCATGTCCGTATGTTCTCGCCCTGGGAGTTTACCGTCGATACCGCATCTGTACGACTGCTGGAACGTCACGGCTGGCAGATGCCACCCGCTGATGATCTGCCCACCGGTGGCGAACTGGTGGAACGGTACTTGCAACCCCTGGCCGAACTGCTGCGCGATCACATCCACCTGAACGCCCGCGTGATCGCGGTCAGCCGCCGGGATGTGGACAAGATGAAGGACGCCGGACGCGATGACGCCCCCTTCATGCTGCACGTGACGTATGGAAACGGACGCGAAACACTGATCGAAGCGCGGGCAGTGATTGACGCTAGCGGTACGTGGCAGCAACCGAATCCGCTCGGTTCCGGCGGCTTGCCCGCGATTGGCGAAGGGCGTCATGCAGAGCGCATCACCTACGGTATTCCCGATATTCTCGGCACGGCTCGTGCACGCTACGCCGACCGGCGGGTGATGGTGGTCGGCAGCGGGCACTCCGCGATTAACGCGCTGCTGGAACTGGCACAGCTCAAGGCCGACTGTCCCGGCACGCAGATCACCTGGGCGATGCGGGGTACGAACCTCAAGCGTGTGTTCGGTGGGGGCGAGGACGATGCTCTGCCCGCACGAGGTGCGCTGGGAGATCGTGTCAAAGCGCATATAGATGCCGGTAACATCACCATTCTGTCGCCGTTTCGTGTACGCGAAATCGGCGCGGCTGAACACGGCGTCATCGTCACCGGGGAGACGCCCGACGGTTCACAGACCGTAAACGTCGATGAAGTCATCACGGCGACCGGGGCACGGCCCGACCTGGCGATGCTGCGCGAACTGCGCCTAGACGTAGACTCATCGTTGGAAAGCAACCGAACACTCGCGCCGATGATCGACCCCAACATTCACTCCTGCGGAACGGTGCCGCCGCATGGCGAGGCCGAACTGCGTCACCCGGAGAAGGATTTCTACATCGTCGGCATGAAGAGTTACGGGCGTGCGCCGACCTTTCTGCTGGCGACTGGCTACGAGCAGGTACGCTCGGTGGTGGCGGCACTGGTCGGGGATTGGGAAGCGGCCCGCGATGTGCAACTTTGCCTGCCGGAAACGGGCGTATGCAGCACCGATTTCACTGGTGAGGGCGATGCCTGCTGCGGAACACCTGCCGCGACGGTCAGC